>CAZBEO010000074.1:0-17023 GCA_964490935.1 uncultured Verrucomicrobiota bacterium
CGACCAATGCTTCTTTCAAACCGTCAAAGAACCTCTAAATGGATACAGCCCTTAAAAATTAAGCGGAGCGTTTTCAATCAGTCTTTATGAGGGTGCAACACAGGTGCATGGGCTTTCCATTTCTTGGAATGGCCGGTTGAAACGATCGCGGACTGGAAGTCCACGCCACTTCATTCACCTCGTAGCGGATGCTGTACCTTTTCCCTCTTCCCTGGACGGCGTGCGGCTCGCGCGCCAAGGCGTCAAAGCATCCCTACGCCGGAGTGACTTCTCGCGCCCAAGGCGTCGGAGCCCGACGCCCTCCAGTCAATGATCTCTTCCCCCTTTGTGTCTTTGTGTGAAAACCTCTTCCTTCTCCGTACTACTATCTCTCATAGTTGTGATTTTTTACGCAACCGTTAACCAAGGATTGCACTGATATCACTGATATATATCCGTATAATCCGTGTCATCCGTGGTTGAAATAATTGGTTTGGTTGCGGCTATGCTGCTCCAAGTTTTCCGTGCACTTCAGCGTAAGCGGGTGGTGAAAAATCAAACCACTAATTGACACTAACCGGCACTAATCCAAAAGGGGAGAGATTCTCTCGCAAAGGCCGCAATGAGCGCAGAGCAGCATAACCACAACCATGGATAACCCGTTGTTGAAGGTAAAATAGGTGGTCCACATGGTTTAACGAGCGGTCAAGCCCCGTGTATAATAGCAAACGCTTGCGCAACCTGTTGTTTAAGGAGTTTTGATGTGTTTTAAATTAGATATAAGACGTCTTTCTATATTTCTGGCCTCGATGTCGGCCTTAGCCCTGTTTTCCTGTCCCGTGCGGGCTATCGATCTCACGGTGGTGGAAAATCCTGCCTTGCCCATTATTCTCTCCGGTATCACAGCTACGAATGACTACGAGTTCTATTTCACGCCTGACATAGCGGAGGCTCACCCATGGGTCGTGGCGGAGACGCATATCGATGGGCATAGCCAGGGATGGCTTGCGTGGACGAACGCTTTGCATGGCTGGGGCAGGAACCTTGATCGAGGCTACTATCACGCGGGACTGGCTGACGATCGCGACGGGGACGGGTTAAGCGACGGATTCGAGGCGGTCGTGCTGGGGACCGATCCGGACTTGAAGGATACAGATTCTAACGGTTTGCGGGATGGTGACGAAGACTTCGACGGGGATGGCAAAACCAATCTCGAAGAGTACAACAGTCCGAACTTCGCGCGGCATGATCCCATCGGAGGTTCATCCAATCCCTGGCACCCCGATACAGACGGTGACGGCGTTTCAGACGGGCCAAACGTGCCGCCCGGCTGGGTGCTCTCACCGGGACCCGATGCTTTCCCCCTGGATCCAGCCGGTGCAGTGGACACCGACCACGACGGCCGGACAGATGCGCTGACAGGCGATTCCAATAGCAATCCACCGCTGGAAGAAGACGAAGACGGAAACAAGATTCTGCTCTCGGATACGTTTGATGCGTTGTCGACGAACTGGCATAGCGTGTATTTGGCAGGGGGTAGCGGCGGCAATCATATCGTGACGTCAGGGCGCATGCAGGTTCAGGCGGGACAGGCGGGTGCGAGGTATGGCACCTATCACGGGACCTCGATGCAGGGCCACTTTGTGGTGGAGGTTGAGTTCACGAATAACCTGGCCGGCGGCCTGGGTTTGATCCAAGTCAACAACGGTGCCCCTGACACCAATAACTTCACATTGATCCGGATCGGAACGAACGGGGTGGGTGACGTCGTCATCAGTCTCCGTGACAGGCAGAGCGGTGTGGATGATGTGCTCGATAATACGGGACTGCTGAGTTCGACGCAACGCCTGGCTCGTTACTCGCACACGGTGACCAACCGATATTCATCTCCTTTTGAAGGGACGACAAAGAGGCTTCGCATTTTCAGAGATGATCGAGCGGATTTCTTCCATTATTACTACTCCGTCGGGAAGGAGATACGCGGCGAGTGGGCGGACGGCTGGGTAGAACTGGCACCATCGCACTGTTGGGGCAGTGACACGCAAGCATATTGCGTGGTTCTGTACGCTGACGCGGAAGACGGGGGCTCAGCATCGGTTGATTTCGATAACCTGACCGTGACGCGCAAGCAGGAGAATGACCGGGATGATCGATGGATGGGGTTCCAACTCTCGGAACGTGAGTACAACTGGTCAGGCTATGCAGGTGATGCTTTGGTCGTTACGTTCGGTGATGAGTTCCCGTACAGCGATCAGGACCGGAAATTCGTATTCTGGTCGCGTTTCAACTACGTCCCGTCATGGCATTTGAGTGATCAGCTCCATTACTCCTATGAGTTCTGTGAGACGTGGGGAGGCGATAATCGAGGTTGTCACGAACCCATGTCGGATCGTATGCATCGCTGGACACAGGTGGAAGTCCTTGAAGACAACCCGGTTCGGAAGGTCATCCACTGGGAATACGTGCTATGTAATCCGGACTACAAGGTGCCGGACGACGATCAGGGGACGCAATTGCCCGAGGGCGATGAATACTGGACGCTGTACCCGGACGGGTCGGCTGTTCGTCACATTCTTTATACACCTAAGCTCGATACCGATTTCCGGCAGTGGAACGAGGTGGCCGAGTTGATGGTGATCGCGGACTCAACGAGCGATCCCGACAATCACACGGCTAGCCCCGCTTTAACGATCATGAACCTGGAAGGGACTACAGATAAATTCTTCCCCCCCGTGACCCAATCGTACAAAGACAAAGTCAACGAGTGGAATCAGTTTATCATCATGACGCATTTCACGGACGGCATGGATGCTTTTGCCGCCTTTTCGCATGGCGGAGATATCACGAATACCTATTCCGGATACAAACTGACCACCGACATTGCATGGCATAACCCGTCGTTCGCGATGTCGCATTGGCCCGTAGGACTGGAGCCGTACGAAGAAGATAATTACACGGTAGGGACCTGGCCGGCAGAGGTGTCGCACGCCAGCCTCATGGGCATCAGCGCCTATTTCGGGCATGCCGAATGGACAAACAATTACAAGCTGGATGAGCGGGGCAGAAAATACAGGGACTGGACTTCGCTCGTCGGACTTCATGATGCCAATGACCTTCCGGGCATTCGCGCTAAAGTGAAGTCATGGCTTTATCCCGGCGCAATCACAATCCTGGGTTCGAATTCCGTATTCCGCGGCATCGATTATCAGCAACGATCGTTGATGTTCGAGCGTACGGGTGCTGTCAACCGTTGTCATTTCGAGATTGATCCATCCGCCTTCACGAGCACCGTCATTAACCCGGTTTTCGAGATCGAGAACTGGGATGCGGAAAGCATGAGGCTCTCCATGGATGGCACAAATCTCATCCAGCATACGGACTACCGCAGCTACGCAGACGGAACAAACGCTCTCGTGTGGCTCAATCGCACCTTTGGCAATGCTCGAACATTCGTGTTGTCGGAATAGCTTACACATTATACGGATGGATTGAACAGGTCCGTGTTATCCAAGCAATCCGTGGTTTAGGAATATACGGAGGGCACGCGGCTCATGCGCCACTCCAAACCACCCATCAAAAAACGTTCCAATCATTACACTGTCGGCGGGGACTTCTTGTCGGCTCGATTCGCCTTTACATCCCCGCCCTTCCCCCGCATTCTCTGCATAGTTTCCACGAATGAAAACACGTTACCGGAGGGGTGTATCATGAATGAAGCCATTACCGATCGCGACCGCAAGCTGGCCGAGGGCTGTCTGACATGTCCCGCCTGCAATCACGCCCGCAAGAAACAGCGCGGTTTCTTTTTCTGGTTCGTGAAAAAAATCGAGGGCGCCATCTGTCCTCAGTGCAAGGCCTACGAAAAGGTCTACGGACGCAAGGCTCACGAAAAAATTCCGCAGGAATTCACCAACACGCCCGCACACTGATTGATCTTTACATCAGGGCGTTGCGTCTTCATCCTTATCCCCGTTGCTGATTGAGTTTTTCCACCGGGCGGATACGCGCGGGTGAATTAAAACGTATTTGGAGGAGAACGTCGCCATGAAAGATGCTTCCATCCGGCTGGACTATTCACCCCATTCTCTCGTCCTCTTTCTGTTGGTGGCGATAAGCGCGTGGTACGCGGCAACGGCGCGTTCCGCCGATCCCGAACCCACGTCCGTGCCGATCGTGCTTGAATTTCAGGCCATTCAGTCAAACATCGACAGCAACAACTATCCCGCTGCCATCGCGTCACTCGAGGCCATCATCCAGCGCGACCCCTCGCAGCACAAGGCTTGGGAAATGCTCGGCTGGGCTTACTGGCGGACCGGCCAGCAGCAGAAAGCCATCGCCCTCTGGGAAAAACTGCGTTTCATCAATCCCAACCTCCCCCTGGCCTGCAATCTGCTGGCACGGGCCTCCGCTGAAACCAATGGTTTGCGCCAGACCATCGGCTATCTGCGCGAGAGTCTGCGCATCGACCCCGATCAGCCCGATACCCTCTATTATCTCGCACGCGTCCTCCGCTGGAATAGCGAGTTCCCCGAGTCCATCGGCCTCTTTGAAAAGACCCTTGAGCTGCGTCCGGATGATCCCACCGTACAACTCGAACTCGCCCGTGCCTGCACCGCCGACTGGCAGTATGCCAAGGCCCTGCCCATCTGGCAGAGCCTTCTCGAAGCCGAGCCGGACAACCAGGAATACGCCGGTCAACTGGCCCTCTGCGAATTGCACACCGGAAACCGCGAAGGCGCCCTTGAGCAGGCCTCCGAAATAATCGAACAACATCCGGAAGACCTGCGCACGCTCGAAGTGGCCATTGCCGCTGCCGAACTTTCCGACGATCCGGCACAAGCCCTCGACCCCCTGCGCCGCCTCATGGAAATGCAGAAAACCCCCGCTGAGCGGGAGCGGGTGCGCGTACGCCTGATTCGCTTGCTCATTAAGCTCTTTCAATTGGACCCCGCACGCTATGGACTCGAAGAGGCCATAAGCCACACCCAGGAACGTGTCGATGAATTTCCCACCTCGGCGGATGCCCGCCTGCTCATGGGCGAACTGTGTACCCTCGACGGCCAACTCGACAGGGCCATCGACTATTTCAACTACGTGATCGAGCGCCTGAACCCTTACAACCGCCGCGCGTACCGCGGCCTCTTCGAGGTTTATGTGGCCAAAAAAGATTTTGCCAAGGCACGCATTCAATTGGCCGGCCTGGCCACATTCAATCCAATGGACCCATACCTCTATTACCATGAAGCCCGTCTCCAGGCCGCTCGCACCGATTATTATGCCGCACGGGCCGCGCTTGACCAACTGGAAGCCGCCGGGGCACGCGGTGCCGTGGCCTGCCTGCTCTACCACGGTCTCACCCCCAGCCCCTACTTTGCCGACGCGCTCTATGTGGATCGTTTCCGCGACCACATGCAGGCCCTGATGGGCGCCGGCGTGGAATTCGTGCGTGCCGAAACCCTGCGGAACGAACTCGGCCCAGCCCAGATCATGCCACCCGAAAGCAACGTGCCCGACCACCATCCAAAAATTCGCGTGCAGGTCAACTTCGACGACGCCCGCCGCGACTCCATGCGCTACGGCACCCAGATCGCACAAGAACTCGGCCTTGTATTCACCATGCACATTCCCGTGGGCTATATCCTGCAACACCATTCCTTCATCTGCACCTGGGAGCAGCTTCGCGAGTACAAACAGACCGGACGCTGGGAATACGGAAGTCATCTCCTCAATGCCGCCATTCTCTCGCCCGTCAATGAAGACGGAACCCTCTGGCACAACCTGCCCAACCGCATCTGGCTGCCCGAATTCCAACGCCTCGAAACCCCCGATGAATATCACGAGCGAGTCAAACGCGACTTCGAGGAAAGCCAACGCATCCTCCGGCAGGAACTCGGCGGACCATTTAATTTCGTATCCTATCCCTTCGGCGACATCGGCCAGGAAGACACCATCAACGTCAAAAACCCCATCCAAACGGTGCTTGCAAACGCCGCCGAGACCTATGACGTCGGCTTTATTCAGAGTAGCTTCGGCTATGCCGTCGCGGGCGACAACCCCCTCCTTTATCAACGCACCGAACCCGACAACTGGATGGCTGGCTCCAATCTCGTGGAAATGCTCTATGAGAATCATCCCGTCTTTCTCGCACGGCGTATGCGTGCCGAATTCGCCGCCCTCGAAGGCAAGCCGCATCTCGCCCTGGAAATGCTGAAAAAACTGAAGGAAGACGGCTACCCCGATACCTCGTACGACAAGGTCTCCAAATACGTCCGCTCACGCCTCGCCGGGCAAGCCGGGTCCACCGCTCCTATGGCTATTCAGGAAAACACCCGTTTCTGGGATATGGACCTGCGCAAACCCTACCTCGACGTTTCTGCAAGTTACTTCCGCGATAACCAGACCCGCAAAAATTGGGGCTTTTCCGTTGAAGGCGGCGCGAACCTGACGCCAGCGCTCAAACTCGGCGTACACGCAGGCATTGGACAGCTCAAGCAAGATGCCACCAGCAACGACGTCGCCGAGGCCGAGGGCCGGACCCTCAAAGTCGATGAGAAAAACGCGGGCGCCAAAGCCTTCTACAAATTTTCCAACGGCATCAGTCTCGCCGGGGACCTCACTCTGCGCGATTTTTCCGGCGACGCCTCCCACAACGAAGCCGCCTACTCACTTGAAACCCAGTTTCGTCCTATCCTTTTCGTGGATGTCATGCTCCGTTTCGAGCACGACATGGTCCCCTCCGCCCTCGCCGTCTATCAGAACGTCCGCTACAACGCGCCACTCGGCTACTCCGTGATCCACCTGCAGGACTGGTGGAACGCCACCCTCGCCGCCGCGCACTATGATTTCAGCGACAGCAATGATCGCGACCACCTTCGCGCTGGGACTTCCTGGACCATCTGGGAGCGCACCGGCATGAACATCGGCCTGAATTATGCCTACGTCACGTCCGATGAAGACCGCGAAGCCTACTGGACCCCCTACGAACTCAACCGCTACTTCGCTGAAGTCGGTTTTAAAGGCACCTACCTCAACAACTACTACGACCTCAGTCTACGTTACGGGCGCGGACGAGAATCCGTGCGACCCGAGGACAAAGAAGCCTACAGCCGCAACATCGAAATTGCCAAACGCGATAACTGGACCGCTCTCCCCGAAGAGCCTGAGCAAAACTGGGAACCCGTCATCGGCGCGTCGATTTCCCTGCGCATCCCCATCCGCGAACTCCTCAAGGCCCGCCTCAACTCCTCTTACAACAAGTTGCCCAATTACAACGAATTCAACCTGGAAGCCGGCCTCGAACTCACCTTCTAAGTTCTCCGCAAAAACCCGGAATTAACACGGTGATTGGCCGCGAAAGAGCGCAAGGGGCGTAAAGGTCCGGGGAAACCCACTAATCGACACTCGTTTTCACTAATCCAGAGGGGGGCATTCTCTCGTAAAGTATGGGAAGCGCAAAGAAAGAGAGGTAAAGATTCTTCACCACCCGCTTCGCTGGAGAACACGGGATTTGCAGGAGGAATAGTTTATCAAATAAAAGGACGCTGAGGACAGCATCCCTCTAAAAGCTCTCCTTATTTCTATGCGTTCTGTGCGCTCTTTGCGGTGAATTCTCCCCTCCCGCCCGACTTCTGTCTTCTGGCTTCTGACATCCGGATTGCAGCCAGCCGATCAATAGACTACGGCGAGCGGACTCTGCAATGCGGGGTCGCCCGGGGCGTCTTCAAGTTGGTCCGGGGTGCCGATGGGCAGGAGTACATCGCCGCTGCGAGTATTGACCAGATCGCGCCCGAGGGCCAGCCCGCGAACGCGTATGGAGACCCCCTCCATGGCAGCCACAAGGATTCGCACCGGGCTGAACGCCAGCCCCGATTCCAGACGGGTCAACGCTTCCTCTTCGGGCGGCTGATCCAACAGGAGAATGAAGCCATCACTGCCGAGGGCCTTGACCTGGCGTTCGAGTATCTCGGCGGTAACCCCATCCAGCGAAGTCAGCCGGACCAGAGGCAGGAACCAGACGCGGTAGTAGGAGGTGAAAAGCCGCAGCAGCGGCATATCCGCATCGCTGCGCAAACGGAAGAGATTTTCACCAGCCGCCTCGAAGCACTGCGGGGCGAAGACGGTGAATTGATCCACGGAGGTGCGCAACGCTTCAAGCGCCTTTTCAAAGGAAGCCACATCGGGCACCGGATTCATCCAGGCCACCCGCAGCGGCAGCGGACCAGCCGCCAGGGTGAGAAAGTCAGCCGAGGCCGTTCCGCGTTCTTCATCGTTCACGGCGGCACCGCACCAGCCATATTGAATCTCCGGCGGCACGAAAAGACGGCTGTCGGAGACGGGCCGACCATCCACATAACCCATCGCTCCCTGCGCGTTCACGACGAGACGAAGGCGGACCACGTCGTCGCCACCCATCCAGGGTTGCGTCCGCTGATCGAGCATGATGCCATCGCGCCAGACCTGCAAATGCAGCACCCCTTTCTGGCTCAGTCCAAAACGCACCGCATGGCGCGAATTGCGCCGCGCATAGAGCCAGCAATCGCCCCGGACGGGGCGCACATCTGCTTCCGTAAATACGTTCTGCAGGTGTATGCTTCCTCGTAACTGCAACGAAAGTTCGCCGTTTCCCGGGGCGGCCTGCACCCGTATTTTTCCGGGGACGCCCGTGTAGCCTCCGCCGGAAATCATCCAGCGATCACGCAGGAGCCCGCCCGCGAAGTCGGTACGTTCCACGCCGGGCGTCGGAAGCAGGCGATCGAACGGCGCGGGCACAGCACCCTCGTCATCCTCCGGAAACAGGCTGAGTACGCGCCGCTGCAAGATACCCGACCAGGGCAGGCTCAACAGCTCGTTGCGCCAGAGAATGTTTCCATAATCCGAGGGAAACATGGCTTTGTCGCCGGCGAGGGCCAATTGTCGCATGGCCTCGCGGTAGGCGGGGGTATCCGACTGCATGAAGCGCAAGCGGATGGCCTGGGCCTCCAGATTATCGGGCTGGCGTTCGAGGAGTTGGCTGATCAGTTCCATGGCGTCGTCATCGCGCTGATTGCGCAGGAGCCACTGAATTTGCGCCATCAGTATCTGCGAATTTCCGGGAAAGAGCCGCGCATAGAGATTGAGCGAATCCCGGGCTTCATCGAGCCTTCCCATTTTTTCGAGTACTTCGGCGCGGCGGATGACGAGAGAAAACTGACCCGGATCAAGCTTCAGGCTTCGGTTGTAAAAATCCAAAGCCTGCGGCCAGTGCCCCATGGCTAACTGGACATCGCCGAGCAGCATGAGCGCCCGGGGATTTTCAGGGTCTTCCTTCAACCATTCCTGCCAGGCTTGGAGGGCCTTTGGAAAGTCATTTTCATCGTAAGAGGCCCAGCCGGACTGCTCCAGGCGCCGGATGCGGTCGGCCTGTGTCTCCCGGCTTTCGGGGGCGTTCACTTGGCTGATCATGTAGAAGAGCGGCAACTCTTCATCCTCTTCCTCCGGCACCTCAACGGCATCAATTTTCTGATCGCTATTCACGCCTTTCTCATTCTTCAGTTGAGAATCCTCTCCCACCACGAGTTGGACGCCGGGAACCACCGCTAGAATGGAATTAACGGCCGCGACGGTTTCCAGCGCCTTCGGCAGGCTCAGCAGCATGTGCAGTCCACGAGTCTTCAACTCCGACCTGCACTGCTGCAACCAGAGCGCCATGGAGGAAATATTGGGCTCTTCCATGCCGCTCATATTGATGTAGAGCCCATCGGCCTTCATCTCTTCAGCTTTGCCGGCGAGATGGACAGGCGAAAGACGAGGCAGGCCCTGCGAGCCATCCACAAACACGCAGGGGTATAGATGGAGATGGTTGATGTCGGCCAGCAGTCGATAGAGGCTGAAATCCTGCTCGCTGCGGACCTGCCCACCGGCTTCGGTCAGGCGGAGCCACTCGGGGCTGATATCGGTCAATCGATAGGCGTTGTCGTTGATCCAGCGGAAGACATGCGGTTCACGTCGGCTACGTTCCTGCCAGAAAACCAGCGAGGCGGGCTGATTCAGCAGATGTACATCCTGAATATTCACGCGGGCGCGACCTTTCTGCGGGCTCCAGACGCTCAAGCCCAGCAACCCCGGATTCTGACTGCCCCGCAACACGACGCGCTGCGAAAACAGCGGGAGTCCGTCCAGCAGCGCATAGAGCAGATTGTTGCGGATGTATACATCGAGCGTATGCGAGGTGTTTTTCTCGGTGCGCAGGGAGGACGAAGCCAGCGTGAAGCGATCCGAAGAAACATGTTTCTGCCGCAGCCAGACACCGCTCTCCACCAGCGGCTCATTCACATCCGGCTCGGTGCCGTCCACGCCCGCCATCTGACGCAACCACGCCCCCTGCTGAATATCGATGCCGAGATATACGAAGCGTTCCTCATCCGGCGTGGAACGAAAGTAGAGGCCCAACTGTCCTTCTTCGAGGCGGAAGGTGATGGAGGCGTTGAAGTCGCGGCTGAGGTCGCTACCGGCGAGCCACATTTTTGCGCCGGTGGTGTTGGTGGGGGCATAGAGAGTCAGCCCGCCCTGATGATCCGGCTCCATGGAGCCCCAATCCACAATCCAGGCACCCTCAGCGAGCCCATTACCATCGACCACGATGGGACTCTCCATCGGCCAGGATTTTTCGAGGTAGCTCACGAGTTCCTCGCCGGTCCAGGCTGAATCAACCAGCAGCCGGTTCAGACGGCGCGGATCGCTGAACCGCGTATTGACAGCCAGCTTGCCCGTGATGAAGCCAAGCTGATAATAACGTTCCACGAGGGACATGTTGAGGTAGCGCGGCAAGGCGGCACGCGATTGAAACTGCCCGAAATCGCCATAAGGATAGGCATAGGCCATCGGTGTCTTTCCGGTTTCCTGCTGAATCAGACTCAGACATTCCTCGTGGTCTGCACTCAGGCGGGTCGTGAATTCATCCAGCGATTCAAAGCGCTTCTCTTCCGGCATCCAGCGCGGTGTGGTCATGAAATTACCCATGCGACCCCGGGAACTGGTTTGCACTTTGCTGAAGCCGTTATGACTCTGTGCGCCGATTTCCCACCGGCGTGAACGAACCATATCGCGCACGTAGGGCCACCAGATCGACGCCTGATCCTCCTCCTGAATGGATTGGGTCCAGAGAAACATTACGGCATTCCATCCCGCACGCCGCAGGATCGAGCGCACCCCGAAGTAGGCGTTTTTTTTGCTGTGATCAAACGTAAGCAGCACCGCCTTGCGGGGAAGCGGCGCATTGCTTTGATAAAGCCCCGCCACATCCTGCAGCGTAATGGGGTGATAGCCGTTCTCCCGCAGCGCGTTCAACTGCCGCTTGAACTGCCACGGTTTCAACCCACCCGGCTTGTCCGAAATATTATCGTAGACCAGCGCGGCGAATTCATAGGAATCGCGCACGCCCACCTCCGCAGGAGGCCACAACAGACGAGCCGACAAAAGGACGATCGGAATCATCCAGGCCACCACCAAACACAGTGCCATCAGGTAATAAAACCAAGTGGTGGAATAGCGCACTTTCTGCGGAGGCACAAACCCACTGGGCTTCGGCCAGTTTTTTTTATGCTGCCGGTGCTCTCCGGTTTCCTGCACGGGAAATTCAATGGAACCGTTCGATTGCTCTTTTTTCATCAGCGTGTTCCCCAACTTGTTTTTCTAAGTGTAAAGAGGGCATAATAGCCCTGCCAACTAAAGAAAACGACATAACTGAGCGTGAAGAGAAAGCCGGTCCACCAGTGCGGGCGGCCCGTCTTTTCGAGATAATACAACGCCCACAGCATCGACACCACCAACACGCCCGTCACATAAAACCCCGCCGGATTCCCATACATCAACGGGCCGAGAATCAGGGCGTTGAACATCACCAGCGGGGCCAGCATCGGCAAAACAGCCATGGCATACCAGGACACTGCCGCCGCCGGATGCTTGCGCCAGAAAAAGCGGCCCGCAAAAAACATCTCGCGAATCCATGAGCGTTTCCAACGCGCCTGCTGCCGCACGTATTTGTGCCACTTCTCGGGCACGATGGTGGTGGCGAGGGCCTGGTCATCGTAAAGCACGCGATAATCGCGCAGCAGGCAATTGGTCAGACTGCGGTCATCACCATAGGTGCAAGTCTTTCCCAAAAACTGCTGATGCAGCCACTCGTCCAGCACCTGCAACACGCACACGCGGCGGTACGCCGAAAAACAGCCAGGACAACAACTCACCGCGCCGAACACATCCTCCGCCGCCTTCATTACCCGATACGAAACGAAGTAGCGCACGTCCTGCATCTTGGTAAGCGTGTTGACGCCGACGTTCTCCACATCCGTGTGGCCCGCCACCGCCGCCACAGTGGGGTCCGCCATCCCCTGCACAATTTTATGCACCGCGCCCGGCATCAAAAAACTGTCCGAATCCACATACACCAGTGCTTCGCCGTGCGCCAGCAGCGCGCCCACCGCCATGCCCGGGCGCTTCCCCTTGTTCTGCTCAAAATCCACGATCACCAACGCGGGATGCCGCCCCTGCGCCTGCAACATTTCCTCCAGCGTGTTGTCCGTGGAGCCGTCGTTCACGCAAACCACTTCCAGCTTGCTGCGCGGGTAGCCTTCCGCATAAATGCGTCCGATGGTTTTCTCGATGGACCCGGCCTCGTTTCGGCACGCCACGATCACCGTCACCGTCGGCTCATACCCCACATCCGCAGGTGCCCTGTAGAAGGCCGCAATCAGAAAACGCGACAGAATAAACACGCCCACCGTCAGGCTGTAGGCATTAACCCAAGGCTGATACCAGAAATATTCCACATTGTGCAGCTTCAGAATCGTCGCCACCGTCAAAATCACAATGCTGAAAACGGAGAGCAGCACGATCACTACGCGATGGGGACGCCGATACTTGTTGCGATCGCCAGGATTGAGCACTTCGTCCGGCTCGGGTGTACGGGGGTGCTTGGCATAGCGCGTCCGGTTCAGTCCTCCCTGGCAAAATGGACAGACTGGCGGTGCCGGTGTGCTCACCACATCAATGCTCATCCGGCAACTTGCGCAGTGACATCGCGTGCCCTCCGCCGCCCCCTCATCTTCCTCACGAAAAAAAGTTCTGCGCTGGGCGGTCTCACGCGACGCGGAGTGGCCCGAGCGATCCAGTATGGAACGGGCGCATCTGCGATTCATTGACTTCTGCCTCCGCGTCGGCACGGAGGGAACGGCGGGGGTAGTTACCCGCGCTTGTGGCGTAGTCGGGACGTCTCCAGCGACAGATCGATGATATTCTCGACGAGACGGCGGAACTTCTTGTACTGCGCGACTTCCCTCCTGATGGCGGAAAGGCTTTCGGGGCGGACGTATTCCGAGCGGCTTTTGCCCTTGTGTGTGTAACTGATCTGGTTAAACGGCGTCTTGCGTTCGCCGGGGTTCCGGTACTGTACCGACAGCGTTCCCGGGCGCATCGCACCGATTTTGGCCAGCCCGGCAACCAGCGATGCGATCTTCTTTTCCTTTTTTTCGAGTGTATTCGTTGACATGGAATCTCCTTTTGCGCAAAGTAGTAGCATTGTAGTGCTACTATATCAACAACAAAAAGATGGAGACACGGTGAAAAAGACGGAGGCGGTGCAGGTCAGTCCCTTGATGGGCATGGAGCGGACATTCTTCGAAGAACGCAGGGAAAGCCTTTGCGCGGATTACGAGGTGCGTGTGCAGGGGCTGGTGGACGAGTGGGAGGCCTCCTCGAAGGCCGTGGGAGTGCTTGGAAGGAAACGGTTCCTACGTGTCCGGATCATAACGTTCTTTGGGAGCATCACGGTTTGGGTCCGCCAAGGAGTTGACGACAAGGGCCGGTGGGGCTGCCCGGCGCTTGCGTACCTCGGGATCAAACCCCACCAGCGGTATTCGCCCGACATGGAGAAGCGAATGGCGGTACTCGCGTCCGAGACCGGAAGCTATGAAAAAGCGGCCACGGTCGCGGAGGCCACCTGGTTGACGGTCAGCGACGATGCCGTGCGTTCTTTGGTGTTACGGCTCGGTAAGGTCGCGAAGAACAACCCGCCGCCGGGCACGCACCCCGAAGCCGCGAGCACCGAGGACACGCTCATCATCATGGCCGATGGATGGAACGCTCGCCACCGCGGAAAGAACTGGGGCCGGAATAAGAAAAACCGGCAATTACCCGACCGCGTCCACTGGCACGAGATTCGCGCGGGGGTGATCTTCAAGCTCTCCGCCCTGCTGGCCGTCAGCGGGAAGCGCAAGGCCATCATGCACAAGCATATCGTGGCGGTTCCGGCGGAAACTTCGCCGCACGACTTCGGCGTCCTCCTGCACCAGGAGGCGGTGCGGATGGGTCTCGGGCGGGCGAAGTCCGTCTTCTTCGTCATGGACGGCGGTGTGTGGTTATGGAACATCTACAAGGATCGCTTCGAGAAATGCTCGAAGGCCATGCTGGACTTCTACCACCTCAGCCAGCACCTCCACACCCTCGGAGCCGCACTCCATGGCCCAGGTTCATCCAAGGCGGCGGCGTGGTGCGGAAGAATCCTGCACGACCTCAAGCACAAGTCCCCGAAACGCTTATTCAAAACGTTGGATCAACTGCTGGAAGACCCGCCGTCCGACGATCCGACCGTGCGGGAGGCCATCCGCGAGCAAAACGCCTACTTCAGGAAACACATCGGCCACATGGACTACGCCGAAAACGCCGCCCTAGGAGTACCGATCGGGAGCGGCCCGGTGGAATCCCTATGCTCCCAGTTCCAAAACCGGCTCAAAAGAACCGGTCAGTTCTGGACGAAACCCGGCTTCGCCGCGCTCCTGCAGGTCATCGTCAAACATTGGAACCGGGAACTGGACTCCCTGTGGCAGGTCGCCGCCTGATTCTGGTCAATGAATCGCAGATGCGCCCGTATGGAACTCCACGCTATATTCTCGCTTGTCATACATCCCGTCCCGATGATACTGTTCAATTGCTTAACAAATGAAGTTGTAAAGCGTATTACCGTTGTTTCGTTCAGCACATTACAGCAAAGGGGTCCCTGATGGCAAAGATATTGATCATTGAAGATGATCCCAAGTCCATGAGTTTTCTGCAAAAGGTTATCACGCGCATGGGCCATGAGGCCGTCTGTGCTGATAACGGCATCGACGGCTGTGAGCAGTCTGCCGCCTGTAACCCGGACATCATCCTGACCGATTTGCGTATGCCGGGACAGATGTCCGACGTACAATTACTCAATGCGCTGCGCTCGGCCAGCCCACAGGTCGGCATTGTCGTCATTTCAGGCTATCCATCCGACGAAGCACTTCAGGAATGCAAGCGACTCAATATCGCCGAATTCCTGACCAAGCCCTTCGAGGTCGGTTTTGTTCGACAAGTCGTGGACAAACTACTCGCCGCAAAAGAAGCCGATAAGACAACCGTTAACTGATACGACCTTATGATAACAAAAATACCAACGGGCATCACCTGTCTGGATGAACATATGGGCGGAACCTTTCAGGGGCGTCCGCTGCTCGTGACCGGGCGTCGCAACTCCGGAAAGACCATTTTCGGGCTTCAATTTGTCCGACAAGGACTCGAACTCGGCGAGCGCGGCCTCATGCTCTCCATGCGCCCCACGCAAGACCTAGCCATCTACGCGCGCGGCGTCGGACTCAACGTGGATGCCGTCGTGGATTCCGGCGACCTCATGCTCCTAGAATACAACGATGTCATCCCCGGGCGGGATCGCGAGGAAAACATCGTCCTGCCGCCCGAGGGTTTTGCCCAGCTCATCGACATTATTGGCACCGAATTCATCCGGCGCGTGGTGATTGATACCGTCATCCCCTGGATCGTCATGGTCTCTCGTGAACACCTCGCCGAACATATCTATTCCTTTGTCCGCGCCTTCGAGCGCCTGGGTGTAACCACTTTGTTCACCTGTTCCCACCCCGCTTCGCCTGCGGCCCAGCACGCCCACCGCGTCCTGGAAACCAACGTTCCCGTGGCCCTGACCCTCGCCTACAACGCCGCCGACGAAACCCGGAAGATGGTCCTCAACAAATACATTGGAACGGCCCAAACCGGAAGCATGCCTTATCACATTGAGCAGAATCGCGGCATAATCTGTACTCCACCTGCCGCGCCTGCGACCACGCCTGCGCTGAACATACCGACCTCGTCCACCGCCGCTCCTGCCGCGCCCTCCGTCGTTCCGACCCCGGCTGCGGCGCCTCCTCTTCCAGCCGCTCCGGCGCAACCCCCGGAATTCACCAAGACCGCCTCCTTCGCCGCCTCCCTGCTCGAAGAAGCCATCGCACAGCCCAAGCAAACTCCGGAAACCGGTGAACATTCCGAGGAACGGGAACAGACCAAACCCAACTTTGCTGATGCCGTGTTCCGGCAGGCAAAGAAGGACAATTAAACCATGTACGCCGCCTACTGGAATCTCAATCACCGCCCCTTTCAGAACCATCCGGACGTACGCTTTGCCTATCTTTCCTCTCAACATAAGGAAGCCCTTGCCCGCCTGCTCTACTTGGCCGAAGGCCGCAAACTCGGCGGCATACTCATCGGCCCTTACGGCGTCGGCAAATCCATGGTTCTCTCCCTGCTCGTCGAAAAAATACATGCGATGGGCACCTCTCAGGTGGTCCAGCTCGACACCCCCATCGGAGGCGTACTCGCCTTGGCCAAGCAACTCTTCTTCAAGCTCAACCTGAATGTGTCCCTCACCGATGTCGCCGGTGCCTTGGCCGCAATCGAATCCATTTGCAGCGAAAAAAGCGCTGCCTTCCCGCACCTCACCGTCGTCATTGATGAAGCCCAGCTCATCCACGACCGCGACACCGTCGAATTTCTTCATCTCCTCACCAACATGCGCATCCTCAAAAAAGACGGCTCCTATGGCGAAAACGCCATCACCGTCATCCTCTCCGGGCATGGCGATGTCCTCAAAGCCGTCATCCAGGATGTCTCCTTTTGCCAGCGCCTCCAACTCGTCTATAAACTCGCCCCTCTTACCTCGCAGCAGGTCATGGAATACGTCCATCACCGCCTACGTGCA
>CAZBEO010000075.1:0-16991 GCA_964490935.1 uncultured Verrucomicrobiota bacterium
GAAAAAACCGCTTCCCGCGAAATAATTAATTCCGCGTAGCGGTTACGTTCAACGTCAGCATCACCGGCGGAGGTGGAGCGGCAGCGGAACCTCCGTACGTGTGCATGCAATTGTTGGGCCATGTGCACCTTCAGTTATGTGCTTGGAGTCCAACCCGAAGTTTCTCCGTAATACGATCTCGCAGACTCTTTGGGGCAAGAACCTTCACGTCCGGCATCCAGGAGAGAACCCATCGCACCAGTTCCTTGCGCCCTGTTGTTTCCATGCACATTTCGACACGGCCATCTCTGCGCAGGTGAAACTCCTGTGATGGATGCCATTCCCGTTCGGTAATGTATACGACCAGCTTCGGCTCGAACAGCAAGCGGACCTTGAGCGGCTTCTCCCCGCCCACAATGCCGAAGGCCTGCCGGGCGTAGGCATCAGGGTTGAAGTCCGCGGGGCGGGCAAACCGCTTACCAGCCCCCTCGATATGCCTGAATCGCGACAGGGCAAACGTGGCCACATGTTCTTTCTGCGCATTTCGCGCCAACAGGTACCAGTTCCCATGATAGGCGAGCAGGTGGTAGGGGTGAAGCTTGTATTCGGATATTCGACCTTCAAAGTTTTGGTATGTCGCCCGGATCACCTCTCGGCGTTCTATGTATTCCGCCATCCGCGCCCAGACGTCCGGATCAATCCGCACTCGATCGTCCGGCAATACGCCCACATGTTCGCTGAGCCAATCCGGTTCGATGGTGACATCGCCTTCCATCGACTCGGCGATTTTATCGAGTACCGACCGCATGTCCAAGTGCAACGGGGTGCCATCGTAATGAGCCAGAAGTTTGCGGGCGAGGGCGAAGCTGAACGCCTCCCTGCGGCTCAGGCGCACAGGCGGCAAGGTATAGGATTCGTCGGTCAGGCGGAAACCATGCGCCACCTCGTCATATTCAAGCGGAGCCTGCTCCTCGTCGCGCAGGAAGTCCAGGTCACGCGCCACCGTCCGCCGCGAGATGCCGAATTCCTTCATAAAATCGCTGCTGTTGGGTAAATATCCGCCTTCAGAGCCCTCGCGCACCATCTGAACCATACGGCGGATGCGGTAATATTGGGGCCTTGACCCCGTTGTTTTTTCTGTCGTCATTATTTTCAACTTTCTTCGGGGGTATGCCGCTATTTGACACACCCCATTTGATAAATTAGGGGGCATGAATGGTCAAGTCTATCGTGCCAGAAATCCTCAGGCCTCGCCGTTATGGCAATGCCTGAACAGCCATTTCGATAAGTTTCTGGACGAATACGAAGAGCAGTACCAACCGCAATTCGGCTACTTGCGTCCGATCATTCCCGAGGTCGTGAACAAGTTTTTCGACTGCGGTGATCTTCATCATGGATTCGCCCGTGTGCGTTGCGATCACTGCAAGCATGAATACCTGCTAGCCTTTTCCTGTAAAGGCCGCTGGTTCTGCCCATCCTGCCACCAGAAAAAGGTGCAGCTATTCGGCGAGCTGCTCACCGAGACCATCCTCTATCCCGTGCCGCACCGTCATGTTACCTTCGCCCTGCCCAAAATGCTGCGGGTCTACTTCAAATACGATCGCGACCTGCTCAAAGACTTGTGTCGCATCGCCAACGAATGCCTGCGCGACTACTTGCGCGTCGCGCTCGACCTGCCCGAGGGCATAACCGGCGCGGTCATGACTATACACACCTTCGGCGAATATCTGGACTTCCATCCGCACCTGCACGCACTGGTCGCCGACGGCCTTTTCACCGCGTCCGGATTGTTTCATGTCATGCCCGATGTGCCGCTCAAGCCGCTCGAAGAACTCTTTCGTGTGCGCGTACTTTCCTTTCTGATCGGCAAAGGGCTGCTCTCGAAAGAGCGCGCCGACATGCTGATGAGCTGGAAGCATTCCGGCTTCAACGTGCATCGCAGCCGCCGCGTGGAGTCCGACGAGCGCGACGACCTCGTGCGTCTCGCCCAATACATCATTCGCAATCCGTTCTCCGTTGAAAAAATGCACCTCGGCCCGGACGGCACGATCATCTACCGTTCCGGGATGAACCCCAAGGTCAACGCTAACTTCCGCATCTTCACACCACTCGACTTTATCGCGGCGATCACGTCTCACATCCCCGACAAGAGCTTTCAGCTCGTGCGCTATTACGGCTGGTACTCCAATAAAATGCGCGGACAACGCGATAAGCTCGCCGCCGAGGAAGCCGAAAAGCTCGATGAAACCGCCGCATCGCCCAACATTATAGACGTATCGGAACACAAACCGCGCCGCATCCCCTCGAAAAAATGGCGCGAACTCATCAAAAAGGTCTGGGAGGCCGACCCGTTGCTGTGCCCAAAATGCCAGAAGGAAATGCGCATTGTTTCTCTTATCGATGATCGCGACGTGATCGAGCGCATTCTCTGGCATCTCGGACTATGGCAGCAAGGAGTGCGCGTGATGCCATCCCGTGCGCCACCCGGAAACGAAACGATCATCGAACCCTGGCTTGATGATCCATTTCCTGATTACGATGTCGAACCCGTAATGACGTACGCGAACGCATGAGCGCTCGTGATAGGGATGGTCTGTTTCATTTCGCCCGTTTTTTCATGATGCCGAGCCCTCCAGGCGGTTCGGGGCATGCCCCGAACCGCCTGGAGGGCACTTGCGCTTCTTCTTGACTCATCTCCCTCCAACCATCTACCTTCTCCACATGAAAGCGCTATTCCAGACCAGTATAAGTGGACGGGTGTCCGCGCTGCCTGAAAAGCGATTTCTTATCAAGCTTCACGACAAACCTGCAGGGGATCATTGACGAAGCAAATAGTCGTGAGGAGGAGGACAAGATCATAGGTCTCTGACTTGAACGGGAGCTTCTCTCCATGACCTTCGATGACCTGAAGCCCTCGCGCCTGCGCTATTTGCCGCATCGTATCGCTTGGTTCTATGCCCTCGGCAATGCCAAGAGGCACGGCAAATCGTCCGGTTCCGATCCCGATTTCCAATGCGCGATCAAATGGAGGCAGCGCATCCAGAATAGCGCGTACAGCTTTCAGTTCGGACTGATAGACGGCATCATGATGCTCAAACCAACGATCATAGCGTTGGGCATGCGCGTCAAACGGATTCATGGCGCCGGGCCCTCTATCGCATCAAATGGGCATGCCGACACACACGCGCCACACCCAACACACATGATGGGGTCAATGACAGCGCACGTGTCTTCCATCGTGAGCGCATCGACCGGACACGCCGGTATACAGCGTCCGCACCCTTGGCACACTCCTTCTTTTATGCCGGCGGCCACCTTGTTCGCCGTTTCAAGCACAACGTGCCGACGCTTGTCGGCAGAGTGCTCATGACAAGCCAGCACGTCGTTCCAAGCCGACGCCAATGCCGGCAATGTGCTCGAGATATCCCGAGTTCCGGTGACAACGGGCACAAGGAGGCGGCTAATCTTGCGAATGTTGGGGCCAAATCGGCGCGCCACCACAACGTCCACGCCTCGCCCGACAAGCAGCTCAAGAATCGACCGTGCCTTGCGAACATCTCCGTCGACCTCTTCTTCCTCTGTCGAGTTCTCTATGTCTTCCACATGCAGAAACGTCGTGCTGTCATAGGTATAGACCACATAGATATCGGCGGATCCGAAGTGGTCGGTTGTATAAGTGTGTCCATCCGTCGTTGCAAATGCGATACGGGAACAGTCGTCAGGATCTTTGCTGTACGGTGAATCGATAGTGCCTATGGGTCGATAGCGAATCATATTGCATCCCCCATCGGGCCGGATGAGCGTGGGCCGCAGCCAGGATCATGCCGACGCGGCTCGCAAAGGGTGAGCGCCAGAGCCAAACCGCCTAACAGCATCACTACGCCGGTTAAGAGAACAGACCGATAGCCAAACTGACTGACCACCCACCCGCCCAGCAAGGGCATGAAATACAGTGGCATCAGGAGCGTGCCTTCCAAGGCGAACAGAAGCGGGCGCACCTCCGGCACTCCCAGCTCCAGGATATATCCGTTGAACCCTACACTCATGGCGCTCATGCCCGCGCCTGACAGCGCAACGGCAAAAGCAATAGTCAAGGGAGAATGCAGCACGGTCATGGTGGCTAACCCCAGAGAGGCCAGCGCCATGCCGGAAACGATAACCATACGTGTTCCGCGTCTATTGCCCAGCGGCATCCAGATAAAATTGCTCAAAATGGCCCCGCCGCGTTGCGCAACCACGAACAAACCGACCCACCCGAGTGTAATGCCCAACTCGCGCGTTGCGTAAAGTGTCAGAAAAGGGAACGCCAATGTCAGCCCGCCCGACAACAGACGAACAAGGACCAACCGCTTCAGCACGGGATAATGCTGTAGCGCATGTCGCATTTGCGCGCCAAACGGAATCGTTGCTTGGGGCATCTCTTCCAACACCAAGGGAAATCGTAGTCGTGACATGGCGATGTAGGCGACGGCAAGACACAGAAAAGAAAAGAGAAACAGAACGCCGTAGTTTCTCGGCCAGGAAAGAGACGCTCCTCCAAGAACAAACTTGACGATGACGCCGGCCAGACCAGCCAGTATGCCTCCGGCCAACAGCCTCCATCCAAAGAAGCTGCTTCTGCGCTCCGGGCGTATGGTTTGCGCAATCACTTGCTTGAACGGGAGTACCGCGATGCCGCCACCAAGCGAATAGAGAGAGACCAACAGGGCAAAGAGAGCAAGCATCCCAACACCCGGAGATGTATATCTCCATGCCAGCGCCGCAATGATTCCCCATGCGGCGCAACGGGTCCAGATACCTACAAGCATGGAGCCTTTCGCGCGGGAAGGATTGCGTTGCAACAGCCGCGCCATACCGAGTTGAGGCAGGATGCCAACGGCTTCTATTAAGCTCACAACCAACCCGATGATGACCACGGATTCTGTAAATCCCGCAAGGAAGAGTGGCAACACGGCATAGGGATCAGCAAAGGCTGTTGCCATATGAAAGAACGCCCCGTGAATGATTCCGTAGAACATGTTCCGACTGGAAAAGCTCGAGACCGGTGTATGCCTGTCGCGCTCAAACCCATGCAAAGCTTCACTATGAACGTTTCGCCCCATCTTTAACCACTACTTGGTCAATAAAATGCTGAAAGCGGGCGGCGTGAGAATATGCTTCTTCACGGAACAAAGATCAGCGGGAAACGAAATCGCAATGTCGTTCATGTCAAGAATCCTCCTGTTGATCGTTCACACACATTCCATGAGTTCAGGATAATGGAAGGGCCGTCCTTTGGCGGAGAAGTTATCCATCGCATTTTCAGCGGCCTCCACGATGGCGGATCGGGCCGGGAAGAAACTCTGCCATGGCTGGGCGCTGTAGCTGAGCTTGGAAAGTCCTTTAAGTGTCATCCGACGCTGGATGGCCAGGCTGAGTGTGTCAATCTTGTCGGTCACCGACAGGATGCTCACGACCTGTGCGCCGATGATACGAAAATCGTGCGCATCGGCAATAATCTTGACCTTAAGATTTCCGGCACCGGGCATCATCGGAAACAGCGTGGTCGTTTCACCATATCCAACGATTGTCCCGAATCCGCGCTGTTGAGCGAGTTCCTCGGTGAAGCCCGTCGAGCTCACCCTTAGATTATACGCGCAAGTGGCCGCTCCGTTGAAGAATCCGGCATACTCATCATCTTTTCCCGCCACCACTCGCGCCGCGATCTTTCCCATGGGCACGGCATTGGTCGCCAGCTTTCCGCCCACGGGCTTTTCATCGATCCCGGATACGTAGCTACAGCAGTCACCTGCCGCGTAGACGCCCGGGATGTTCGTTCGCATCCGGTTATCCACCACGATGCCGTCACGATTCATCTCGAGCCCCTGATCGATAAACAACTCCACATCCGGCTTCATACCGACAGCAAAACAAACAAAATCGAATGAGGGATCCAACTCAAGACGCTCACCATCCGACAAAATGACGTCACAAACGCGGTTGTTCTGTTGTGTCAGCCGTTCAACACGTTTTGAAAAGCGGATATCAATGCCATGCTCCTTCAATGTGGCGCGCACAGCTCCAGCCATGTCGGGATCGAGCATACTCGGCAAGGCCCGATCTGCCATATCCACAAGAACAACGTCCAATCCCCGAGTGCGGTACGCCTGCGCCTGCTCAATCCCGATCGCGCCGGCGCCCACCACCACAGCGCGTTTCGCGCCTGCATCAAGGGCGGCCATCAGGCCTTCCATGTCTTCCTGGCGCTTGACCGTAAATACATTGTCAGATGTAACGCCCGGGATCGGAGGAACAAGGGGCGACGCACCGGTAGCAATAAACAGAAGATCGGCCTCGTGTTCATCTCCCGCGTCGTCGATCACCCGTTTAGCTTCCAGATCAACCTTAACAACAGATCGGCGAACCAACTCAACACCGACGTCCGTGACCAGTTCGTTGCGCTTCAAAACTTTGGCCGGATCGAAGAGACCCTCAATGGCGTAGGGTATCGCGCAATACACCATCGAGTGCGCCTCCGGGCGAAACATCTTGACCGTGGTTTCCGGTTTAAGCTTCTTAAGTTTGCGGGCAAAGGTGATGCCGGCCGGACCGCCACCGATAATCAATACGTCTGTTTTCATGTGTATGCTCTTTCGCTTGTATTTACAGAAGAAATCGACTGTCAAATTCTACATTTCATGGTCTGGGTGACGAACCGTCAGCACCGGACAACAGGCCGTGCGCACGACTCGCTTTTCCACACTCCCGAACCAAAGGTGTTTCATTCCCGCGTGCCCGTGCGTGCCCATCGTTCATAGGGCTCCGTCCTTGCGGCTGTCGGGTTCTATTTTCTCACCAATCCATCCAGGATCGCATCCAACTGCTGCGGCACTTCTACGCCCATGATGCTTCGCACCGGCTCCTGAAACATTCGCCCCATGAGGCCGGTATTCTTTCTGTAAATGATGGTCTTGTCGGGAGCATATTCAACGACCGCGATAGCCGCCGGCATGAAGGTGACGACCTCCGGAAACGTTTTGTTTACGCGGAATGAGTGATCTGGATTCCCCAGTTTGAACTCAACAAGACGATGAGGCAATTCACCCCGTTTGTTGTCAAGGTAGGCTCTGTTGTAATCCTTCTCTCCTTGAATAACCCATTCATCACTCTGTTCACAACGCGCGCGAATCGCGTTCACCGTGTCGGCAAAGGGGAGACGGCTACGGTCCGTAATAAAAAAAAGACGTCCCATCTTCGGCAGCATCAAGAAAAGGATAAGAAACACCAACATGATACCGCTCACGATCCCACCAACAAATACTATCATCACTCCTCCTATTCCGATCCGCCCGTCCTACACCTTTGTTCTGTATGTATCTCACCCGAGCGGGCAGGTTCCCGTCGAGCAGGAATCCGACCCGCCTGATCCGGCCGACGAACTGAACGATGAAATGACTCTTACCGGTTTTTTCGCCCCGCATTTCGGACAGCGACTCGGCCTGTCCGAACTGTTTTTCGCCAGTTGTTCAAATTGATGCTTACATTTCTCACACTGATATTCATAGAGTGGCATGACGATCTTTCTCCTCTGTTGTTTGGTCTACTAGCTTATCCATTTTTTTCTCGAAATGCGCCTTAGATTGGAGTCCGACAAAGCGATCCACTTCTTTGCCCTTTACAAAGAATAAGACGGCAGGAATGCCCCGAATGGAATGGAGTTGCGCCAACTGCGGCGCGCGATCCAGATTCACTTTGCAGACCACCGCCTGGCCCTTATACTGCTCCGCCAGTTCACTGATGGTCGGGCTGAGCTTGCGACAGGGCGGACAGGAATTAGAAAAGAAGTCGGCCAGAACGGGAAGCTGAGCGGCCAACACAACCCGTTCGAAGTCCGCCTTGGTATCAATGTGAACCAGCGCCGATGACTCCATAGCGGCTGCTGCTGGGGTCAAGGTGCGGGCGCCGAAGAAGTAAGCAAACATGAGCCCCATGAACATCCCATACAGTGCGCCTCGAAGTGGATTCGCCGTCAGAGGACATGAGCCTGACGAACACTTTCCGAAATAGCCCATCATTGCGCCAAGGACACCTCCCACCGCAAGGCCTATGAGTAAATGCAGCATCAGTCCCTTTGTCACGTTGTCACCTCTGTTTTTTTAACTGGCCCAGCACCGCTTAGGTGCAGTACGACCTCGACCGGACAGCGCAGGGCGTTCGATATGGGACACGTTCTCTCCGCGCGTTCCACGGCCTTCCTGATCGCCGGCCCCTGACCGGCCTCGGACAGTGTTATGGCAATCTCAACCGCGATACGGGTGATGGTCCGCCCGCCAGATGTTTTTTCCATCACCCCTGACGCATTGCTCATGTAAGAGCGCAGCTCTATCCCGCTCTTCTCGGCAAAGAAAAGGGTGGACGTCATGATGGAACTCGCCACTGCGCTGGTGAGCAGATCCGCGGGCGTCCATATGTTGGGCGGCCCGCCCAATTCCGGTGACATCGCGACTTCGACAGGCGGCTTCCCGCTACCATGAGTTTCGCCTCTCTGCTTTTCCTTCCAGACCACTGATGTTTCGTAGGTCCACATGGCAGAAACCTCCGCTTATGCCTGGGCCTGTTCGATAGCTGCCAGAAGTGAGCTTTCCATTTGCACTCCAACGAACTGTTGTACAGGGGTCCCATCCTTGAAGACAATCAATGTCGGGATACTGCGGATGCCGAACTGCGATGCCATGTGCGGCGCAACATCGACATTGACCTTGGCGATCGTCACCGTGTCACCGACCTTGGCCGCCACCTGCTCCAGAATCGGCCCCTGCATGTGACAAGGCGCGCACCACGGCGCCCAGAAATCGACAACCGTTATTCCGGAACTGATTTCATCTTCGAACGTCGCATCACTTAGCTCTTTCACACCTTCAGCCATTTTCTCAGTCTCCATTCTTCGTGTATGGGCCCATATGCCGCGGGCCATTGTTTGCCATGTTATTCGGATCACCTCTGAGCAGGATGTGTGCCAATGGGCGAAATGGTATTCCTGTAGTTGTGTAAACTGTTCACAATAAGCAAATTCAGAGAATGCATGGAGAATAAGCCGTGTGTTGCAGAGCCGTTGCGCGTGTCGGCATTGCAACGTTGCCTGCAACGCTCTTGCGGGGCTGGGCCAGTGTGGTGCTTTCTCACTACCTAGACATTGCATGGCTCCATGGCACCTTGCATTGCGAAGCCTTTTGCGTCGTATCTTCCTGCTAGATAGCCTGTTGGATTTGTCCGACCCGGCCCCGACCCGGCCTCGCAAGAGAACTGCGCGTAGAACGCACCACCATCTGGCGCCGAATGGGAAAATGGGATATTTCCTTTTAACTTGATAGCTGTTTTTATCATAAAATCCTGTGTATCCCGATCATCCCTGGAAAAATAGCGGGGAATCAGCTCTCACGCTTGTAGCGTTGCTACCTGTTGCGTGACGCCGCAACGTTTTGTTGCGCTTGCCGTTGCACTCAACATGTTAGCCAGAACTAAAAAAAAATTTATACTAATTGTTACTTATTGCAAGAGAAGAAGATAACTATGTATATTTCGAATATTTGGATGTTGGCATAGTTCATGCAAATGTGACTTCGAGTTATTTATTGAATTTATTTGAATAAGATGTAATACGTGATAGCTATCAATCAGGAGAAAATAGAAGAATGAAAAAACTATTGCTGACTAATTTTAGTGTTCGACACCCATGGCTGATCATTTCGCTGGTAGTGATCATAACGGTGCTTTTTGGCTCTCAGTTTCCAAAGGTGCATTTTGATAATGATCCGGAAAATATGCTTTCCGAGGATGAATGGGTCCGTGTTTTTCATCATGAGGTGAAAGAAAAATATAATCTATACGACTTTGTCATCGTCGGGATTGTCAACGAGAAAGATCCTGACGGTGTTTTTAACGTCAAAACACTGGGACATATCCATGATCTGACCAGTCAGCTTCTGAGTCTGCATCAAAATGAAAACGGCCTGCCTGAAGTGGTCATCGGCGCAGACAGTTTGGAACGCAAAACACTGGATTTATCAGCTAAAAGTGCCTTTAAACGAGCTATGGCGGTTGTCTTCAGCCATGATCCGAACCATCTGTTTGATACGGAAGGCCTAAGTGCTATCATCGCAGAGGAAGTCATCAGCCCAAGTGTGGTCGACAACATCAAACAGGCCGACCAGGGTTCTCTGAAGATGGAATATCTGATGGAAACCGCGCCACAGACCCGAGAGGAAGCACAGATCATTCGTAACGATGCGATGGGCAACCCTTTGTACAAGGGAACCTTGGTTTCAGAAGATGAGAAGGCGATCTGCATCTATATTCCGATCATTGCCAAGCCCTACAGCTATAATGTGGCCAATCTGGTGAAAGAATTGACGAAAGACTGGGATGGAAACGACAAAGTTTATGTCACCGGACTGCCCGTGGCTGAGGATACCTTCGGCGTGGAAATGCTGGTGCAAATGGCCATTTCCGCTCCGTTGGCCATGCTTATTCTGTTTCTGTTGATGTACATGTTCTTCCGACGGGTTTCTCTGATTATCGCGCCGCTGTTATTGGCCGTTGTGACGGTGATCTGGACCATGGGCCTGCTGATCGGGATGGGTTTTGATGTCCATATCATGAGTTCCATGATTCCGATCTTCATTATGCCCATTACGGTTTGTAACTCGATTCACCTGTTGAGTGAATTTTTTGATTCGTATGCGCACTACAACGACAAAGTCAAAACCCTGCGTCATGTTGTGGGCGACCTGTTTATGCCCATGCTCTACGCCACGATAACCACGATTGCAGGCTTCGCTTCGCTGGCCACCACCCCCATCCCGCCTGTACGGGTTTTTGGACTTTTTGTAGCATTTGGTGTCGCCGCTGGATGGTTGCTGACCATGACCTTTGTTCCGGCCTTTATCACCTTGTTCAATTCCCATAAGTCGTTGCATAAACTGTGTGCCGTACCGGCAGATGAAGAAGCGTGTGAATTGCACTTAACACTTCTGGACCGTTTTTTGCGCTGGCTGGGTGGCGCCAGTTACCGCCGTGCAAAATGGATCATCGTTTTCGCCGTGCTGGTCCTGGCTTTCTCCGTTTATGGGATCATGCTGATTCGTGTAAACGACAACCCCGTGAAATGGTTTACTCCAGATCATCCGATTCGTGTGGCAGATCAAGTGCTCAACGATCATTTCGGCGGCACCTATACTGCGTATCTGACCTTCACGGCCTCTCCAGACAATCTGCTTACATGCCGGGAGGCGGCCCCTCTAATTCGTGCGGAAGCCGAAAAGCGTTTTGCTGCAAAATTTCCAGAAGCCAGCCGGGACTTTCTCGCTCAACTGGATGAAATATCCGAGAAGTTCTGCCATCTGGAAACCTGTAACCCGGACAAATGTTTTGTGGCGTTGATACAGGCGGCCGAAAAGGCGGATCAACAGGCCGGTACCTCCTGGAATAATCTGGCCGATGAAATCAATTATCTGGACCCGGATACCTTGACGTTCACCTCCCTTCTTGAACAGATTTCCCAACAGAAAGGGGTAAACGATCCCGTCAAAAAAACATTCACAGAGAGTATCCAACCTTTTAATAATCTATCGGGTATGGCGCTGCTGGAAAAAGCATTGAGTATCTGTGACAAGTTTACGGCCCTGTCTTTCAGCGAATTTGTATTCGAAATGAAGACAGAGCTTCTCGCACCGGCATTCAAACGTCCTGATGTTTTAGCTTATCTGGCGACGGTACAGGATCATCTGCTGAGCATCGAGGTCGTAGGCAAAACATCTTCTGCCGTGGATGCCCAGGAAAAAGCCGCCTATGAACTGAATTATCAGGCACCCCCTGCTGATGCGAGCGCAACAGAACGCGCCATCATTAAAAAGCGTAATGATGCCTATTTTTCGATTCCGGATTCATCGGCAGCCATTGGGCAGGTTTTCATCCAGTTGGAAGGGATGAAAAAGAAGGATACACTGTTTCATCTCCTGACAAAAGATTATCAGGAAGCCAACGTCTGGGTACAGTTAAAGAGTGGTGATAATCAGGATATGGCAGCCGTCATTGAAGATCTTGATCAGTATCTTGCTGAAAATCCGCCCCCCGTGAAAATGGATATAAAATGGGCGGGCTTGACGTATTTGAATGTAATCTGGCAAGAAAAAATGGTGAACGGGATGATGTTTTCTCTCGTCAGCAGTTTTGTCGTGGTATTAGTGATGATGCTGATTCTGTTCCGATCGGGTCTCTTTGGCATACTGGCCATGATTCCACTCACCGTCACGATTACCTTTATATACGGACTGATCGGCTGGATCGGAAAAGACTATGATATGCCCGTGGCCATTTTATCTGCCATGACACTGGGTTTGAGCGTAGATTTTGCGATTCACTTCCTCGAACGAGCCCGTGAAATACGAAAGAAAACGAAGAGTTGGCAGGAAGCGAATATCAAAATGTTTGAGGAACCGGCCCGGGCGATCAGTCGCAACGCCATTGTGATTGCCTTTGGATTTTTCCCGCTGCTACTGGCACCGCTAGTGCCTTATCGCACCGTTGGATTCTTCCTGGCGCTGATCATGCTCATATCCTGGATGGCCACGCTTCTTATTCTTCCGGCCCTGATAAAATTACTCGAAAAACGCCTGTTTATAGCAGAACCGGAAATGGAGAAATGAGGAGTCAGCATTCAAGAGTCAGCATTCAGAACAAATAACCAATAAGGAACCCCGTGATGT
Source organism: uncultured Verrucomicrobiota bacterium (assembly GCA_964490935.1). Lineage (GTDB taxonomy): Bacteria > Verrucomicrobiota > Kiritimatiellia > RZYC01 > RZYC01 > JAQVYB01. The sequence goes on from CAZBEO010000075.1 coordinate 12,723, forward strand.
ATAAATTAATAAGTAGCAGTATGCTAATGGCCCTGACTTTTGTTGTCGGGGCATGGGCCGATGAGTTGACGGCTGACGAAATTGTCAGCAAAGCAAATGACACCGCGTACTACGCCGGCCAAGACGGAAAAGCACGCGTAACCATGACCATGTCTGATGGGCGTTCTCGTGAATTTGTCATGTTGCGTAAAAATGAAAAAGACAGCCAGGAACAGAAATTCTACGTATATTTCAAGGCCCCGGCCGATGTGCGCAAAATGGCATATCTGGTCTGGAAAAAAGCCGATGGAAATGATGATCGCTGGTTATTTCTTCCGGCCCTGAATCTCATTAAACGTATTGCCCCGGGTGACAAACGTACCAGTTTTGTTGGATCAGATTTTCTCTATGAAGATGTCTCCGGGCGTAGCCTGAATGCCGATACCCACGAATTAGTGGAAACAACAGATACCGAATATGTCATCAACAACGTCCCCAAAGATCCCAACTCCGTCGAGTTTTCATCCTATAAAGTCTGGATTGATAAAGATACATTCATGCCCGCTAAGTCTGAATACCTGGACAAAAACGAAAATCTCTACCGGCGTATTGCCGCAACCAAAGTAGAAACGATTCAAGGATACCCCACCGTCATTGAATCATATGCCGAAGATATCAAAAACAGCAGCAAAACCGTCAACGTATTCAGTGATATCGAATATGACATCAATCTGAATGACCGAATCTTCACCGAACGTTTTCTGCGTCGCCCCCCCCGCGAAGTTACCCGGTAGGGGCAGGATGAATCCTGCCGTCCCTCCCCCCAAAAAAAAGGAATAAATCATGAGCAACAAAACACATACCATAACCCTGCTGGCCCTGCTTCTGACAACTGTAGCCTGGGCCGGAGCGGCACCGACATTTATGGACAAGCTCAACGATGCCGGGCTGGAGCTGAACGGATTTACCGAATACCGCTACGGACTCAGAACACAAAGTGATCCCTATGAGGACCCATGCACGCTCAACGAACTGCGCCTGCAACTGGATGGTCTCTGGTATCATGATCTGTTCACCCTACAGCTCAAAGCAGATTTCATCTATAACGAGCAGGATGACAACCGGGAGGATGTGAACCTCCAGACCGGAACAGGCTTTATTGACCTGCGCCAGGCCAACATCCTGTTTTCGCCGTTGTCATTCATGGATGTAAAACTCGGGCGCCAACTCCTCACCTGGGGAACGGGTGACTTGATCTTTATCAATGACATGTTCCCCAAAGACTGGCAGTCTTTCTTTCTGGGACGTGATACAGAGTATCTCAAGGCCCCTTCGGACGCCTTGTTTGTCAGCATGTTTCCATCGTTTGTAAATATCGATCTGGTCTATACCCCGCGCTTTAATGCCGATCGCTATATCACCGGCGAATATCTCTCCTACTGGAATGGCGAAGATATAGTAGGGCAGAATTCAGTCCTGAAAACGGACCGACCAGATGAATGGTTTGTTGACGATGAAATGGCCGCACGGGTATATAAAAATATCGCAGGATACGAAATAGCCCTGTATGGGTATAACGGTTTCTGGAAAGTTCCCGGCGGGATGAACCCGGATACCGGCGACTGGATCTTTCCACCCTTGACCGTATATGGCACAAGTGCCAGGGGAACACTCGCAGGAGGTATTGCGAATATCGAGGCAGGCTATTACGACTCACGCGATGACCGTGATGGCGACGACCCTTTCATAAATAACAGTGAAACACGTGTGCTCCTGGGCTATGAACGCGAAGTGATTGCCGACACCACCATAGGAGTCCAATACTATCTGGAACACATGATGGATCATGATAAATATATGGATGCCATCCGCGACATGGGAGCCCCGACCAACACCGCACGGGATGAAGATCGTCATACCGTGACCCTGCGCCTCACCCAGTTGCTCATGAGTCAGAAACTCATGCTGAGCGCCTTTTTCCGCTACTCACCCTCCGATAATGATGCCTACATCCGCCCGATCGTAAGCTATAAAGTCACCGACGACTGGGAAACATCCCTTGGTGGAAATTTCTTTGTCGGCGATGATGATTACACCTTTCTCGCCCAATTCGAGAAAAACAACAATGTCTACGCCTCCGTGCGTTACAGCTTCTGATTTTTACGTGTTCCGATACGGACAAATTCCCTAAAGGTGGAACCTGACGAGAAATCGATCAATAGGGAACTCTCCAAAAGTAACAAAACTAACAAAAAAAAGAGCAAAAATGCTATGATCACCTTCATCACGCACCTTTCGGTGTTGAATCCGCAGACCCAGTTTATTTTTCATGTCTTCAACAAATGATGCGCTCCTGGCAGCCACGCTTTCACTCCAGTTTGGATCATGACGGCTTGATTCTTCCACTGCGGCATTTATCCATTCTCTTTGTCTTTTCGCTAATTCTTCCTTGCTTTGACTCGTAATCCTAATCCTAATCGTAATCGATTAGGATTAGGATTAGGATTTAATGCTTGGGCCATTGCCGATCACTACTAGTTACTTTTCGGGCTTCCCGGAGAGCGGAATACCCCATTTCTTCATACGGCGCCAGACCGTGGTCCGTTCCACGCCCAATTGTCGCGCGGCCTCGGCCTTGTTCCAATCACAGGCTTCAAGCGCATTCAGCAGATCCTCTTTGCCGTTTGGAGCATGTGCGGGGGATGCGAAGGCAAGCATGGGGGCCAGGCCTTGCCGTCGACATTCCGCCAAACGGATCTGTGCGGTCTGCAGCTCGATCGGAAGATCCCTCATGTCAATCGTCGTCTCTTGGCAGGTTACAAAGGCGTGCTCGATGGCGTTTTCCAGTTCGCGCACGTTGCCCGGCCAGCAGTAATCCATGAACACGTAGTTCACCGCGGCCGAGAATCCCTCGATCACTTTTCCGGTGCGGCGGTTGAATCGATCGATAAAAGCCGCCGCCAGCACGGGAATATCCTCTTTACGTTCCACCAGGGATGGCGCGCGGATATCGAATACCTTGATCCGGTAGTAGAAATCCTCTCTGATTTTCCCCTCAGCGACTCCCTCGCGAAGATTACGATGCGTGGCGGCAATGACGCGGACGTTCGCCGTTCGATGTTTGGACTCGCCCACACGCTCATAAACCCGTTCTTGAATAACCCTAAGAAGCTTGAGTTGGATCAACGGGCTGATATCGCCGATCTCGTCCAGGAGAAGTGTCCCGCCCTCGGCTGCCTCAAAACGGCCGATCTTGTCAGAAGAGGCGCCAGTGAAAGCGCCCTTCACATGACCAAACAGCTCGCTTTCCAGAAGGCTTTCCGGAAGGGCGGAGCAGTTTACTTTGATGAACGGACCGTGCTTGCGGGCGCTCAGGAGATGGATCGCGTCGGCGACCAGCTCTTTTCCCGTACCTGTGTCCCCATGGATCAGCACGGTTGCGTCGGACTGAGCGGCGAGACGGATTCGCTCGTATACCTCATTCATCGCATAACTACCGCCAACCAGACGCTCCAAGCCCGGCACCTCGCCACCACGACGCGCGGACGCGGCCACTTCGGCTTCCAGTCTCTTCCGATAGCGAAGATCCGTCAGCGTTTCCACAAGGCCCGTGACGGCTCCTGATTTGTCGCGGAGCGCGCGAGCGCTCTTCAATACAGGCAGCAACTCACCGTTGCGTGCTCGAACGGAACACTCACTCCGTATGATGCCTGCGTCTTGCTGTTGTTGCATCAAGAGAGATTCGACCGGTACGGGCGCCTCGTCTCTGGTCTCGCTGGAACAGTCCGCACATTCGAGAATGGCGCAACTCTTGCCGATGACTTCCGCGGCGGGATAACCCGTCAGCTTTTCCATCGGCGGATTCCAAAGACGTATCCGACAAGTCGCATCCAGGGCCAATAGCCCGTCCGGCATCGTTTCAATCACATCGGATAGCGACAATGCCCATTTCTTTGCATTTTTCTCTTTCACGGCCTGTCCTGCTTTTCGCGTTCATTCGGGATCACAATGATCGTTGCACTATGCATCACTGCAACATATATTGCAACTTCTCTGAAGAATGCAAAATGAAAGGACGCGGGGGGGGGCGTTCCGATTGACATCGGATGAGATTTGTCCCGGCCGAAAAAAAGTATTCAAGATTTTAAGACAGGCGTGTATTACCTGAATTTTGCACCTGAATTGTAATTCCATCAACTTTTCATCGAACCAAACTCCTCATTTTTCGTGTTGCGCCCCACATTCGTCACCCTTTCACGCTGATTTCCGGGGTATTATTGGCGTACATTG
>CAZBEO010000076.1:0-16885 GCA_964490935.1 uncultured Verrucomicrobiota bacterium
CGTTTTAGATGCTCCTCGATCCAACCTACAGATTCCGCATCCAGATGATTCGTCGGCTCGTCCAGCAGCAACACATCTGGATTCTGCAGCAGCAGACGGCACAGCGCCACACGTCGACGCTCCCCACCGGAAAGTTCCTTTATCGGCTGTTCGGGCGGGGGCAAGCGAAGCGACTCCATGGCCATTTCCACCTGATGGTCGAGTTCCCAAAGATCTAGGCGGTCGATGGTGTCCTGCAAATCGCCCATCTCATTGTTCAGTTTTTCCTGTTCCGCATCGGAGAGATCGGTGGAGAGCAGGTCGCATATTTCGTCGTACCGGTTGATCAGCGCCTGCTGTACAGCTACGCCTTCGTGCACAATGTCACTCACGGTTTTCGTCAAATCCACCTGCGGCTCCTGCTCCAGATAGCCTATTTTTGCATTTTTTGCCCGAAGCACGTCGCCCATATATTCGCTATCCACGCCGGCCATAATACGCAGCAGGGTGGATTTTCCGGAGCCATTGCTGCCGATTATGCCGATCTTTGCGCCAAAGAAAAACGCCAGATTGACGTCTTTCAGAATGGTTTTTCCATCCGCAATCTTGGTCAGATTCTGCAAGTTGTATACGTATTCGCCAGCCATAAGCTTCACTCCGTTTTCTAAATAATTATTGGTTCAAAGAGGTATCCGTGCGCTCCTCCGCCCGACGGATCAATCGAAGATTCATCGCGCTGATTTCATTCGGATTCAACTGCATCGCACGCTGGAAATAGGCCTTTGCCTCGTCCAGACGCCCGGCCAAACGCAATTGGATACCCATCTGATTCAGAAAAAACACTTCGTTGGGCGCGACATCCAGCACCTCCTGCAGGCAGGCGATCGCCGCTGCGCGATCTCCGTGCATCCCATATAACTGACTTTTCCCATACTGAATATCGGTTTCATAGGGATTCAGGCGCAACGCTCGATCATACAGCACGTGGGCCTGATCGGCCAGCACCTCGCGTTCCTTCGCATCTCTTTCCCACATGCTTCGTCCGCGGTATATCTCCGCCTCCTTCAACAGTGGAACCCAGTATTCTGGCATCCAGCAAAGAGCTTGCTCATAGGATGTTTTTGCCTGCTCTTCCTGGAACAACAAACTCTGACGCTGCCCGATCCACGCATACCAATAGGAAACACCCAGGCGCAGAGAGTACGCCAGCACAAACACGGCAATCAGGAAAAGCCCCGCGCAATACACGATTCCTTTCCAGATGTTGACTTTGCCGCTGTTCGGTTCACCCTCTCCTGTCATACAGGAAACCGCCACACCCACCACCAGCGCCAGCGTCATGTTGTTTGCAAAAACATGAAAATTGAAATCAAAGAAGGCGTGTGCTAGTCCCGTCGCCAGCGCGCCCAACGCCAGCGCGGCCATCGTGGCGTCCCGCTCACGCTCCGCTGTGAACACGGTCTTCAGCATCTTCCAAAGAAAAACAAGGACCGCCAATGACACAAGAAGCAGTCCGACGATTCCGTATTCGGCGGCCAACTGCAAATACTCATTGTGCGGGTAGCGGGCCCAAAGTTCCTGCAAGCCGCTCGTCTTGTAGCGCGGATGCAACCAGCGGAAAACTCCGCCCCCGTGCCCCCACCAGGGTGCGTCCTGAATCATGGTGAGCGTCTCCCGCCAAATGACCAGGCGGAACTGAACCGACCCGTCTGGAGAAGAAAGATTCATACCCTCAATGCGCTCACGCACCATGTCGGATTTTGTCCACAGCACACCTCCCGCAGCGCCCAGCAAGATCGGAATGATCACCAAGGCCAGGAAGAACAACCTTCGGCTGCGACGCCACAGCACCAAAAATGACACCGTAAGAATACCCATTACCATCCCGATCCAACCGCTGCGTGACTGCGTCAGGTAATTCACCGGGATCAGGAGCATCAGGCTGTACAGCGAAAGGATGCGCAGAACGGCACCGGCAGCCCGCATAAAGAGCAATCCGACACACACACAGGAAACCAGGCCCAGGAGATTCGCAAAATGGTTCGGGCACATATAGCTGCCGCTAGCCCTCATGCCGTAACCCACCGGACGTTTCAGCATCAGCACTCCGGTTGAGCCGTGCACATCTTGAATCAGGGCATACCAGGCAAACAGGGTAATGAAAAAAATCAACAAGCCAAACACCCATCGCCAACGCCCGTAGCGCCCACCCAGACCGGCCCAAACGGCATAGGCCAACACAAAACCACCAATCTTGACGGCATCCAGCACCGCTTCATAGTTCACCTCCGCCCAAAACATACGAACAAAGGCGTAGGCAAAAAAGAGAAGCAACCAGCCCAACCCCGGTGGCAAGGAAATACGACGGGCATCGGAGTTGAAACAGGGACGCAAGGCGTATCCAATCGAAACCAACGCCAAAGGAAGAAGAACGATGCTCACCGACCAGGCGCGAACCGCACCAAAAAGCACCACGCCCGTGAGGACGGAAAGCAGAAGAAGGCTCAGCAGGGTCGTCTCGTAAACCGAGTGCCCGCAAGAAAGACCCTTCCTGCGTTTACGGCTGCGGGACGCCGTTCCATCCGGTGAAGTGCGAAGCCCATTCAAGTCTAAAACACACTCCTCGGAACAACGATCACATCACCCGCCTCAATTTCGCGGTCCATCTCAGGGTGAGCCTCCAGCTCCTTCGCATCCACAAAGAAGAAGGCATCTCCCCGAAGCACCTTGATTTTACGCGCATTAGCGAACTCAGAGTAGCCGCCAGCCGTCGCCAGCGCCTGTAGAATCGTCGTCCCCGCAACCAACGGATAACGGCTTGGCCGCTGCACCTCGCCGCGGATAAAATAACTTTGCGTCGGAATCATCGCATTGACCGTGACGCTCTTATATATTTTGCCATCGACATAGGCGTCCCGAATAGCGTGCTCCAATTCAGAGGCCGTTCTATCTGCGGCATAAATCGGCTCCAGAAAGGGCAGCGAGATGTAGCCGTTCTCTCCCACGACAACTTCAATCTGATCCTCGCGTGGAATACCGCGCAGATAAATAGCCACGCCATCGTTGCGCTTCAGGCGATACACCTTGCCAGAGGTCGGGAAGACGGGCTCCGCCTGCTCCACTTTCTCCACATGCGGAGTGGGCGCCTTCAAATCCATCGCAATAATCAAAGCAGGCACTTCGCGCTTTTCGGGGCTTCCACTGCCGGTGGATTGATAGTTTTCCGGCCGCACTGAAGCGGAGGCCGAGCCCGGTTCACGCGCAAAACGCTTGGAGCCCCCTGCATCGCCGCCACCGCCGGAGCGAACGGACATACAGCCTGTCGTCCATATCAGGACGAGCACACAAACCCAACTTGAAATCCACTTTACGCCCATGATTTCGCCTTTTCTCTAGCTTGCTTTCGGTTCCGGTTTGCGGGGTAGTTCCTTCACCTGATTATCTTTACTGTTGTAATAGTGAGAATAATAAGAGTGATAGTAGTAATAGTAATCGTCCCGCAGGATATTGATGTTGTTCAACACCACGCCCATGATTTTTCCACCCACATTTTCTATCAGTCGTTTCGCCCGCGAAGAAATCATCTTTGGGTATTTGCGATACTGAACCACCAACAATACCCCGTCCACTTCACTGGCCAGAATAGCGGCATCGCTGACGCCCATAATCGGTGGTGAGTCAAAAAAGATGCAGTCATAGCGCTGCTTCAACGTGGTCACCAACTCCTTCATCTTCTGGGAATCCAGCATTCCCATAGAAGCCCGAGGCAACCGTCCGCTCGGCAGGAAGAACAGGTTTGGAATATCGGTGGTCTTCACGGCCTTATCCACGGAGACATCCCGCATCAGCACATTGGTCAGTCCAAATTCGTTCGAGACACCCATGATTTTATGCTGAACAGGACGGCGCAGGTCCGAATCCACAATCAACACCTTGCTTCCCTGTTGGGCGGCCACGAACGCCAGATTGAACAGCGTAGTGGATTTGCCCTCGCCCACGCCGCCGCTGACCACGGCAAAGGCACCCTTGGACATCCCCTTGTTTGCAAACTGCATATTGGTGCGCAGCACCCTATAGGCTTCCGCGTGCGGACTGTCTGGGCCCTCTTCAATCAGCGGCTTCACCTTCTGCGGGATAATACCGAGCACCGGGAGATCCAAATAGCGTTCCACATCATCCACGGTCTTCACCGAGGTATCGAGATATTCAATGAAATACGCCAGACCGATGCCAGCCGCCAGTCCAAGCACCACGCTCAACGCGATATTCATGACGATGTTCGGGCTGAAATGCTGTAGGGGCGGCTCCGCAGGCTCGATGATTTCCACCGGGGTACGCGGCACTTCCATTTCGATGCCCTGCTGCACCACGCGGGCCCGAAGGGCGTCCAGAATCGTCGTCTGTACCTCGAAATTTCGCTGCGCCCGCTCGAATGGCAACACTTTTTCCCGCTCGGATGTGATATCCACCGCCTGCGCCCGTTCCAACTCATCATCCAGCGCCGAATATTCCTGCAGGGCCATTTCGTAGTCCACCCGCAGGCCCTTCTTCATGCCATCTAGCGTGGCCGAAAGCTGCTGCTTGAGTTCATCACGGGCTGCCATGACGCGGCGCACCTCGGGATGATTTTCTCCGTAATTTTCCTGCATCAACTGGATGCTGACCTCGCTGTCCATCAACTGATTGCGGATAGCGGCCAGATTCTGATTCTGTACAATATAGGGCGCAGCATGCATCAACTCATCCGGCGTCAGCAATTCCACCTGCTCCAAACGGGCCTTCCGCACCAGCATGGAGACGCGGGCAGTAATACGGTCAGCCTCCAATTGCTGTAGGCGGATTTTATCCACGCGCATGCCCTGTTGAAGCATGTTGACGCCCACTTCTTTGCGTATGTCTTCCAGGGCATTGGCGGCCACTTCCACGTTTTCCTGCTGTTTTTGCAGCTCGTTTTTCAGGGCTTCCACCGCACGAAGCACTTCGCGTTTTTTCATACTGAGCCGATACTCGCGGTAAACCAGCGCCACTTCGTTGGCTATTCGAGCCGCTTCATTCTTATCTTTGCTGACCACGCGAATGGCGATGAGGCTGGTATCCCGATGCTGATCGATATTCAGCATATCAAACCGCAGGTTGCGATACACCTCGTCGCGAGTCAATTCACGCCCCGCCTCATCGCTCCAAGCCTGCTGCAGATCCAGATTCTGGATCACCTTATAAAGAATGGGTTTGGATTTGATCGTTTCAAACTGGGTACGCAGGAAATACGGGTTGTATTCACTGACGAACTGTCTCTCAAACACCTCCACGTCAAGAGCGTCCTGCCGGACTAGCACCATGGTTTCCGCCCGGAACTTTTTCGGCAACATAAAGGTCACGCCGGTTCCAGTGAGAATCACCAGCAGCGTGACCGCCAGCACGATTTCCTTCCGTGAGCTGATCACCCGCCAGTAGTCCAGAAAATGCAAGCCGCTTTCTTCCTGCTTCGTTTCCACTTTTTTATCCCTAAAATGACGCTAGTGAGGCGGTAAACGCCTCACTAGCTTAGATTATCAACACTCCTACCGACCCAAGCGCATCAGAGATTTATTTTCCATCCCGCATGATAGATGTTGCGGGTGAAGTCGTCTCTAAGCTCCGAATCCATGGAGGAGAAGCGCCATCCCAATTCCAGCCAGTTGATCCGATTGATCTGATAGCTGAGAGAGGTCCCGAAACGGTAGGTATCCTCCGTCTTGTCGGAGATGGATTTCACATACTCCTCATTCAGGGGCGTGCTATTTGCAATTCCCGGATTATCCGCTTTGATCTTCTCGTACTCCTTGGTCGGCAGATCGGCGATCGTGGCATTCTGAGGCAGCGATTCGGCATCGTAATTGCCCTTGGAGTAACTGCCGGACATGGTCAGGGTCAGCTTGGCGGTAATATCATAGGATACCGCCGCGTAACCAGTGAACTGTTCCTGATCGGTGTAGGGATAGATGTCGGTTTCTGTCATGGAATATCCTGCGCCGAGGGAGATGCGTGTCGCCGGCGAAGGCAGAATCGTCAGGGCCATGTCGCCATACGGGCGGGTCTGACTGCTCGAGAAGGAATCCTTGTTCTCGTGCTGCTGCAAACCACCGCGCACACTGCCCATCAGGTTGGGGGTGAACATATGTTCCACGCCCAGACCCGCAAAGACCGAATCGGAACTACGCGAGACCGGGCTGTCATAATAGTCTATGTTCTCGTAATCGAGGTTGGCCGACAGCTCCGTCTCGGGGAGAAGCTGATAGCGGGCACGGGTGCCGATTTTGTACTTGTTGTAGTTGTTCTCGTTGGCGATCTCCTTTTCATCGTAACGAATGAAAACATAGCCGCCGCTCACATCCACATACACCTTCGGACGCACCAGCACACTCAAGGAAAGATCGGCGGAATTGAAGTAGAAGTCCCCGTTCTCACGGTAGGTCTTTCCGTTTTCAGTCAGCTCCGGCTCTTCCGCACGGCGGAAGGTGTCCCGAAAACTCAAACTGACACGCCGGGAGAAGTTGTGATTCACAATCAAGTCCGCATAGACGTGAAAGTCCGTGGTATCGCCGGGCCGGTTTTCCCACCAGACGAAATTCGGGCGCAGATTTAAGCCAATGAACGTCTGCTCCAGATTCAGATTCAACTGAAGCTCGACTTCTTCGACCATCAGCCAACTGGACCGGGGATTGTCCTTCAACTGGTCGTAGTTGTCATCGTACTCGATGCGCAACTTGTTCATCAGACGGTACGGGAGGCCTCCCTCGCGCGCCGCAAGCACCGGCTGAACCGCTACGATGGCCATCCCAAACAATGTGACCCATTTTTTCCAACTCATTTCATTTCTCCTCGATTTGACCCTGAAAAATCAAACTCTATCTATACATCAGTCCGGCGTAACCGGGCGGCGTGGAACCGGCGGAAACACGTTACGCAGCACATAGGCCACCTCTATATTGTCCATTCCCATGCCGTAATCGGCACCTGCGGGACCAAAGAAAGGATCAGGCGGCTTGGGCACCGAAATGGGATACACATTGTTCACGGCCTCGCCAATGGTGGTAATTTGGATGCCGAGGGCGGCCAGCACTTCCATCCAGGAGCGCGGGTCATCCGGATTCTGAACCTGATCATCCAACTCCAGCGCGAGCACAATCACCCGAGCCAAATCGCCGCGTGTGACCACCTTGTCCGGGTCCCATCCATCCTTGGGAGAAATACTGTTCTGAATCAGAATCTCGAAGCACTGCAGATCAGTGGGATTCGGCGGGAGGTAACGGTAAAGTCCGGTCTGCATCACCAACAATTGGGCTAGCAGTCCCTGCTTGGCGGCATCCTGAGGCGCCCCCATCGCGGAGCGTCCGCCACCGCTCTCTCCCTGATTTTCCGAGGAGGGGCGGCTAAACTTTTTCTCGATCGCCACGTCGGTTGCGCCGTCATCCGCCATGCCAGCCGAATCCGCCGCAACAGTCCATTGCACCGCTGACAGGGAAAACACCAACGCAGCCACTCCTATTTTTCTTATTGCAGACATGCTGTCCTCCTCGTTGTTTCAGGCGCAGGAAACACCCCACACCCTCTGCATAACGTGTCAATTAACCAAAAAACCACCGATGTATCGTTAAACGCTGTTACAGATAACATTCCACCGCCTTGCCGGTCAACAAAAACATCTTAAAAAACATGGTCATTGTCACGACGCAATCTCCTGTGCTATAGAAGCTCCCGATTATGAAACAAACATCCTTTACCTACAAACTGACCGAAGAGCAGACCCGTGACCTCCACGCCCTGCTGAAACAAAGCAATTATCGGCCCATTCAGGTCCCCTACACGCTCATCGCCGTGGAGGCTAACGATTGCCGAGTCAATCTCTATGAAAGCCGAAAATGCCTCATCCAAGGTAAAGGCGCCACAGAATTCATCACCTTTATACTTGAACCGCAAATCCTGATGGAAGCGCGCCTCGGCTATGAAGACATCCTGAACCCGGAAACCACCCAACCGCACATGGGCGTGGACGAAAGCGGAAAAGGCGACTTCTTCGGACCTCTCGTCATCGCCGCCGTATACATCGATCCGCCCTCTGCTGCCCTCTTCAAAAAAATCGGCGTCCGCGACAGCAAAACCATCAAGGGCGACCAAAAGGCCCACGACATGGCCCGGGACATCCGCCAGGCCTGCCAAGGCCGTTTCTCCCTCATCACCATCGGCCCCGAGGCCTACAACCGACTCTACACCACCATGCGCAGCGTCAATTCCATTCTTGCTTGGGGCCATGCCCGCGCCATTGAAAATCTGCTTGAAAAAGTCCCGGATTGCCCCATGGCCCTCTCCGATCAGTTCGGCCCGACCCGACAGATACAGCAGGCCCTTCTGAAAAAAGGACGCGCCATCGAACTGCAGCAGATGCCCAAGGCCGAGTCGGACCCCGCCGTCGCCGCCGCCTCCATTCTTGCCCGGGCGGGCTTCCTTTCCGCCCTGCAGAAAATGAGTCAGCAGCTCGACATGGAAATTCCCAAGGGCGCATCCGCCCACGTCCGCGAAATCGCCGGAACCCTCCTGGACCGACACGAACCCGACATCTTCCTCAAAACCATCAAATGCCATTTCAAGACCACCGACGAAGTCCTCGCGACGCGCAATCTCACACGCAGCGTACTCGGACCCAATGGGCAGGCCGTCTCCAAATCCATGATGCCCAGCAAGCCGTCAGGCACTGGACACAGGCCTGCCCGATCAATCCTGTGAACGGTTCGCGAGTTGACTCCGAAGAGGTCGGGGAGAATAGCCCGGGCTCGTCAGACCCCAGCAGGCTGTCGGGCTTCTTATCCCCTCATGAAAAAGAAATGCCGAATGGGCGTATTGGTAGCGTGGTGCTCTCCGAGCGCCACGGGTTTCTTGGCAGTGATACCCCGCCCCCCATCCGCTCGGCGAGCGGATGACTACTAAAAAAAGCGGGGCGACCCCGAAGGATCGCCCCACTTCTTCGTCTTCCACTACTTAAAACGCTGCTTTCAGGCGCCCAGAACAGCATCCTTGCAGGCCTTGGCCACGCGGAACTTCACCACCTTCTTGGCCGGAATCTGAATCGTTTCGCCGGTCGCCGGATTGCGGCCCATACGTGCGGCGCGATCCACCAACACCAGTTTGCCGATTCCGGGAACCACAAAACCATTGGCCGCTTCCTGGCAAGCCAGTTCGCCCAACTTGTCCAATACCGCCGCCACATCCTTCTTCGAAACGCCCGTGCTTTCGGACAGTGCGGACTGAATCTGCGATTTGCTCATGCTCATACTGAATCCTCCTATGGTTTACTCACTTCGACTTGCCTAAGACTGAAAACGTATTTTCCTCATATTCCGGCACAAAACAAGTGTTTTTCCAGTCATTGGAAACTTTTTTTCCGTTTTTTCCAATCATTGGAAACTTTTTGGGCTGTTTTTCCAATCATTGGAAACTTTTTTTACCTTTTTTCCAACCGTTGGAAACTTTTTTGCCGGTTTTTCCAATCGTTGGAAAATTTTATTTTTCTCAACTTTCGCGCAGCACCTTGGTCATCATGGGCACCACCTCAAAGACATCGCCCACAATGCCGAAGTCCGCGATATCGAAGATCGGCGCGTCGGCGTCCTTATTGATGGCCACGATGTAGTCCGAGGAACTCATGCCGGCGAGATGCTGAATCGCGCCGGAAATACCGCAGGCGATATAGAGCTTCGGGCATACCGTTTTCCCGGTCTGCCCCACCTGATGATAGGCGGGCATCCAACCAGCATCCACCGCCGCACGGCTTGCACCCACGGCAGCACCGAGTTCCTTCGCCAGCTCTTCGATCATCGCAAAATTTTCGGGACCACCCAGACCGCGCCCACCCGAGACGATGATGTCAGCCTCGGCCAGATTCACCTGGTTACCCATCTCATGCAGCACTTCCACAATCTTGGTGCGTGCGAGCGAGAGCTTCGGCTGTTCCTCAATGATCTGCCCGGCGCGGCCCGGTTGCTGCGTTCCTTTTTTGAACACCTTGTGCCGAACCGTAGCCATTTGAGGCCGGTGATTGGGGGTGATAATGGTCGCCATGATATTGCCGCCGAACGCGGGGCGGGTTTGCAACAGGATGCGTTTCTCCGGGTCGATGGCCAGCGCCGTACAGTCGGCCGTCAGGCCGGTTTTGACGCGCACGGCCACCCGTGCGATGAAGGCGCGCCCGATGCTCGTGGCACCCGCCAGCACGATCTCCGGTTTGTACCTGCGAATCAGCCCTGAAAGGATGTCGGTATACAAATCGGTTTCGTATTCTTCCAACTCAGCGCCATCCACCACGTAGACCTTGTCGGCACCCCACTCAATCAGGGTCTGCGCCTTGTCGCGGATGTTGAAGCCCATGAGTACGGCGGAGAGTTCTTCGCCGAGTTCATCGGCCAGCTTGCGTCCTTCGCCGAGCAGTTCATACGCCACGTCCTGAATTTCGCCGTTGCGCTGCTCGGCAAAAATCCAGACGCCGGAGAAGCTCTCAAGATCCTCGCTGCCCTTCTGCTCGATTTCGCGCACTTCAAGCGCGTCGAATTTGCAGGAAGGCAGGCAGGCACCGCAAGCGGTGCAGGCTTCATTCACCACGGCAATTTTTTTGAATCGGCTTTCCGGCAGGTTGCGGCCTTCGCGCGGTTCCATAGAAAGCGCACTGAACGGACATACCTTCACGCACGCCCCGCACCCGGTACATTTCTCTTCGTAAACAATCAATGGATCTTGCACGGCTAAATCACCTTCTGTTCTTTGAGTTTTCCAACCACGGTCCGAGCGGCATCCAGGGCCGCCGTTCCTTCAATCTTGATCCCGCCGACCTTCTTCGGGGGCGAAAAGATTTTCACCACCTTGGTGGGCGAACCGGCCAAACCGCAATGATCCGGATCGGCACCAACATCCGCCGCCGTCCATTTTTTGATCTCCGCCTTTTTGGCCTTCATGCGTCCACGCAGCGAGGCCATACGGGGCACGTTCATTTCTTTAAGGACCGTGAGTACCAGCGGAAGCTCGGCCTCCATGCGCTCGTAGCCGTCCTCGAAAACGCGCTCGACTTTCGCCAGTTGGCCTTCGATTTCCACTCTGCGCACATAGGTAATGATGGGGAGATTCAGGAGTTCGGCCACGCCCGGCCCGACCTGCGCCGTATCGCCATCAATCGCCTGCTTGCCGAAGAGAATCAACGCCGGCTTTTCCTCCATTTTTTCGATGCCCTTAGCCAACGCATAGGAGGTGGCCAGCGTATCCGAACCGGCGAAGGCGCGGTCGCTGAGCAGCACCACATCGTCCACGCCCAGGGCGATAGTCTCTCGCAGCGCGGCCTCGGCCTGCGGCGGCCCCATGGTCATCACGGTGACTTTCGCACCGTGCTTTTCCTTGAGCACCAGCGCCGCTTCCACGGCGTTTTCATCGAACGGATTGATAATGCTGACTACACCCTCGCGAATCAGCGTATTGGTTTCCGGATTGATTTTTACATCACTGGTATCCGGCACCTGCTTGATACATACCACTATATGCACTGGTCTACTCCTCTTGGGGGAACACCCCGTCCCCGCGCCCCGTTTCGGAGCGCACGGCAACGGACGGCTTCATCGTTCATTCATCACGTTAAACTTACATCGAGGCATATTCTTTGACCAGCGCATGACTGATCACCTCGCGTTGAATCTGATTGGTCCCTTCATAAATCTGAAGGATCTTGGCATCGCGCATCATCTTTTCCACCGGATATTCGCGCATGAAGCCATAGCCACCGAGCACCTGCACGGCATCGACCGTCACGCTCATCGAAACATCCGTGGCGTAGAGTTTGCACATCGCGGAAAACTTGGACATATTTTTCATGTGCTTGTCGGCGTGACGCGCCACAGCATAGACCATTGCCCGGGCGGTTTCCACCTTCACGGCCATATCAGCCAGCATCCAGCGCAAGCCCTGATTGGCCGCAATCGGCTTGCCGAACTGCACGCGCGTGCGGGCATACTGCACCGCCTCGTCCAGTGCGCCCTGGGCCAGCCCAACGCCCTGCGCCGCAATGCCGGGACGCGACACATCGAACGTCTTCATCGCCAGCATGAAACCAATGCCTTCCTTGCCGATCAAATTGGCCGCAGGCACTTCGCAATCCTCGAAGATCAGCTCGCGCGTGGCGGAGGCCCGAATGCCGAGTTTCTTTTCTTTCTTACCGAAGTGGAATCCCGGCGTGTCCTTTTCCACGATGAAACAGGAAACGCCGCGCGGGCCCTTGGCCTTATTCGTCACAGCCAGTACCGTATAAACATCGGCCTCGCCGCCATTGGTGATCCACTGCTTCGTCCCGTTGAGAATATACTTGTCGCCCACCTTGCGTGCCGTGGTGGCAATGCCGCCCGCATCGCTTCCGGCATTCGGCTCGGTCAGTGCGAACGCGGCCAGCTTCTCGCCCGAGGCCAGCGACGGAAGGAACTTCTTTTTCTGTTCATCAGACGCACCGAGAATGATCGGATCGGCACCCAGCGCGTTCGCCGCATACGAAACCGATACCCCGATGCACACCCGGCTCAGCTCTTCAATCGCGAGAATGAAATCCAGCGAGCTCTCGCAACCGAAACCGCCGTATTCCTCCGGAATATACAGGCCCATCAGGTCCATCTTGCCCAGCTCGGTCAGAATTTCGCGCGGAAACTCCTCGGTTTCATCCAACTCAGCACGCACCGGCTTGACTCGTTCCTGTGCGAACTCGCGCACCATGTCGCGTATCTCAATCTGGGACTCCGAAAAGCCGTAATCCATTTCAAACATGATCATTCTCCTTTGGTTTTAAGCGTTGCGCGTTAAAAATCGGTTGCGGGAATGTAAAGGTTTCGCCCAACCCCGTCAACCATCGAAATCGCTGTCGGATTCGGGTTCGAAATCGACGAATTCAACCTTCCACTTCCGAAATCCTCACAGATTCGACTGGAGTTTGCTTCTGGCCCACCGTACCTTCTGCGTACGCATTGCAGAGCCTGCGTCGAACGGCGCAACCGAACAGGATTGGGGAAGCACACATGAACAAGCTGCCGACGGATTTCTCTCTTCGCCTGCTTCCGGTTCTCCGGGGCATTTTCTTTTGTCTGATCTTTGTGGCCGTAATTCTAACTGGGGCGGTCCTGCGCTCCGCTCAGTCCGTCTTCATTCCGCTGATCTTCGCCTGGATTCTGGCGCAGGCGCTGTCTCCGCTAGTGCGCATATTCAACCGCTGGAAAGTACCCACCTCGCTGATGATCACGGTAGTCCTGGTGCTGCTCATGGTCCTGCTCTACTGGCTGGCCCTCTTCATCTCCTCGAGCGCCACCTCCTTCGCCCAGCAATTACCCGCCTATCAAACGAAGCTGGCCCAGATGCTCGCCGACGTAGTCACCAATATCTCGCACCACTTCGACTCCCTCTCCGCTGAAGAGATCAACCGGCAGATCGGCCAGCAGATCGGGCGCCTCTCCGGTCAGATCATGCTGATCATCAGTCGCCTCGCTGGCATGATTACCGGCCTCATCTCCGACCTGGTCATGATCATCATCATGCTTGCCTTCATCCTCATCGGGCAAAAATACACCGGCTCCAAAATCATCAACGCCTTCTCACCCGACACCGCCGCACGCGTCGTGAAGATGTCTCAATCCATCTCCGGCAATATTTCCTCCTACCTGATCATCCAGACCGCCATCAGCCTGGTCACCGGCATCTTTGTGGGCGTCACCTGCAAACTACTCGGCATTCCGAATGCCGAGACCTGGGGTGCGCTGGCTTTCTTCCTGAATTTCATTCCCACCATCGGGTCGATCCTGGCGTCGATTCCGCCCATACTGCTGGCCCTGCTGCAATTCTATCCCAACGTGTGGCCAGCCCTCGGTGCCGCCATTCTGATTCTTGTGATCAATCAGGTGCTCGGCAACGTGATCACCCCAAAACTAATGGGCGATACCCTCGATCTCAGCCCCGTGGTGATCCTGCTTTCCCTGCTCTTCTGGGGCTGGCTCTGGGGCATCCCAGGCGCCTTCCTGTCGGTCATCATTCTGGCCACCCTAAAAATCGTTGCCGAACAAATTGAACCGCTGCGGCCCCTCGCCGTATTCATGAGCAGTGGAAAACATCTGCCCCGCGATGCCGAGGAAAAGAAAAAAGATGGTTAATCCGACCGCGTCGCGCATCCCTGGCGCAGGATTTCCAATCCGCCCGCCGCTTCCGGCGCGATCATGGCGGTCACCCGCATATGCGCCTCGATCTGCGTATCGGCTTTGGGCACCCATTCATGTTGTCCGTCCGAGCACCGCACCAGAATGCAACCCGCCGGCAAACCCAGCGAGCGTACATGCCGCCCGACGAATGCCGACCCCTCCTGCACAATAAAATCCACCACCGCCGGGTCTTTCAACATATCCATATCCCCGCCGCGACGCAAATCACGCTCCATGAGCCCCTCGTAAAGAGGAATATCCTTCAGCCATTCCGCCACGGCGTAGGCGCAGAAGCAGGCCACCAGCAGCGGCAGCATTTGAGCATAATTGCCCGTCATTTCCACGATCAGCATAATCCCAGTAAGCGGTGCGCGGATAATCGCCGTGAAATAGGCCGCCATCCCCACCACCGCAAATACCGCAGGAATCGGAACCAGCGACGGCGCGAAACCATGCGCCAACTCCCCGATGGCTAGCCCGATGAAGGCACCCAGCACCAGCAACGGCGCAAACACGCCCCCCGGCGCCCCGCAGCCATAATTCGTGATCGTCAGCAGAAAACGCACACCGAAACAAAGAGGAATCGCGTAAAGCAGCATGTCCCCCCTCAGCGCCGACTCGGCCAGTTCATGCCCCCCGCCAATCATATCCGGCGAAAACCAACCCACCAACCCGACCGCACCACCAGTCAGCGCCACGGCAAGCAGCGTGAAACGAGGCGGAATCCGAGCATACAAATTCAACGACGCATACAGGCTTTTATTGAACAGCACCCCGAGCAGGCCCGTCGCCAATCCCAGCACCGCAAAGAGAGGCAACGCACCCAACGGAGGCACCGGATAACTCGGCATGTGAAAAATGGGCACCTGACCCGCGCCAGCCCGCGCCACAATGCTCGCCACCGCCGCCGCCACAAATGCCGCCCCGAATACCACCGGCTGAAAATCGCGCCGCACCTCCTCCAACACAAAAATCAAACCCGAAAGCGGGGCATTGAAAGCGGCCGCCAACCCCGCACCCGCGCCCGCCGAAATAAGCGCCAGCCGCTCGCGACCCGAGACCCGAAGCAAACGCGACACCGCGTCGCCCACCGCGCCACCCATCTGCACCGTCGGGCCCTCGCGTCCGAGCGCCAGCCCACCGCCGAGCGCCAACAGGCCGCCGAAGAATTTCACCGGCAGCACCCGTTTCCATTCCAACGTACGGAAACGGCGCAACACCGCTTCCAGATGCGGTATCCCGCTGCCCGCCGCTTCCGGCGCAAATCGTCGCACCAGAAACACCGAAATCACCGCGCCGCACAGCGTGAACCCAACCGGCAGCATCCACCCCCAGGCCGGTACGCGGTGCGCCCACTCCGTCAGGCCGGTTCTAAAGACCTCCGCACGCGCCAGACTGATCCGGAAACACAGGGCCATCAGCCCCGCCAGCGCACCCACCAGCGCCGCACGCGGAAACGCCCAGCGACGTTGCTTACGAATGCGAAGGTATTCCTGAATCTCCGAATGTATGGAATGGCCGATTTGCATCGACTCACCTGAAGGCAGCGTAGCGTTCACCCTTTCAGCGAGCGGTATTGCATCCTGTTGTGTCTGGCCGTTCATGGCCCCGTTATTCGCATGTTCCGCCCCCGGCTTCAAGCAGAAGTCTTTCTGCTCCAAAACCTCTCCCCGCCCGCACGCCGGGCATACCGCTTCACCTGGGCTGTCATAGCCGCTTGACCACCCACACCAAAGAGTATCTCGAACTGCGACGCATACTTTTCCAATGCACGCAGCTTGATCTCCAGCGCGGGCGCATCCAACGCACAGATCTCGGCCTGCCACGCCCTTTTCGGGCGCGTGCATTTCCACACGGAGAGCCATCTTCCGGCATAAGGAAAATCCTCGTAATACCGAAGACGCTCTTCAAAACAAATCTCTGCCGCACGGCGCACCAAACGGTGATCCACATGCCCCCCCACGCTCAAGGGCACCAGCACCTCGCCCGCTGAAGGCAAACCCCGAAACACCTCAACCAATGACTCCACCAAAGCGGACTCCTCCGAACCCACCGGCGGACCGAACACCTGCTTGTGGCCCGGATACAACACCTCCCCCGAATCCGCATCCGTCCGATAAATGGCCTCCAGCAAGTCGCCATGCAGATAGTCCACCTTCAGCACACCGCAGGCTTCCGCATCTTCTGCTCGACGCAAAGCGCCCGCATCCGGGCTGAGCCCGCACCGCTCCATAAAACGCCGCGCATAAAACGTCAGCGGGGTTTGCGGAGTCGGACCTGATGCCGCCACCGTATAGACAAGCACCCGCTTTCCCTCTCCCGCACGCGACGCCAGATAACCCCCGCACGAAAGCACCGCATCATCCAGATGCGGCGAAATGCAGAGCGTATCATATTCAAATTCCATCCAATGCGCCTCCTCGTATCCTTTTCAATTACAGAAAAGCAATGTGGTCAGTTTATCTCCCCAAGCCGATTATGCCAAGAAACAACATCGTAATCGCCGTTGGCCGCAAATTCTTTGGAAGGAGATGGTTCCTCACGTCTTCTGTTCGTTGGTGCCACCGACAAAACTCAGCGTCATGATGGCCCCGGAGGGGTCGGGGAGAATAAACCGGGGTCATCGACCCCGGGAAGCCGATAAACAAAACAAGATGCACCCCCTCCGG
>CAZBEO010000077.1:0-15690 GCA_964490935.1 uncultured Verrucomicrobiota bacterium
ATCGGCACCACGCGCACCCCTTCGTAAGTCAGCGCTTTTTCGCGGGTGTGGTCGGAGGACATGGAGTCCACCAGAATAATTTCCGCCGGGGGTGCGGGCTGTTGATTCTGAATGGCCGGAATCAACCGGTCCAGGTAGGACTCGGCATTCAGCACCGGGATGACCACGGAAACGCTCAGCGCCGGAGCGCCGCCGTTTTTGTTCTGCGTGTTTTCCGGTGGTCTGTTCATACGATTCGTCAGATGTTGGAGCGTTGTTGCCAGGCCTCGACCATTTCGTGCAGGGTAACCGGCAGGGATTTGGTGATTCCCCAAGCGGGATAGTGTTCCTTCATTTTACGCAGATCGCTGTAGTAGCAGATGTGGTCACCGATTCGATTTTCCGCCACATAGGTGTGCCGCTGTTTTTTCCCGGTGAGGGCCTCGGTCAGGGCGAAGGCCTCCAGGATGGAACAGGCGTTCTCTTTTCCGCCGCCTAGGTTGTACACCTCGGCGCAGCGTGGATTCTCCGCAAAGGCAAACATGAAGCGGGCTACATCTTCGGCGTGAATGTTGTCGCGCACCTGTTTCCCCTTATATCCAAACACCCGATATTCCTTTTCCTCGAGGTTGCATTTCACGAGATAGCTCAGGAAGCCGTGCAACTCCACGCCCGAGTGATTCGGACCGGTCAAACACCCCCCGCGCAAACAGCAGGTGGGCATCTGGAAATAGCGCCCGTATTCCTGCACCAACACATCCGCCGCCACCTTGGATGCGCCGAAGAGCGAGTGCGTGGATTGATCAATAGAGAAATCTTCCGCGATGCCGTGCGCATAGGCGGCATCCTCATAATCCCAACGGGTGGACAATTCTTTCATCGCAATGCGATTCGGACGGTCGCCATATACCTTGTTGGTGGACATATAGATGAAGGGCGATTCCGGGCAGGCGCGACGTGCGGCCTCGAGCAGATTCAGCGTCCCGACGGCGTTGGTGTCGAAATCATCAAATGGAATGGCGGCGGCGCGATCATGCGAAGGCTGGGCGGCGGCATGTACAATCACATCCGGGCGCAGGCTGGCGATCAGATCGAGCATGGCCTGTCGGTCGCGAATGTCTGCCTCGTGATGCACAAATCCGGGCAGCCCGCGTTCGAGGCGTTGCTGATTCCAGCGGGTATCACCTTGGGGGCCGAAAAAAACTGCGCGCTGATTGTTGTCGAGCCCGTGTACGGCGCAGCCCCGGGAATGAAAAAAGGTGCAGACCTCGGAACCAATCAGGCCCGAAGAGCCCGTTACCAGGATTTTCTTCTTTCCCATGGTCTATTCTCCGCTGTTTCTTGTGGCGCCTCGGTCTTCTTCACTGGGCGGCAGCGTATCAATGTAACGCGGAAGGGCCATAATGCTGAAGAGATAGGCCGAAGAACCCAGTTGCGCGCCGTTGACCAGAAAGATGAGCCCGAGGAAGAGCAGACGTGATTGATCCAGCGGACCGAACCCCCCACCCATCCAGCGCAGTACGACCCAGAAGGTCAGGGCCAACCCAAGCAGAATAAACGGCGTGATGTACGCAATGGATTTTTCAAACGTGAACCGGCGGTAGAACCAAGAGATCAGCGGGTCGTGATGCAGGTCCGAGAGGTGGGCGTAAGCCTTCGCCAGGAGCCCCACCAGAATGAGCTGGATACTGATGACGTTAATGATGCCGCCAACAATCATCGAGTGAATATCAATGATGCGCGTGCTCAGGGTGATTTGTCCGAAGGCCAGCGGAATGATGATGGCAAAGCCGATCAGCCAGCCGATCAGGCCGGGCAGGATCATCATGGACGAAGGACTGTGCAGCATCATGAAGCGCAGATGGCGCCAGCCGTCGCGAAACGAACGCAGTTTGGAATCGCCCGCGCGCGGATGGTAGATAATGTCGCGCTCCTCAATGCGCAGTTTCCCACGTATCGCGCGAATCACCATTTCGCTGGCAAATTCCATGCCGGTGGTGACGCAGCGCATCGAGTGGTAGGCCTCCAGCGAAATCGCCCGCATACCGCAATGTGCATCCTTTACGGAGTGATTGTGAAACATCAGGCGCAGCATAAGCGAAAGCAGGGGATTGCCGATGTATTGATGCAGCCACGGCATCGCGCCGGGTTGAATATTGCGCATCCGGTTGCCGATCACAAAATCCGCCTCCCCCGCACGAATCGGCGCAGTCAAATCGCGAAGCTGGGTAAAGTCATACGTCAGATCGGCATCGCCCATCACAGCAATGTCGTAATGGGCGTTTCCGAATCCTTGCCGCAGGGCGGCACCGTAGCCCCGATGCTCTTCGTGATAGATGTGCGCTCCGTGCTCACGCGCAATTTCCACGGAGCGATCGGTGGAGCCGTTATCCACCACAATCACTTCGCCCTCTTCACCGGAAAGCTGAATGCCCTTAAGCGCGCGATCCACCGACTCGCCAATGGATTGCTCTTCATTCAAACATGGGATGATAACCGTTATGCCTTTTTGTGCCACGAGAACGCACCTGCCTTATCTGTTGAAAAATTGGGCCATCACCTTGACCACCGTCTGCGCCTGCTCATCCGTGAGTTCCGGATAAATGGGCAGTGCCAGAGTTTCCTCTGACGCCTGCTCGCTGTTCGGGAAATCACCCACTTGTCCGCCCAGCCCGGAAAAGCAGGCCTGCAAATGCAGCGGAACCGGATAATAAATATCGCACCCGACCTGATTTTCCGTAAGAAACGCCTTCAACGCATCGCGCTGCGGAACGCGGATGACATACTGATTGAAAATGTGCCGCATCCCGTCAGTCGTTGGACCTTCCGTCCCGTGCGGATGCACTGGCGTACGCACCACATTGGGCGAAAGCCCCGCCTCCGCAAAAAGCCGATCATAGCGGCGGGCATTGTGCTGCCGCCGATTGCTCCACGCATCGAGATGCGGAAGCTTCACCTCCACCACAGCCGCCTGCAGAGCATCAAGCCGAAAGTTGCCGCCCACGTACTGATGATAATAGCGAGGATTCATGCCGTGATTGCGGTAATGACGCAGCTTCTCCGCACGCCCCGCATCCTGCGTGGTCACCAGTCCGCCATCTCCCGCGCCGCCCAAGTTCTTGGACGGAAAAAACGAATAGCAACCATAGTCGCCAATGGAACCGGCCCGCCTGCCGTGATATTCCGAGCCGATCGCCTGCGCCGCATCCTCGATCACCAGCAGATGATGACGTTTCGCGATTTCCATGATCGGATCCATATCCGCCATTTGTCCATACAGATGTACCGGGATAATGACCCGCGTGGCGGGTGTGATGCAGGCTTCGATCTGCCGAACATCCAGATTGAACGTCGCCGGATCAATGTCGCAAAAAACCGGTTTAGCACCCGTTCGCGCAATGGCCCCGGCCGTGGCGAAAAAGGTGTAGGGCGTGGTGACCACTTCGTCGCCCGGGCCGATCCCCTCGCACATCAACGCCATCAGCAGCGCATCCGAACCAGAGGAAACGCCCACGGCATGGGCACACTGACAGTACTCCGCCAGGCTTTTCTCGCAGCGTTCAACCGTCGGACCCAGGATGAAATACTGCGATTCAAAGACCTCCTGAACCGCCCGGTCCATTTCCGGCTTAATCGTCTGATATTGTGCTTTTAAATCCAGCAAAGGGACATTCATAACTCACCAACCCCGTTTTTTTAGGGGCGCATGATGCGACGAAATGCACCAAAAGACAACCTATTTATGCGAAAGCACCGGCGTCGTCAAATCTCCACAAAGGTAATGCCTGGATTTTTTCCGTCGGTTCGTTCACTGCGCGTCAAGGCGGGGTATCGTTTCATCAGGCGCTTCGTTTCCACCGAGCGGGCGCCGTACTCTTCACCGGGCACGACCAGCCGAACGCGCCCCGTATGTCGAAGGTAGTTCAATTGAATGCGGATGGCCTCGCGCAACCGCCCGCCGACGCCGCTTGAACCATACCCGTGAATCAGCCGCAACAGCGTGACATCGGAACCGCGGGCACGCAGTAGCGCGGTGTCGAGTCGGCTCAATGCACGCTCCACGGTGGGCAAACCTTCCTCCAGGTTCACGGTAATGATCCGCCCAGCGGATACCACCGCGCGTGCAGGAGCGCCGCCCCGCTGTGGCGTCTCGCAAAAGGGACAGTCCGTCACCCCATCGCTGATTTCATTGCCGCATGTTTCGCATTCTCTCATCACGTCCGGTCCTGCTTTCGTTGCAAGCGAGCACGGCAGGCATCGGCCTTGCCTCTGCTCCCCGCCGCCTCATACAGCAACGCCAGATGATAAAGCGATTCTTCATGCCCCGGATTCAGATATACCGCCTTCTCAAAGTGTCGAATCGCATCGGCATCCCGGCGACGGGCGGTTTCCACCAGACCCGCCAGAAAAAATGCCTCTGCGTCGAGCGGATGATCGCTCAAATACCGCGCACAGACTTTCTCCGCCGCATCCAATTTCCCGGCATCGGCAAGGCGGCGGACCTCGTCAAGCGTCGCCTCTACGGGCTGGACTTCGGGCGCTTGCTTTTTCGGTGGCGCCACTGGCGGTGCTGCGACAGGTTTCGCCGCACGTACAAACGCCGGACAGGGCGGCGGAATAGCTTTCTTCTTCACCGGCGGAGAAGAAGGGTGCGGGACGGATTCCCTTTTCTCTGCCGGCCGGCTCGGATGAAAGAAGGCGAAGGCGTGCGGGGCCTCCCTTTTCCGCCACCCTTTACGGGCGTAAAAGCCCACCTCCGAATGTCCGGCCAGCAGCAGCCCGTCGATGCACAGCAGGCGGATCAGATGCTTCAGCACCACTTCGCGCGCCTCCGGCAGTAGGTAGATCAGCAAATTCCTGCACAGAATCACATCATACGGCTCCTGCCCGGCCAGGAAGTCGGGGGATACGGCATTCTCGTGAAAAAAAATCACGCGCCCACGCAGCGTTTCATTCAGTTGATGCCCGTCCTCCTGCTCTGTGAAGTAGCGGTTGGTCACCTCAGGCTCGACGCCCCGGAACGAATACCGCCCATACACACCCGCCCGCGCCGAGGCCAGCGCCCGCTCGCTAAGATCGGCACCATGCACCTCCACGCGCTCCAGCGGAAACTCGGCCAAATCCAACATCATCAACACGGAGTAGGGCTCCTCACCGGTACTGCACGGAATGGAGAGCACACGCAGAATGCGCCTGCCCGAATCAGCAAGGCGGCGGCAGGCAAAGTCAGCCAGACAACGCAAGGCGGGACGGCCCCGGAGAAACCAGGTTTCCGGAACGGTAAGGCTTTCGTGAAAACGGTGACGCGCTTCTTCGTGGCGACTAAGAAATTCAGGCAGGTCGTCCGCTCCACAGTTGGCCTGTTTCAGCGCGCGCACTATCGCCTCCTGCACACGCGCCTGGCCAACGGCTTCCACATCCAATCCGAGCGTATCCGTTAGATAACGATCCAGCAAAGGGATCATTACACGCCCCTGCCGACCGGGGCCAGAACCGCCTTCAGTGCGTCGGTCAGCAATCGATTCGGATCGATGACCTGAGCGAGTGCCTCCCCCTCCACCAACACATCGCCCAAGCAGGGCAGCGTTTCATGCACGACCCCGGAAGGATGAAGCGAGGCCGCGGCAACTTCCCGCGTTTCCGTGGCCCCTTCCACCAGCAGGGCCAGACGATAGGAGGCCCCCTCCGGCGCATCCGCCTGAATAATCGCCAGGCGCGTACTGAGCCGGTTGCGGGCGGGCGGACCGCCCAGCCACGCCGAAAGGTCCACCACCGGAAGGACGGAGCCCCGGTAATTCATCAACCCAGCCACTCCGCGCGGCGCCTCGGGCAGCGGGCGCAACGAAACAAAAGGCACCACCTCCTCCACGCAGGATATTTCCAGCGCGTAGGATTGTTCATTAGCCTGAAAGAAAAGAAGAAGCATAACTCAATTCACAAATCGCTGCATTTCATGATCCAGAGAAGTCGAGGCCTGACGCAATTCCTCGGTCGCACTCATAAATTCACCAAGCGCATCGCGCGTCTGCACGGCCATCTGCTTGACCTGATCCATCGCCTCGCTGATCTGACGGGCGCTTTCGGACTGGGCCTGCATGCCCTCGTTGGCATGACTGAACTCGGGGCCAAGCAGGCGCGTCTGCTCGATCAGCTCATCCACATCGCCACTGAGCCGCGAAAACTCGTCCGCTCCGCTGCGCAGATGCCCGCGCACCGTCTGCATCGTCGCGACGCCGTCGCTCACAGCCTGCTGCATCGCCATAATCATGTCCTCGATATTCAGCACCGCCACACTGGTCTGGTCGGCCAGCGCGCGAATCTGCCGCGCAACCACGGCAAAGCCGCGCCCATGCTCGCCTGCCTTTTCGGCTTCGATGGCGGCATTCAGCGAGAGCAAATTGGTCTGGTTGGCCACCTGCGTAATGGTGGTGATGACCTGGCCGATGTCGGCGGTTTTTTCGCGGATCAAATCGAGTTTTGCAGAGAAGGCCTCGCTGTTTTCGAGCATTTCGCGATGCGTTTGCGCGATGCGCGAGAGACTTTCGCGCCCAGAGCCTGCGAGTTCTGCGGCACCGGATGCATCGTTGCTGAGCTGCTGCATACGTTCGGCCAGAGCCTCGGAGGCCTCGCTGATGGAGCGGCTCGTGGCATAGACCTCGCCCGTGGATACGGCCTGAGACTCACCCGACTCCTGCAGATGGCGGGCGGAAGCGGCAATCTGGGTGGCGGAGGAGGATACCTTGATGGCGCTATCCTTCACCTGTGCCAGCAGGGAGGTGAGGTTGCCCGCCATGCGGATGAAAGAATCCGCGAGGCGGCTGTATTCGCGTGTGGTGAGCTTGCGGGCGCGAGCCTCGAAGCCGGGCAGGAGTCCCTGCGCCTCTTCGAGATGGCCTTCAGCCAGCAGACCCGCCAACTGCGAGACTTGCTCCACCGGGCGTGTGAAACAGCGGCCCATGACAATCCCAAGCAACGCCAGCGCCAGGAACCCGCCGCATCCCACCAGGCCCAGTTTCTTGTTCAACTCATACAAATCCGACAGCAGCTCCCGCTTGGGAAACACTACCGCCAGCGACCAGCCGGTGGAAGGAATCGGCGCATAATACATCCAGCTCTCTTCGCCTTGCGCCTCTTCCGCGCTCAGCGAAACAAACTGCTCTCCGCCGGCGATCATGTCGCGTCCCGTCTCACGCAGACGCGCACTGCCCACGCTTTCGGCCCAATCAAAAAAGGTCTCAATCAGTATGCGCGAATCATCCGGATGCGCTATGAAGGCGCCGTTCTGCGAAATCAGCAGCGCGTGCCCGGTTTTGAGGATGGAAAGACCTCGAACCATCTTGTTCAGCCAGTCGAGGCGCACATCGGCGGCCACCACCCCGCGAAAAACGGACGCGCCATTCGATTCGGCATACATCGGATATGAATAGGTGGCCATCAGGGACTGGCCGGCCACTTCGCTATAGTACGGCTCCGTCCAACCTGCCTCATTCAGCATTTTTGGGATCAGATACCAGTCGCGATAAAAGTACTGCAGGTTCGAGGCATCCAGCATGGTTTTTTGCAGTGCGTCCCCCTCGCGGCAGGTGTAGGGGCAGTAATATTCCTGATCCGGCAGGAAGGCATACGGCTCGAAAGCCGCCGTGAAACCAAAGAGTCCGGGCGCACCCGGGAAGGCGGCACGAATCAGTTCATCCAGCGGCTCCGGAGCGGCGCCGATCGTCTCCGTCAACTGCGCGGCATAGCGTGTAATCGCCTCGATCGGACTCAACCCGCCTTCGATTTTCTCGATGGCGCCAAACGCCAAATCGCGCACCTCCTTGCGAATTTTCTGCTCAAGCATGTTGCGCGAGCTGTGAAAATTGATCGCGAGCGCAGCGGCATAAATCGCCACCGTACTGACGATCACCACGAACGCCAGTTGGGTGGCCAGACCCGTCAGCCTTTTTTTATTGGGCGCAGTTTTCATAAAATTCATTATACGGAACGATCGTCGTCAGCATTCCGGCATCCACCATGGCCTCGGCCACCCGGAAATATTCCTCTTCCGGCAGCAGCCCTATTTTCGAATTCCCGCCCTCCGGCAGGACCAAATCCTTTATTTTCTCCAGCATCCAGCGCTGGTGTACGCGCGTGGTCGGCACATTGGCCTCCTGTACGCGCGCCATAATAACATCCAGCGTTTCATCTGGATGCTCAAAGGCATACAACCATCCGGTCGCCGCCGCCCGCATGAAACGACGGCACGTTTCGGGTCGTTCCTTCAGCATTTGCTCCGTGCAGTATACCCCGTCCTCCGGAAAATTCAGCCCGTATTCATCGTAGCGGAAAACGCGCAGTTCCTCGTCGTTCAGTCCCGCGTTCAGCAACTGATGATACTCGTTGTACCACATCGCCGAAGCCACGTCCGCACCGCCGCGCAGAAACAAATTGAATGAATACAGCTGCGGAATGATCACCGGCTTCACGTTGAATTTCTTGAACAGGGCGCGCGGCTGCAAGTCAAAGAACGGCCAGATCGTCACCACCCGTCCGTCCATATCCGCAGGCGACCGAATCCCCGACGACGCCCGCGTCACCAGCAGCAGCGCCGAACGCTGAACAATCTGCCCGATATTGACCACCGGCGCGCCATCGCCCCGCGCCTTTAGCGCCGTGGATAAAAACGTGGTGCAGACATCCACTTCCCCGTCTGCCAACAACTGCACCGGATCGCTCTCCGGGCCACCCGGCAGGATCTCCACAGCCAGCCCCTGATCAATATAAAAGCCCTTCTGCTGCGCCATGTAGAAACCGGCAAACTGCGCCTGCGGAACCCAGTGCGGCATGAAACGCAGA
This sequence comes from uncultured Verrucomicrobiota bacterium, assembly GCA_964490935.1. Classification (GTDB taxonomy): domain Bacteria; phylum Verrucomicrobiota; class Kiritimatiellia; order RZYC01; family RZYC01; genus JAQVYB01. The sequence goes on from CAZBEO010000077.1 coordinate 8,815, forward strand.
GGCTCCAGCGTTTGCGCGCGCGCAGAAAACGCCGTCGTCGCGAGCAGCACCGCACACAGTGCCGCCATCAGACGGAACCCATTCATCGCTCGATTGATCTTCTTCGTTTTCATCAGATGCTGAATCGCGACACCTCCCGCTGCAACCCATGAACGGCCTCGTTAAGCTGTTCCGTGACGTGTTGAAATTCGTGCAGCGAGTCGCGCGACTGATCGGCCGCCGAGGAGAGGTCCTTCATCGTATCGCTGATCTGGCGCGCCCCATCCACCTGCCCGTTCATCCCCTGCTGCACCAGTTCGAACTGCGGACTCAGCGCACGCACCTGCTCGATGATTCCGCCAAGCTGTTCCGCAATATCCGCCACCTCGCCCACGCTCAACCGCACCCCTTCGCCGAATTTATCCATCGCCATCACACCCGAACTCACCGACGACTGCATTTCGCGCACCATATATTCGATGTCCTGCGTGGCCGTGGCGGTTTGATCGGCCAGGCGTGTGATTTCGCGGGCCACTACGACGAAGCCGCGCCCGTGTTCCCCCGCCTTTTCCGCTTCGATCGCGGCATTCAGAGAGAGCAGATTCGTCTGATCGGAAATGGCATTGATCGTGGTCACCACCCCGGAAATACGTCCGGCCTTTTCATTGATGACGGCCAGCTTTGACGAAATGAATTCGGTGGAGCGGACCAGTTGCTGCATGGCTTCCTGCATCTGCCCCATTTTTTCTCGCCCCGTCTCAGCGGTCCCGGCGGTCTGATTGGCCATGCCATTCACCTCGTCCATCGTCCCCACGAGAGACTGGGCGGTTTCGGTGATGGAACTGGTGGTTTGCGAGACCGCGCGCGTGGAAGCCGCCTGCTCCACCGACGTCGCTTCGAGCTGACGGGAGGCCGCCGCAATTTCCGTAGCGGAGGTGGTCACCTGGAGACCGGATTTCTGCACCTGCCCAAGCAGCGCGGCCAGATGATCCGTCATGATTCGGAATGAACCGGTAAGCTCCTCCACCTCATCGCGCGGTTGTCTGTCTCCCGTATTCCGCAGGCCGCCCAGGAGCGCCACCGCTTCGCGCAGATTGCCTTCCGCCACCAACCGCGCCACCCGGTTGATACGCCCGAGCGGGCGGGCCATGCGCACGGCAATCACGACCGCCAGGGTCGTCATCACCAGCAAGAGGGCCAGGCCTGCGGCCAACAGTTGAAAAAGACTCTCGCGTGTTTCATCGCGGATACGATCATTCAGCGCATAATATTCCTCTTCAAAGGCACTTGCACCGATGACCCACTGCCACGGCTCAAACCAGGTAAAGGCCACCAGTCGGGATTGTGGGCTGGTCTCCCCCGCGCTTTGCAGATCAAACCGATCAAGAAGCATCGTGCCTGGGCCGCTTTGCGTGGCTTTGGTAATCATTTCGCGCATGTAGTACCGTCCGGAGGCATCCTGCGCACCCCAAAGCTGCTGACCATTCTGCACCCCGTCCTGCGAGACAATGGCGCGCCCTCGGTCCGGTCCATCCGCGCTGACCACCCACACGTAGCCGCGCGCCCCCACGCGGGTATTCTGAATGATGGATTTGAGAAATTCCATGGCGTTGACCTTGCGCCCAACCCCCAGCATGCCGATCACCTCGCCGGTCGCATTGCTCACCGGCAGGCGGCACACCAGATAGGCATTATCCAGCACCGTTTCGAACGAGCTGGAGGCCTCGCCGCGAAGTACGGCCACCGTGGCTTCATTGAGTTCTCCATCCGGCAGCACTGCCGGATAAACGGTACCCAGCGCGCGCCGTGTGGTATCCTTTTTCTCGGAAAGCGTACTGGCCACGCGCAACATATCGCCTTGTTCGTTTATACGTTGGAAAAGCGTGCAGTCCATCCCGGTCATGCGGAGTACATCATCCACCACCGGCGCATACTGATCCATCCGATTGTCCGGATGAAAGGCGTAGCCATCCACGCACAATGCCGGCAGGGTCACCTCATAGAGGCTTTCGCCATCGTCCGACTTGACCATCCATGCCTGCGGGTCGCCCTCGGCGACGGTACCCGATCCATAAAGAATTTCATTGGCGGCGATAACACTCTGATCCAGTTGCTCGGAAAAATACTTATCGCTGATCACGCACAATCCGTACACATCCCCGGCAATCTGCGCCACGTTCGTACGCGCCATCTCCTCCAGCTTGGACGTGGACCGATCGACCACGTCCTTCTCGAGATCCACAATCAGCCAAGACATGACGGCAATCGGCAGCACCGCCGAGACCATCGCCAGCAGAATGATTTTCTTCTTATACGTCCACTTCATAAAAGAACCCGAAGGTGGAAACCCAACGCCGAACTCCGGCGCACCAAGACCGCCATTCAGCCGCGCATTATACGCCTCGCCCTCGGTTTGCCAAACATTAAAAAGAGGGCTGTTTCGGGGTGATTTTGCGCGGGCCTTTTGATCGTTCGTTTCAGTTCGATCCATCCGTTTGTGCCTGCGCTTCAGCATACGCCCTAAGTGCTTGCGCCGCCTTTTCGTTGCCCGACTCAGCTGCACCGACAAGGCCCTCCGAGGCAGCACGCCAAAGAGCCCTGTACTGCGGGTTCTCAATCACGGCAATAAGGAAATCCACGGCTTCCGGCATATTCTTCTCCGCCGCATCCCGCAGAGCGAACACCGCAGACGAAAGCAGGAACCCATGCTCGCTGTAATTGAGAAGATAGTTCAATGCATCCCGATTGCCCATGCTCGCCGCGATCCCGAAAGCATCTGCCGCAAATGGCCGCAACCGACGTTTTCCACTGGCATATGCCAGCGCATTCCAAGCGGCCGTTGACCCCTCGCCTGCGGCTTCACCCACAGGTGTTAATGCCGCCTTTACCAAGGTCAACTTCGATAGTCCCGGCGGAAACGTAGTGCCACTGTAAAGCACCTCAACCTTCTCCTCCAATTCATCGATGGCATTCAGCTGTCCTTCAGCCACACGCCTGCCAAGGTCCTCCATAACTACCATCTCAGCCGATTTGGGTTCCACGCAGGATTCACCGGATGGAACGTTCTTTCGCTGGAAGCATGAATTTCTGCTCGGACCACGCTCCAGAAAAGGCCCATAATTATCCGCCTTCACCAAGATGAAATCATTGCTGTAGACGAGTACGTCCAGATAAGGAAGGTGCTTATTCGTAAACATCCCGGTTTCACTGACGGGCGTAATCATAATTCGATTTGCCACAACACTCCATGTCCCCGTCGTGGTGCCATAGAGCCCCATACACCCATGCCACGCACAATCAAAAATCCCATCCGGATGAAGATTCAACAACAAATTATAGCCCAGGCCATCCCCCATATAGAAAGCTCCTGCCACAAGATGTTCAGGCACCTGGGTTGGAATCACAATGCCGAAAACACCCTCATAGGGGCTTCCCGCCGATGCAGAAGCCGCCGGAGGCTTCGCAGGCTCTACCGGTTCAACCAGCATCATGCCGCCGTTTTCACGGAGCCGAAGCCCGGCATCTGCGAACATGGCTTCCATCATTTTCAGGGCTTGTGATTCTGACACTTTCTGCCCGCTCTGTATCGTCAGTTTCATCGCGGGGTCCACCTGACCACTCAGCATTACCGCCTTGCCCAACAACCTCTCATAGAACTGAACAACCTGCTTAACCGGAGAATCTCTGAATTGCAGGCTGACCTTCGTTGCGGGCTTCCCTGTTCTGTCCACATCGGCAGCCTCCTTCAGCGGCTCGATCACCAGCACATCACCATTGTCGACCAATTGAAGGCCGACATCGGTGAACATTTTTTCAATCATGGCCAAGGCCTGTTCTCTCGAAATCTTGCCCTCCGATTGCAGCGTCAATACCATGTTCGGATTCACCTCGTTGCTGATCAGCACTCGCCTGCCACACAACCCGCCATAATTACGAACAACCTGCTTAAGCGGGGTGTTTCTGAACACAATCTCTACCTTCTGTTTTTCTTCGGCTTGCGTCGCCAGTTCATCGGCAGTTGGTGTGTGCAGGGTGTATTCATGGATGAACGGCTGATAGCCCCGGCCACGCGCCAACACCTCAGGTTGTTTAGAGAGGCTCCCGCCATTCGGCAACAACTTGGCCAGGGCCTGATCCCAATACACCATGGGAGATTTCGCGTTGCGCCCCTCACGCTCATAGATTCTGAAGGCAAGATTACCCACATCAGCATACGTCACAAACGGACCCGTTACTTGGCCAAATCTCGTAAAACTGCGTCCCTCATAGGTAGGTCTTTTTTCTTTGTATCGAGGATCATTATAAACCCCCTCCGGCAGAACGATAAGTGTCCCCTTAATCATTTCTCCTGTTATCTGCATCATATAGTTACTGGACGAAACCACCAATCCGGCAGGAGCATCCGCAACAACGGCCAATCGATACGTCCAGCCCGGCGGGATGGGTTCATTCAGCGATACGGTGTAGTTTTCTCCGTCTTCTCCTGCTGCAAAATACAGGCGATTCCCGTTGTAGTCATAAACGTCCCTCACGACACCTTCAGTCCAGGGGATCGTTACTTCTCGAACAGGTTCCGGCAGCCAGTTCTTGCATATAACTCGCCGGGCATAATAAACGTCATCCTTCGCTTCAATCCAAACATACTGACATGGTGCCGTGGTAAGATTGGTCGAAAGATTGAGCGCACTGGCCTGCACGACTTCCGGCGTATCTGACGCAGGAGGCTGCCGCACGGCGTGACCGGGTTCTGCTTCTGCCAGCTTGCTATCAAAGAATACCGCATCCGGATTCTTTTCTATCGTTAAGAAATAGGCTCCCGCCCCGATCAGCGCGACCAATGCAAGAGATCCGACAGCACGTCCTGTCGAAATCAATATGCCCTTCTTGAACGATTGTTTGGAATGCGCCTGCCCATGAGGACCCAGCGGCGTTTCTCCACGAGCCACCCGCTTGAGATCTCCAACGACGTCGGCCATTTCGGCATATCGATCCCGCAATTCTCGGGCCATACAGCCCTCGGCAATCTGCGTCAGCTCTCTGGACGCCTGCGGATGCCGCTGAAGAATCGGACACGGCGGACCGGCCAGAATCTGTTCGATGGTTTCCTCAAAGGTCTCCCCCGCATACGGGCGATAGCCGGTCAGCATTTCATAGAGCATCGCACCAAAGGCATAGGTGTCACACCGCGTATCTTCCGCCTTACCCGCTGCGGCCAGGGGCGACATGTAAATAGCCGTACCTTCAAGCACATCCTTGCCCGCATCAATCGAGGCATCGTTGAAGACCGTGCGCAGCAGGCCAAAATCGGTCAGATACACGCAGTCCGACTCGTCCAGCAATACGTTCGCCGGCTTCAGATCGCGATGAATAATTCCGCGTCCATGTGCGAATGCCAGGGCTTCGGCCAGTTGCAGCGAAACATGCAGGATTAACTCATCACTCAAGGGTGTTCCCTTCTGCATGCGATCAGCCAGACTGCCGGCTTCAATATACGGCATCACATAATACGGACCTTCCTCGCGATCAGACACCTCCAGCACCTTGAGAATATTCGGATGGGAAATGCGATACATATGCTGCGCCTCGGTTAAGAACCGTTTAACCGCCCAATCGCTTCCCGCCAGATCCGGACGAATCATCTTCAGCGCCACTTTGCCATCGGTCACCGGTTCCCGCGCCAAAAATACCTGCCCCATCCCACCGGTACTCAGAGTCCTTATAATCTCAAACCGATCCACTGCGCCCTGAACGCCCGGTTGACCAGGCGCATTCAGCATGCCCGTTCGTAACATCGTCTGTGCAATGTCTCCCATGCTTCCCGACATCGGCACCGTAGTCTGATCCATGTTGTTTGGTTCATCTTTCATCATTTCTGCTCCTGCCGGTCATTCAGCATGGCCAGTCCTTCGGTTAAAATCTGCCGCGAATTTGTATCCAGCCACTCTTGGTCCAACAACCACCCCACGCCACGAACCAACTGATCATCATCCAGCGTACTGATGCGTTGTTGACAGCGAAGACGCGCCACCACAATCGAAAGATAATACAGCGCGCGCGCAAAATCTTTGGGTACGCTTTCAGATGCCGCTGCGGCCCGCTTGGCATAATCTTTCACCAGTTCAAGCATTTGAACCGGTGGGTTCGGATGCATGAACAAATCGTTAAAGCTCTGCAGCAGCAAGCCCTCAGAAGCCGCCAGCACGTGCAAACGATCTCCCAATCTTCTATCAAATCCCGCCAAATCAAACTGTACCGGGGCCGACAACTGATGTTTAAACACCTCTTTCAGTTCTTCGGCCTGCCAAGGCAGCTCCCCCTCGTCCGAATCAAACAGACGGGACACGCTCGCCGAACTATTTCTTTTATTCTCTATGGATGCGTTCTTCATCATATCCCTTTCGCAGTGTTCTCATCCTGTACTACGCAAGGCTGCCGGCAATCCTGCAAAAAAGATTCCTTTATTTCAAAGCCCTCTTCAACTCCCTGATTTCCTGATCAATATCCCCCGCATCCGCCACCGTTTCTCGAATAACATTCTCCAACACCCCGCGAAAAATACGTTTGGCGGTGGTCAACAGATTCATCGCCTGTGTCGGCGACTGGATGCCCAGCTCCTCCACCAGCGACGCATACGACACCGGTTCAGCACGCTCATAATAGAAGGGGTCAAGAATGCGGCGCTGAAACATCAGCCAAAGATCATGACGCCCCTTATCCTCGCAGTCGTTTTTCATACGCAACACCGCCAAATCCAACGTTTGACGTGCCCAGAGAACATCAAATTCAGGATCAAACTCCTTGTCACTTGAAAGCAGCTCCGCGCACTCATCCACATTCACCATAAACGCAGCCCCCGGACCACGCTTCTGCGCCCGTTCCCGGCGAATGGCACTTTTC
>CAZBEO010000078.1:0-15313 GCA_964490935.1 uncultured Verrucomicrobiota bacterium
TTCTTTCATCGCATCATCCTGGATGGCAAATGATTGCGTCAAGCGGGACAAGCTCCAATTACTGAAAAATCATTTGTCGTGCTATCGGTGATGCGCAGGAAGCGGCTCTTCGATATTTCGTGAGCGGCCTTGTCGTTGGTTATCCAGAAGCAATTTGATTCTTCTGCTCTCAGCTTTTTCGGGCATGGCTTGTAATATCCAGCACGTTACATTCAAGCTGCGTGTTTCCATTGAAGTGATTGAGCTGGAGCGTCAGAGCAACGCATACATCACCTTCGGGAATGGCTTCCGGCAGACAGTTGAAATAAATGCCGTTTATCCTGTCCTGGCCATCCGTGATGGTCAGCTTGGTATGTTTCTGCCCAACCAGTCGCTTGCTACTCACCTGAACGCCCGGACCTCCAGTGGAGATGACCGGCTTTGGATTCCCCATGCCGAAGGGTGCTAAGGTTTCTATGAGCTGGTACAGCTCCCGGTTCAGTTCGCCCAAGCTTAACCCGCAGTCTATACGCACGGGTTCCCGCAAGTCGCGTCCCTCAAGATGCCTTCGGGCGAGATCATTGATGGCTTCGGAAAACGAGGCAATCCGGTCCGCCTGGATGCTGAAGCCGGCGGCCATAGGATGCCCACCATGATGGCCCAGGAGCGTCTCGCACTGATTCAGGGCTTCGACGATATTGAAGTCCTCGATGCTACGGCATGATCCCCTGCCCTCTCCTTTTTCATCTATGGCAATGACTGCCGTTGGGCGTCGGTATTTTTTGGAAAGGCGCGATGCAACAATGCCAATCACCCCGGGATGCCAGGCGTTGGACGAGACCACGAGAAAGAAATCATGCGCGGGATCAAATCGCGCATCAATCTGTTCGCAGGCTTCAGCCAACATGGCCGCCTCCATGCGCCTGCGTTCGGTGTTGTGTTCATCCAGCAGCAGAGCGTTCTCTTCGGCCACTGTCGCGTCATCGGTCAAAAGAAGTTGAAGGGAGGTCGCGGCACTTGAAAGGCGTCCGGAGGCATTCAACCGTGGTCCAAGTTGGAAGCCGATGTGATAGCCATCTGCTTCAGCCAGTTTAATGGAGGCGCATTCGGCTAGGGCCTTTAGTCCGGTATGGTCCGTTTTTCGAAGGCGAGCGATACCCTGCCGAGCAAAAATTCGATTTTCGTCGGCGAGCGGGACCATATCGCAGACCGTGCCGACCGCCACAAGATCGAGGTAACGGCGCAGATCAACGTCTTCAAAGCCGGGAACTCCGCTGGCACGTCCGAGCTTGAGCAAGCCATGAGCGAGCTTGAAGGCCACCCCTACCCCGGCCAAAGCATGATACGGAGATGCTCCCTGCAATTTCGGATTTATGACGGCCACGGCATCTGGAATGATTTCTCCCGGTTCATGGTGATCGGTGACAATGACCTCCACGCCGGCCTGCTTGGCAAGCTGGACCTGCGTGACGGAAGAAATGCCGCAATCAACCGTGACGATAAGGTCTGGATTCGTGCATTCGAGGCAGCGTTGCATGGCCTCAGTCGTTACGCCGTATCCCTCCTCCATTCGGTCGGGAATAAAGGGCGTGGCGATGATGTCGAGTTCGGAAAAGAGCTGAATGAGCAGCGCCGTGGAGGTAATGCCATCCACGTCATAATCGCCGAACACCGTCACCCGTTCTTTCTCTTTCAGGGCCTGGAGCAGACGTAGCGCCGCCACCTCGACACCCACGAGTTCAAAAGGGTCGCTCAGGCGGCTCAATCGCGCATCGCGAAACAACTGCACTTCTTCCCAGGAGCGTAGGTTGCGGGCGAGGCATAATTTGGAAAAGGAAAGCGGCAGACCACTCTCTTGGACGAGCCGGTCCGCCGCTTCCAAGTCAATCGACGCCGTTATCCAGCGCTTCACGATTTGCGAGCTTGAGCCACCGCTGGAACAGGTGCCTGTGCCGATGGCTTTTTATCCTTATGCCAGAGCATGGCCACCGGGGTAGCCACAAAGATGGAGGAATAGGTTCCAACGATTATGCCGATGAACAAAGTCAGGGCAAAATCGTAAATAGAGCCGCCTCCGAAAAAGAGCAGAACCAGCACGCTGATCAGCGTCGTCAGGGAGGTCAGTATCGTCCGGCTCAGAGTCTGATTGATGCTGAGGTTGGCTATTTCCTTAAAGGTCTTTCCTTTGACCAATTTCAGGTCTTCGCGGATGCGGTCAAAGACCACAATGGTGTCATTGACCGAATAACCGACAATCGTCAACAGGGCCGCAACCACCGTCAGGCTGATTTGCCGTCCGCACAGCGTGTAGATGCCCGCCGTGATGAGCACATCGTGCAGCAGGGCCACGATGGCACCGACGGCAAACCCGAACTCGAAGCGGAAAGTGATGTAGATCACGATGCCCGCCATGGCCCAGATGATTGCCATGAGGCCTTTGCGTCGCAATTCGCTGCCGACCTGCCCACGCACTTGGTCCTCCTTGCTCAGTTCATACCCGTATTTAGTCAGGGAGGTCTCCATGATTTCCTTGGTCTTTTCTCCATCATCTTCCCCGACCCGAATTTCCACGTATTCGCGGATTTTACCCGAGGCATCCGGCATTAATTCGCCTTGATACTGAATAACGGCCGTCAAACCATCCTTATTGAGCAGGTCGCGAATAACTTCGACGGGTTGTTTTTCATCAAAACGGTAGAGCAGCGCCGTGCCGCCGGTGAAGTCAACACCCAGGTTGGTGTCGACTCCGCGCATGACAAAGAGGGTCCACGTAACCGCCAGAACAATCACCGAGAAGACAATGGCTACATGCCGCATGCCCACAAAGTTGATGTTCGTGTTTTTGACCAGCGAGAACATGCGGAGGGTCGTCATGTTGAATTTGTCGGTCATGATACGGAAGAACATCTTGGTATAGATCAACACCACGCACATGCTGACCACGATGCCCGCCGTCAGCGTCACGGCAAATCCCTTGATTGGGCCGGAGCCGAAGGCGAAGAGAATAACGGCCGTTACAAGTGTGGTAATGTTCGAGTCAAAAATGGTGCTGAAGGCCTTTTCGTATCCAGCGGCGATGGCTGGTACCAGTTTTTTCCCGGCGTTGAGTTCTTCTCGGATACGCTCAAAGATCAGCACGTTGGCATCCACCGCCATGCCCATGGTCAGCACGATACCGGCAATACCGGGCAGCGTAAGCGTCGGAAGTCCGACGGACGCACCGGTAAAGCTCGATCCACCGGTGAGCAGTCCGAGGAAGCCGGATGCCACCACCAGTCCGATAGGCAGCAGCAGCATATCCACAAAGAGCGCAAGATTCGCCACTATGCCCGCTTTCATGTAGTAAATCAGCATGAAGATCAGGACGGCAATGAAGGCAATAACCGCCGCCTTGGCACCGCTTTGAATGGAGTCGCGCCCAAGCGTCGGGTCCACGGTCTGCGTCTGAACGATGCGCACCGGCACCGGAAGACTTCCGGTACTCAAGACATTGGCCAGTCGCGTGGATTCCTGAAGGGTGAAGCGCCCAGTGATCTGGGCCCGTCCACTCGGGATTTCCTCGCGGATCGAAGGGGCGGAATAGAGCGTGCCATCCAGCACGATGGCCAATTGTCGGCCTTCATCGCTGGTCAGATTCTTCGGGCCGCGCGGCGCGTAATTCTTGGTGAGGTTGGCAAAGCGGCTGGCCCCGTCGGAATTGAATTCCATGGAGACATACGGGGCATGTGTCATGTTGTTGTAATCCACATTGGCCGCCTTGACGGCATCGCCCTTCAGCAGCGGGCGAACTTCCACGTAAAACGGGCGGAATATCTCGCGTCCGGTTTCATCCGCCTCGCGCTCTAATAGAAGTTCACAGCCCGCGTGATATTCAAATTTTTTCAACTGCTCCAGAAAGGCGCGCCCCATCTCTTCATCTTTTACGGCGGTGCGATCACGGACGAAATATTTACCCTGCTCGCTGATTTTGAATCCTTTTGGGGCTTTGTTTTTGGAAAATAGTTCGCCGGTCCATTCTTCGCTCTTTTCATGCACGAGACGGAACTCCAGGAAGGCCACGCTTTCGATGGACTCTCTGGCGGACTTCCGCTTGTCATCATCGACGCCAGGCAACTGCACGATGATGCGCTCCTGGTCCCGGTAGCTGGCGGAATAAATAATCGGTTCGGCGATACCAAGACCGTCCACACGATTACGAATCACTTCAAGAGCGATTTCTCTTCCGCGCTCGATGTCCTCTTTCATTTGCACGTTGACTTCTTCGGGCGTCATGTCCGGTTCGCGATCCTGGATTTCTTTCCGGAGGCGCTCCTGATCAATTTCCACAATAAAACTGGTCCCGCCCTGCAGGTCCAATCCAAGCGTTACCTTTTCCTGTGGCGGATACACCAGGGCCAGCGATCCGCAAATCAGCGCCACCAGAATCAGCCATTTCCACACAGCATTCTTTTCCATGATTCAAATCCTCGTCTTTCCAAATGTTATCGAACCCTATTTCTGCTCGTCTTCCGGCGTGTCGCCCTGTTCCAATACCTGAGTCACGGCACCTCGGCTGACTTCAATCTTCACGTTGTCCGCAATTTTTATGAGGATCGTTTTTTCTTTCACGTTGGTGACGGAGCCCATAATGCCGCCCCCAAAGACCACTCGATCGCCGCTCTTAATGGCATCCAGTAGTTTCTGACGTTCCTTGGCGCGTTTCTGCTGAGGACGAATCATCAGGAAGTAAAAGATGGCAATCATGATGGCAATCCAGCCAAACATGAATATCGGGGATTGCTGTGTTGCGCCGCCGCCCGCACCGCCGGGGGTTCCCATTGCCAAAATAAGCCACATGCTATTGATCATATTGATTCTCCTTCTCTATGCTTGTATTGCCTGCAACGAATATCGTTGATTGGTTTCCGTTCTGAAAGCTTCAAATGCACCTTCTTCGATCGAGGCGCGCAGTTGTTCCATAAAACGCATATAACGATGGATATTATGAATCGTCAATAAGCGTGCGCCCAAAATTTCATTCACATTGAGCAGGTGGCGGATGTAGGCGCGTGAAAAATGACGGCAGGCGTAGCAATCGCAATCGCGCTCAATCGGCCCCTGATCCAGTTTGTAGCGGGCGGCTTTGATGGGTACGGGCCCTTCCATGGTGAAGGCGGTGCCATTGCGTGCATAGCGAGTGGGCATCACGCAGTCGAACATATCCACGCCGCGTGCGACGGATTCAACGATTTGCGTCAGCACGCCGACGCCCATCAGGTAGCGGGGCCGTTCCGGCGGCAGAAAACGCACTCCATCGTCCACGCCCTGAATCAGGAGGTCCGCCGGTTCGCCCACGCTGACACCACCAATGGCGTAGCCATCAAAGCCTATTTCGACGAGTTCCTTTGCGCCCTTTTCGCGGAGATCACGATATACCCCGCCCTGCACAATTCCGAAGACCATTTGCCCCTCCGCGCGCGGCTGAGTCCGGCAATCACCCGCCCATTTAAGCGTCCGTTCGAGGGAGGCTTCCGCATAAGAGCGGTCGCTAGGATACGGCATGCATTCATCCAGACACATGGCAATATCTGAACCGATAATCCGCTGGATGTTCATCGCTTCGCGTGGACCGAGTAGATGGCGGGAACCATCCACATGCGACTGAAATTCCACGCCTTCGCGTGACATTTTGCGCAGCTTGGCCAAGCTGAACACCTGAAATCCGCCGCTGTCTGTAAGAATCGAATGGTTCCACCCCATGAATCGGTGCAGTCCGCCGCAGGCTTCCATGATTTCCATACCGGGGCGGCTGTTCAGGTGGTAGGTATTGCTTAGAATGACACGGCAGCCCAACTCCTCCAATTCGGCAGGCGACATGGACTTCACCGTGGCTTGGGTTCCCACGGGCATAAAAACGGGCGTTTCGATCACCCCATGTGCCGTTTGGAGGCGTGCTCGCCGTGCGCCGGATGTAGCGTCCTGCTTTAGAATTTCAAACGTGCCAATCACTCTGTTTCCTTTGGTAAAGACCGGGATTTCAGCAAAAACCAAGCGTAATAGCTAACAAAAAGTGTCTCTTTTGAAGGAAACATGAGTACAAAGGCCTTGGTTTGACCGTCTTTACCGGTTTGTCGGGTCGAATTTCTTTCCGGCTAGGTGAATGTACGGTTTGATATGCTCCATAAAAGAGGTAAACCCATCGAAATTGAATTGCTGGGCCTGATCGCTGGTAGCCTTCTCAGGACAAGGATGCACCTCGACGAGCAATCCATCAGCACCTGCGGCGATCGCGGCTTTGGCCAGCGGTTCCACCAAATCCACGCGCCCCGCCGCATGACTGGGGTCCACCACCACGGGCAGACAGGTTTCTTTTTTCGCAATCGCCACCGCGCCGATGTCCAACATATTGCGCGTAGCCGTTTCAAAGGTACGGATGCCGCGCTCGCAAAGAACCACATTGCGGTTCCCCCGTTTTACAATGTATTCCGCCGCCAAGAGCCATTCATTCACGGTGGCCGCCATACCGCGTTTCAGCAGTACCGGCTTACCGGTATCGGCCACCGCTTCAAGTAGGGAATAATTCAGGGCGTTTCGAGCGCCGATCTGAAGCATGTCGGCATAACGGGCCACCAACTCCACATCGGATTCCCGCACCACCTCGGTGACCACCGGCAAACCGAAGGCGTCCCGTGCGCGGGCCATCATTTTTAGGGCTGGCTCTCCGAGACCCTGAAAATCATAGGGCGAAGTACGCGGCTTGAAAGCCCCACCGCGCATCAAGCAAGCCCCCTGCCCTTTTACCGATTCCGCAACCGCCATGACCTGCTCCTGCGATTCCACGGCGCACGGTCCTGCAATGACCTGAAACACCTCTCCTCCGACCGGAACACCGCCGACATTCACTACGAAATCATCCGGGTGAGTTTCCCGGCTGATCAATTTGTATTTCTGCTGAACCGGCATCACACGTTCCACCACTTGAATGCTCAGCAGTGCCTCGAGAGATTGGTGCGTGGTTTCATCGCCCACCGCCGCCACCACGGTGCGCACTTCGCCACGAATCGTATGCGGTTCATACCCGAGTTCGCGCACCCGCTCCTCAATATACCGCACCTCATCATCCGATGGATGGGGTTTTAAAATAACAATCATGAATCGGCTCCGTTTCTATTTTCGACAGCGTTGAATCAGTATATCGGCCACCTGATCGGTGTTCTTGTCTTCCAGCACATCCAGCAGGGTGCCCGTTTCGCCGGAGTTTAACGTGACCACCGAATTGGCGGCGTACTCACGCAACAAGTCCGCCATGCCGATGCCGGCGGCATTCAAGAGCGCGTATAATGGATCGCCCGCAGGATCATACGCTGCGAGCCAGAGATTTTTTTCGATCAGCGCTTCAAAGGGCGACGCGCTGGCATGAATCACGTTATCCCCGTTGTTCACGGTCAGACCGAATTCTTCCGCATGTTCAAACAGGTATCCGCGCACGGAATTCTTATCAGCCTGGGCTGGATTGGTGACACCGATTACCTCGTGTCGAAAAGCTTTCCAGTTCAGATCATCCGAGGAAAAGGTGATAATGCCATACGCTATGGAGGCCTCATCTGCCATATAGCCTTCGCGCACGACCGGGTAAAAGCCGTTGAGGATATAGAGATTCAGCGCCTCGGACCGGGCCACGTAATGACCGCCCGCCACTTTGGTGCGTTTGGAAGAGGCGCTCCAAGCTGCGTCTGCCTTTTCCGCGCTTCCGTCCAGTTGTTCCTGCAGCACTAAACCGCTGACCATGCGGTTTTTGGCAATCACCGCATCCCAGTCTTCCCCAAAGCACTCGTGGAACTTCGCGCGTCCGCCCTCGCCAATATCCAGCGTGGAAGGATCGCGGACGGTACCCACGCGGGCGTTTACAGAATAGTGGCGGTCCACCAGATTGCCGGCCCGAATCTGCGCGCCAGTGATCACGCCTCTTTTCAGCCAAGAGATTTTATGGCCCTCAAAATGGGAGTCGATGAAGTCCATTGTTTTGCGATTGTCAAAGGCATGAGGCTTGATAAATACAAACGGTTGATTTTCCATAATCTGATCATTCCTTACGGGGTTTAAACGGCGGCTGCGAAAGGGGCGAAGCGGCGGGATGTCGGTCAACGATTGGCTTCATACCAGCTTTTCAGGTAGATGATCTCCCCTATCCCATCGATATTGATCCGGCTGAGCTTTCGGTCGTTGGTGAAAAAATAGTCAACCCCGTGGGCCACAGCGCAGGCCAGTTGAATGCACTCGGGCGGCTTGATTTCGGGATGGTCCACGTGAATGCAGGCGTACGCCAGCGCTTCGTTGGCACCAAACTCGATGCACCCCATTTTCTTCACTTGATTGCTGTATTTGCGGGCCACCTCGGCATTGCCCTTCGATATGGGGCGCACCAGAATTTCCGCCAGCGAATAGGCCGAGGTCACCGTTTCGATGCTCTGAGCCTTCTGCCAGTCCACCAAGGCTTTGGTCTGCGGCAAATGCGCCTTCTCCTGTTCAATCCAGTAAAGAAGGATTTCGGTATCCCAGAATGCTTTTTTGTTTTTCATTTCCATCCCCTTCGCGCATCACGAATGAAGCGCTCCACATTTACGCCTGTCCAGATTTTACGGTCCATCCCTGCCAGCACCTCGAGCGGCGCCACTTCGTGGTCCGACGGTTGGGCCAGCACCAGTTTAAGCCCTTCTTCTACGAGGGCCTTGAGGGAACTTCGTCGCTCCAGCGCTTCCTTCTTCGCACGCAGGGCCAAGTCATCATCCAAGTCGATGGTCGTTCTCATGCATAAATGCATAACACTGCCTTGCCGGAATTGCAACCCGTGTTTTGGATAAATATATCGTTCATTGCGTTCTTGCAGCAATTCCTGAACACGGGTATGCAGGGAACATGTTCTGGTTCTTTAAACGAAATATCCCGGAGCACCTGATCACGGGACTCTGGGGTGAAAAGATCGCCGCACGCGAACTGCGGAGGGCGGGCATGCGCATTCTGGGGCAGCGCGTACGCATCGGACGGCGTGATGAGCTGGACCTTGTCGCCCGGGATGGACGCGAGCTGGTGTTTGTGGAAGTGAAGACACGCGCCAGCGAGGCATTCAACCGTCCGCTGGATGCCGTGGACCACAAAAAACGCCATACGCTCTGCCGGGCCGCCGCCAAATACCTCACCCGCATCAAGGAGAAGCCGGACTCCTTCCGGTTTGACGTAATCGAAGTGATTGGAAAACCCGGCGACCGCAAGCCAACCGTTCGTCATATTCGCCGTGCCTTCGAAATGGAACGGCATTACATGACCGTGTGGTAACAACCGCAACCACAGAACGCGGCATCGAAGTTATTCCACAAAACCGCTTTACGGGTTTGGCAGCGGGTTGTATTATGACCGGCCATGCGCATAAAGACCATAGCCATAGGCTGCGATCACGGCGGATTTGATTTGAAGACGCAACTGATCGCGCACCTGCGTTCGCAGGGCTACACCGTGACCGACTGCGGTTCACGCGATAAATCGCCGGTGGATTACCCGCGAATCGCCTACGCCGTCGCTTTACGTGTGGCCACCGGTGAATGCGAACGAGGTATTATCATTGATGGGGCTGGCATCGGCTCCTGTATGACCGCCAACAAGGTCAAAGGCGTACGCGCTGCGGCCTGCTACAACGAAGCACTCGCCAAGAACTGCCGCGAGCACAACGGCGCCAACGTGCTGACACTCGGGTCCGGCCAAACCGATCCCGCCCTCGCCCGCAAAATCACCGACATTTTTCTTGCCACCGAATGCTCTGCGGATCGCCACCTGCGCCGCGTGCAACTCATCAACGATCTGGACCAACATCGACTAACCACTAACCCGAAGGAGGAATCCGTGGATCTTTCTCCTCAAGACATTGAGAAAATCGCGCGGCGTGTGAAAGAGATCATAACCACAGGTGGAGCCGGCGGATCTGCCGCCGCTTCCGGCGTGCCCGATGCACGCACCCTGGCCAACATGATCGATCACACCTGTCTAAAGCCGGATGCAACCAAAGCCGAAATCAAAAAGCTCTGCGAAGAAGCCATGCAGCATCACTTCTTCTCGGTATGCGTCAACTCCACGTTTGCCACGTTTGCCCATTCCATTATCAAGGACTCATCGGTCAAGCTCTGCTGTGTGGTGGGGTTCCCGCTGGGTGCCCAGCCGCCGCAGATCAAGGCACTCGAAGCCCGTCAGGCCATACGCGACGGCGCCAACGAAATCGACATGGTTATCAACATCGGCGCCCTCAAGGACAAAAATTACGACTTGGTGGAACGTGACATTCGCGCCGTGGTGGAAGCCTGCAAGGAGCGCTCCGTGCTCTCCAAAGTGATTCTGGAAACCTGCTTGCTGAACGACGAGGAAAAAGTCAAGGCCTGCCAGCTCAGCATGAAGGCGCGTGCCGACTATGTCAAAACCTCCACTGGCTTCAGCAAGGGTGGAGCTACAGCGGAAGACATCGCCCTGATGGCGCGTACCGTGGCCCCGGCCCGTATGGGCGTCAAGGCCTCTGGTGGCGTGCGATCTTATGAGGACGCCATCACCATGATTCAGGCCGGTGCCACGCGAATAGGTGCCAGCAGCAGTGTGGGTATTATCAATAAAGTAAAACCGGAATCGGGAGGTAAGTACTAATGGCTGAATTAAGAACCTATTGTTTCCTGGATAGTCTGCAACCGCAGTTCGCCTCATTTCAGGCGACCATTTCGCAGGGATTTCTGCCCCGACCAGGGCAGGCTTCGCTCTTTGTGGAAATCGCCCCGGGCATTGCCATCAACGAAGTGATGGATGTGGCGCTCAAGGCCACTAACGTCACCCCTGGCATGCAGATTGTCGAACGCTCGTTCGGCATGTTGGAATTGCACTCGGATTCTCAGGCGGATGTACGCGAGGCTGGACGGGCCATTCTCAAGGCCCTCAACCTGAATGAAAACGAACGCATCAAGCCGAAGGTTTTTTCGAGCCAGGTGATTCGCCATGTGGACGACCACCAGACTCAGCTCATCAACCGTATGCGGCACGGCAACATGATCCTGCCCGGACAATCCATGTATATCATGGAACTGGCACCGGCCGGTTATGCCGCGCTGGCCGCCAATGAAGCCGAAAAAGCCGCCAACATCAATATCCTTGAGGTGCGTGCGGTCGGCAGCTTCGGTCGACTTTATCTCGGTGGTGAAGAACGCGACATCGAAGTGGGATACCGCGCAGCGGAAGCGGCGATTGCATCCATTGACGGCAAAGAAGAAAAGTAAGCAAACATCGTAAGAAGCGGTCCGTCCCGAAATCCGGGTTTCAGGCCGATAACGTAAACACATAAAAAGGAGCAGTGTCATGGCAGAAGCATTAGGCATGATTGAAACCCGTTCATTTCCGGCAACCGTTGAAGCAGCCGACGCGATGGTCAAAGCGGCCAAGGTCGAACTCGTCAACTACGAAAAAACCGGCGGCGGCTATTCCTGTGTGGTGGTGCGCGGCGATGTGGCAGCCGTCAAAGCGGCCTGTGATGCAGGTCAGATTGCAGCCGCTCGCGTAGGCGAAGTGGTCGCTGTCCACGTCATTGCCCGTCCGCACGTGAATGTGGATGCCGTACTTCCTCTCGGACGCGAAGCCGCGACGGAATAACCTGCGCTCCAACGAGAGGTAAATCATGAATCTCGGAAGAGTGACCGGCACCGTGGTTTCCACGCATATCGAGGAAACCATGAAAGGCGTGAAGCTGCTGGTGGTCCAGTATGTGGATCATACGGGTAAGGAAACCGGGGCACAAACCGTCGCTGCCGACGCCATGGGCGCCGGCGTCGGCGAAATGGTCCTGGTGGCCACGGGCAGTTCAGCTCGCCAGACCGTGGCCACGCAGAACCGCCCGTGCGATGCGGTGATCATGGCCATCGTGGATACCTGGGCCATCAACGACAAAACCGTCTACCAAGTCAGAGGACGCCTGATTTCAGGCATCGCTCTCTCTTGGTGTGAATGGACTTCGTTTTGTAGTTGAATGTCTCGGCTGGATTTTGCTGGATCGGCTTTTGCGCCTCGGCACGGGAAATCCCTTGTCCGGGTACTGACGCCGGACGCCTTGAGGATGATGTATAAAGAAAAGAGGTAAATGAAATGGCTGGCTTGACGGATCGCGATATAGACCTCATCGCCCGACAGATTGCGGCAGACTTGCGCCGAGGAAATTCTCCAGCGCCGTCTTCCGCCTCCGTCTCTACGAAACCCATCGAGGTTTCCCGTGGCGGCGTGTCCGGCTTGGGTATCTTTGAGACCGTGGATCAGGCCGTGGCGGCCGCCGGGAAGGCGCAGCCGGACTTCGCGGCGCTCTCCATGGAAAAACGCGCGGAAATCATTGCTGATATTCGGCGCGTCATGGTGGCCGAAGCCGCCTCGCTGGCCAAAGAAGCCTTCGAGGAAACACGCCTCGGTCGGTTCGACGACAAGATACTGAAAAATATCGTCGCCGCGCAAAAGACCCCCGGCACGGAAGACCTCATTCCCCTCGCCTTCTCCGGTGACTGCGGGCTGACCATCGAAGAACCTGCCCCCTTTGGCGTGATCGGAGCCATCGCACCCACCACGAATCCAACCTCCACGATCATATGCAATGCCATCGGTATGATCGCGGCGGGCAACTCGGTCGTATTCAATGCACATCCCAGGGCGAAAAATGTCTCCGCGCACAATGTCGCCATGCTGAATGAAGTCATCGTGCGTCATGGCGGTCCGGCCAATGTGATCACCTGCGTAGCCGTACCAACCATTGAGAGCGCTGGGCAACTGATGAAGCACAAGGATATCCGCCTTCTGGTGGTGACCGGTGGTGGCGCGGTCGTGGAAGCCGCCATGCGGAGCGGCAAGCGGGCCATTTGCGCCGGACCGGGCAACCCGCCCGTCGTGGTGGATGAAACGGCCAACATCGAACAGGCCGGACGCGACATCGTGCTGGGGGCCTCCACCGATAACAACATTATTTGCGTGTGCGAAAAACAGTGCATCGTGGTCGACAAGGTGGCAGATGAACTGCTCAAGGTTATGCAGCGCAACAATGCGTTTCTGATTGATAAAGGGCTCCTGCCGCAACTCGAAAAGGCCATGTTCGCAAAAATGGCCGGCCCGCGTGGCCATGCCACTATCAACCGCGACATGGTTGGACAGAATGCGGGCGTCATTCTCTCGCAACTCGGCATCAACGTGCCCGATACCGTCCGCCTGGGCATCATCGAGGTGCCAGAAGATCATCCCTTGGTCTGGACCGAGCAGATGATGCCGATCCTGCCGGTGGTTCGCGTTCCGAACGCCGCCTATGCCATCAGCCTGGGCATCGAATCCGAATTGCGCAACCAGCACTCCGCACACATGCACTCGAAGAATCTTGATAACCTGTCGCGCATGGCCCGCGAAGTCAAAACCAGTATTTTTGTGAAGAACGGGCGCTCGCAGGCGGGTATCGGCCTGACCGGCGAGGGATACGCCTCTTTCACGATTGCCACACCGACCGGCGAAGGCCTCACCCGCGCACGCGATTTCGCACGCTGGCGGCGCTGCACGCTGGTCGACAGCTTCCGGATTGTATAAACCTATGAAGAAATATCCCGCACTGGCCGTCATTGAATTCAGCTCCATCCCTTCCGGCATGGTGGCCGCCGATGTGATGGGCAAGGAGTCGCCTATCTCGCTGATGAAGTGCGGAACGATCAGTCAGGGACGCTATCTGATCCTGATCGGGGGCTCGACCGCCTCGGTGGAAATGGCCCTCGAAGAGGCGCGACACGTCTGCGCGAAAGATATGGTGGATCAGGTCTTCCTGCCGGACATCGACCCGCTACTGCACGATGCCGTACTGGGCAAACGCGCCAAACCAAAAGCCGGGGCCATGCTCGTGGTGGAATCGGACCATGTACCCACTCATGTCCGCGCCGCCGAAATGATTCTCAAGGGGACGCCGGTCAACGTGCTGGAAGTGCGCCTAGCCGACAGCGTGCTGAATGGCAAGGCCCTCAGCCTGTATCAGGGTGAACTGCACGATGTGGAAGAGGCTCACGGCATCGCGGAACAGTTTTTCGCCGCATCGGGAGGCTGTGTGCACAGCGAACGGATACTGACCTGGCCTCACAAGGGATTTCTCGGCCAGGTGGCCGGAACCACCTGCTTTCACGAGGCCAAAGGCATGGAATTGGATGGCGAGTATTAATCGGGAGTTTGTTTTATGCGTGTAGGCAAGGTAATCGGGCAATTGGTCGCCTGCGAAATATACACCGGAATGGAAGGCATGCCCCTGCTATGGGTCCAGCCGCTCGATAAAAAGGGAAAAATAAAAGGCAAGCCCACCGTCATGGTCGATTCCACCCGCATGGCCGGACCCGATGAAATCGTTTTCTACGAGGGCGGCCGTGAAGCCGCACTCCTGCTCGACCCTTGGTTTGTTCCCGTGGATTACGCCATCGCCGGAATCGTTGATGATTTTTACACGGACCCCTCCGCCAACCGAAAAGGAGCCCGGTCATGATGCTCGGAAAAGTCATCGGCTCCATCACGGCCACCATACGCCATCCCTTCTTCAAGGGACAGCGTATGCTCTCGGTTGAATTGTTCGATGCTCAGGGCAAACCATTGAACGACTACGTGGTGGCCATCGACACCGTAGATGCCGGCCCCGGCGATCAAGTGCTTTTGGTGGATGAAGGCACCAGCGCACGCCAGATCATTAAAGACAAGGATGCGCCGCTGCGCACAGTAATCGTCGGCATTGTGGATGCCGTGGAAACCACGACGCGCTAAAATTCGCACGCATCGGCATTTGCCCATTTACCCTCTCCACACCTGCTACGCCAAAATAAAGAAATTGCTCTTGCCTGCTCCCAGACATTCACCTATGTTGTGCCCCGTCTTTCGAGACAATCCTTATGCGGAGAGGTGGCTGAGTGGCTTAAAGCGGCGGATTGCTAATCCGTTGTACGGGGTCAACCCGTACCGGGGGTTCGAATCCCCCCTTCTCCGCCATTTTTTTATCCACCTGCATACCATAGCTTTACGTTTTCTACAAAAACCAGACCATGCCACTGCATAACGGTAGTGCATAACGTATCCCGCCGCGTTCTATGCTGTCAGGGGGTAATTCAGGGGGTCTTTTTTCCCCGTCTTGAATGCGTTCAACGCATACAACCCCGCCCCACAGGTGTACCTTCGTTCACATTCCAGGCGCTATCAGGAAACAATAGCCACCTGCACTTCTTTTTCCTTCCGCTCTCCCCCCGCTCAACATATGCCCAATAGTTCACCATCCCGGCCACGGGCACACGGGACCAAG
>CAZBEO010000079.1:0-15155 GCA_964490935.1 uncultured Verrucomicrobiota bacterium
ATACGGCTTATCGGCAGATTTCCACGGGCGAGATGTTTCGGGAGGTCACTCGGGAGGATTCGCCGCTCGGGCGCAAGGTGGCTTCGTACATAGATTTCGGTCAGTTGGTTCCGGATGACATTGTGTTGAACGTGGTGCATCAACGCCTTCAGCGTGAAGCCGGGAAGATGGATTGCATGTTCGATGGTTTTCCGAGGACGGAGCGTCAGGCGGAGCTGCTTGATGAGTTTCTCTCGAGGGAGTACGGAACGGCGATTGAGCGGGTGTTCTATTTGGATTTGGACGAGGAACTGGTGATTAGCCGGTTGACGGGCAGGCTGACGTGCGAGGCCTGCGGAGCAGTGTATCACCGGGAGCACAAAAAGCCGTCGGTTGAAGGCACGTGCGACCAGTGTGACGGCGTGGTGAGCCAGCGGGATGATGATACCCGGGAGACGATTGAAGCCCGCATGAAGGTTTTTGAGAAGCAGACGCACGGGTTGATTGCGTACTATGACGCCAGGCAGAAGCTGTGCCGTGTGGATGCGTCTGGAACGCCGGAAGCAGTGGCCCGGGCGGTATTGGAGGAGCTGAAGCAGAATAACGGATAGAGACGGCGCGGACAGTGAACAAAAAAGAGAACATTATACTGGACGCCCGAATTGGGAATGTGATAGGACATGCCGCCTTTGATGCGGTTCTGGAGAACGGGCACCGTTTTGTGGCCTTTTTTACAGGGCCGGACAGGCGGGCACTGGAAGACCTGCCCAGCGGGACAACGGTGCAGGTGGAGTTTTCACCGTATGATATGTCGAAGGGAAGAATTTTATTACAGAATCCGGGGTTGAAAGATGAAAGTTAGAAGTTCAGTAAAGCGTATATGTGAAAGTTGCAAAGTGTTGCGGCGCAAGGGCGTCGTGCGAGTTATCTGTACAAATCCGCGCCACAAGCAGCGGCAGGGTTAAAGGAGAAGAGTATGCCGAGGGTATTGGGCATTGATATACCGGGGAAGAAACGACTGGAATTTGCTCTGCGCTACATTTATGGGATTGGCCCGAAGTGTGCGCTGGAGGTGATTGAAAAGGCGCAGTTGGATGCGGCGAAGAAGGCGGATGATCTGACCGACGAAGAGATCACGCGCTTGGCGGGCGTCCTACAGTCGCAATATAACATCGAGGGGGATCTGCGCCGCGAGGTTTCGCAGAACGTCCGGCGTCTGATGAGCATCAACTGCTATCGGGGAATCCGTCATAAACGCGGTTTGCCGGTGCGTGGTCAACGGACCAGTACAAATGCACGTACACGCAAGGGGCCGCGTAAGACGGTCGGCGCTGTGCGCGGCAAGGAAGCCAGATCGGCGGCCAAGACAGGGAAATAACAGCGTCAAGAGGTTGTTGAACGAATAGCCAGGAATATACTTATGTCAGAAGCGGAAGAAAAAGTTGAGGAAGTGAAACTGCAGGCGGATGCGGAGGGTGCACCGGCGGCGGAAGTTGAAGCAAAGGCTGCGGCACCTGCGGAAGCGAAGGCTGCGGCGCCTACCGAAGCAAAGGCTGCGGCACCTGCGGAAGCGAAGGCTGCGGCACCAGCGGAAGCAAAGGCTGCGGCGCCTACCGAAGCAAAGAGCGAGGCGGCGCCAGAGAGCAAGAAGGCTGCGGCGTCAGAGGGCAAGAAGGCTGCGGCGTCGGGCAAGAAGGCTGCTGCGGCGGAAGGCAAAGAGACGTCGGCACCTGCGGAAGCAGGAGCGGATGCGCCGGCGGTGCCGGATGCGCCAGCGGCTAAGAAAACGCGCGTGAAGGGCGGAAAGTATGTTCCGGTTGGCATCGTACATATCATGGCGAGTTTCAACAACACGCAGGTGTCCATCTCGGACCCGCGTGGTGCGGTGATTTCCTGGAGCAA
Organism: uncultured Verrucomicrobiota bacterium; assembly: GCA_964490935.1. GTDB lineage: Bacteria > Verrucomicrobiota > Kiritimatiellia > RZYC01 > RZYC01 > JAQVYB01. The sequence goes on from CAZBEO010000079.1 coordinate 1,882, forward strand.
CGCGGGGCGTTGCGGCTTCAAGGGTTCGCGCAAGAGTACGGCCTATGCGGCAACCATGGTGGCGCAGGAAGCGGCCCGCGTGGCGGTTTCGCACGGCATGCATGAGGTGGAAGTAAAGGTACAGGGTCCGGGCGCGGGGCGTGAGTCGGCCATTCGTGCGGTGCAGGCCGCTGGCTTGGCGGTCACGTCGATCAAGGATATGACGCCGATTCCGCACAACGGGTGCCGCTCGCCGAAGCGCCGGCGCGTTTAAACAGGGTTTTTGATTCAGGAGTATACAGTCATGGGAAGATATGTTGGACCATCGTGTAAGTTATGCCGCCGCGAAGGGGAAAAATTATTTCTAAAGGGCGAGCGCTGTTTTATGGCGAAATGCCCGATTGAAACGGGGCGTCCGATCCCCGGTGGGCAGCCCAAGCGGCGTCCGAAGATTTCCGATTACGGGATGCAGCTTCGCGAGAAGCAGAAGATAAAGAGGACGTACGGGCTGCGCGAAGGTCAGTTCCGTTTGTTTTTTCAGCGTTCCGCTCAGTTACGCGGTATCACGGGTGAGAACCTGCTGCAGATGCTCGAGATGCGTCTGGACAACGTGGTTTTTCGGCTTGGTTTTGCGCCCTCGCGTGTGGCGGCTCGGCAGATTGTTCGGCATGGTCATGTGTTTGTGAATGGACGCAAGGCCTCGGTGCCTTCCATGTTGATGGGCAAAGGGAGCGTAGTGGAAGCGCGCGATCGCGAGAACAGCAAACAGTATGTTGCCTCTTTTATAGAGAAGGGTGAAGCGCGGGGCATTGTTCCGTGGCTGAGTTTGGACAAGGAAAAGTTGAAGGGCGAAGTGCTGCATATTCCTTCGAAAGAGGAGATCGGCTCGCCGTTCGATGAGCAGTTGGTCGTTGAGTTGTATTCGAAGTAAACGCATAAGAGAAACACCATACGGGTCGGTTAATGCCCGGCCCTGGGAGAGAGAAACATGCCGATTAGACTGGGACGATTTGAAATGCCGAAGCGCATCGAAAAGGATGAGGCTTCGGTGGCGGAGAATTACGGAAAGTTTTTTGCCGAACCGTTTGAAGCGGGGTACGGACGCACCATTGGGAATTCACTGCGGCGCGTGCTGCTTTCCTCGCTGGAAGGCGCGGCCATTTATGCGGTTCGTATTGACGGGGCGATGCACGAGTTTTGCACGCTTCCGGGTGTGATGGAAGACGTAACGGACATCGTGCTGAACCTGAAAAAGGTGCTGCTGAAGATGTACACGAGGGAACCTCGGAAGATCACCATCAAGGCTTCAGGAGAGGGTTCAGTCACGGCAGCGGATATTGTGACGGATGGCAGCGTGGAAGTGCTCAATCCAGATCAGCATATCGCCACACTGGACGCAGACGGCAAGCTGAACATGGAAATCTACGTCCGGGTTGGCCGGGGCTATTGCCAGGCTGAACTGAATAAATCAAACGAACAGGTCATCGGCCTGATTCCAATTGATTCGCTCTTCTCGCCCGTTCGCCGCGTGAAATACACGGTGGAAAATACGCGAGTTGGTCAGCGGACGGACTATGATCGGTTGATCATGGATATCTGGACGGATGGGCGGGTCTCGCCGGATGAGGCGCTGACGATGTCGTCGGCGATTCTTCGACATCATCTGGATGTGTTTGTCAGCTATGACAAGGACCTTATTGAATTTGAGAAACAGGAGCAGGAAACGAACACGGAGCGCGAAGAGTTGCGCAAGAAGCTGAATATCAGCGTGAACGAAATCGAGCTGAGTGTTCGTGCTGCGAACTGTTTGAACAACGCCAACATTACGACCGTAGGCGAGCTGGCCCAGAAGACGGAGGCCGAGATGCTGAAATACCGTAACTTTGGCAAGAAATCGCTCAACGAGATCAAGCAGAAACTGGAAGAGTTGGGCTTGTCGTTGGGTATGACCTTTGATCAGGACCTGCTCACTTCCGCCGGTGGATTGGGCGAGGACTAGATCAGTAACTTTAGCGAGAGTAATCACCATGCGACATCGTAAAAAAACAGTGAAGTTGGGCAGAACCTCGGCGCATCGCGATGCTCTGCTTTCGGGTTTGGTATGCAATCTGATCGCGGAAAAGCGAATCACCACCACGCTGGCCAAGGCCAGAGCGGCACGCAGTATGGCAGAGAAAATGGTGACGCTCGGGAAGCGGGGAACGTTAGCGGATCGGCGTCGTGCCATTTCGCTGCTTCGCCAAAAGGACCGGGTTGCCGAATTGTTTAGTGACATTGCGCCCGGCTATGCCGGACGCGCCGGCGGTTACACGCGAATCATCAAGGTGGGCCGTCGTCAGGGCGACAACGCAGAACAGGCTATCCTCGAGTGGGTTGACCGGGCTGTGGTAGCGCCGAAACAAAGTACAGTGGAAAACGAGCCAGCGACAACGGCGGAATAAGCGTTGTGGCGGGCGGATTTGAGGGTTTAATTAGATGTTAAGTCGCTTATTCGGGGCTTTTTCGAACGACATTGGCATCGACTTGGGTACGGCGAATACGCTGGTCTATGTGAAAGACCGCGGAGTCGTCCTACGCGAGCCCTCGGTGGTCGCCATTCAGGCGGGCACCAACAAAGTGCTGGCTGTGGGAGAAGAGGCCAAGCGAATGCTGGGGCGTACGCCGGGCAGCATCGTGGCGATTCGCCCGCTGAAGGCCGGAGTGATCGCGGATTTTGAAATTACAGAGGCGATGCTGCGGTATTTTATCCGCAAGGTGCACAATCGGCGCAAGATGGTACGGCCGCGTGTGATCGTGGCGGTGCCGAGCGGGATTACGGAAGTAGAGAAACGAGCCGTAAAAGATTCTGCTACACACGCAGGTGCGCGTGAAGTGTATTTGATTGAGGAACCCATGGCGGCCGCCATCGGGGTCGGGCTTCCTGTACAGGAGCCGGCGGGGAACATGATTGTGGACATCGGGGGCGGAACAACCGAAGTGGCGTTGATCTCGCTGGCCGGTATTGTGTTCAGCAAGAGTGTTCGAGTGGGCGGCGATGAATTGGATGAGGCTATCACGCAATACATGAAGCGCGTTTACAACCTGATGATTGGTGAAAGAACAGCGGAAGAGATAAAAATCACTTTAGGGTCCGCTTATCCGTTGAGTGAAGAGAACAGCATGGAAGTGAAGGGGCGCGACCTGGTGGCCGGGCTTCCTAAAACACTGACCATCACCTCCGCAGAAATCAGGGAGTCCTTGCAGGAGCCGGTCTCGCAGATCGTGGACGCTGTCCGCGTGACGCTGGAGCGCTGTCCGCCGGAATTGTCCGCCGATTTGGTGGACCGGGGATTGATTATGGCCGGGGGTGGGTCTTTGCTGCGCGGGTTGGATAAGTTGATTGCGGAACAGACGGGCCTTCCCGTGCACGTGGCGGATGATCCGCTAAGTGCGGTGGCGGAAGGGACGGGTGTTGTTTTGCATGAGTTGAATTTCCTTCGGAAAATGGGCGGTTTTTGATCTGCGTCTGCTGAGTGTCTGAGACCATAGAGCGTGTGTGTGCGGCTGTCTGATACGGCATCGATTCAGGAAAGATGAACTGGATGGGATGCAGTGCAGAATAAAGGGTTAATCACTTGGCTTTTAATATTGGCGTTTGTCCTGCTGTTGCTGAATATGCCGGCGGTGGTGAGCGACTGGACCAAATCCACGGTGCGTGGCAGCGTGGCCCCTCTTCAGCATATCCTCGGCGCAGGTGCGCTTCGTCTCGATGAATCCATCACGGTCTTCCGCGGTCTGGGGGGTATGATCCGCAAGAACCGCGAGATGTCGGAAGAATTGATTCAACTCCGTACGAGCGTCCGCGCATTGGAAGCGGCGGAGGGTGAGAATCTTCAGTTGCGTGCGCAACTTCATTTTGCCCAGCGATCCTCCCGCCACCTGATTCCTTGTGAAGTGATCGGGCGGGATACGAGCGGTTGGTGGCGTTCAATACGTTTGGGCGCAGGAGGGCGAGACAGTATTTTTCCGGATAGCGCCGTCATCACGTCGGATGGGCTGGTGGGGCGAACGGTCGAAGTGTCGGCCCGGGTGACGGATGTGCTCTTAGTTTCGGACCCGGGGTGTCGGGTTTCGGCTCAGATTTCGCGTACCGGCGCACACGGCATTCTCGAAGGCGGAGGAGAACCGCTGGACGGGTTGGCACGCTGCCGACTGCGCTTTATCAATAAGAGCATTCCGGCGCGTGCGGGGGATGAAGTGGTGACATCGGGCTTGGGGGGCGTTTATCCCCAGGGACTTCTGATTGGTTATGTGGAGAAGGTCTACTTGGATGAGGGTGGACTCTATCAGTATGCGGATGTGATCCCGAAAGCGGACCTCGGAATGCTGAATTATGTTTTTGTGGTCACGGAGGAGGAGGATACGTTGGCGGACCTTCTGCGTGATACGGGCCCAGTGCGGGGAGGGCGCGAATGAATGGGCTCGTGATGGTTGCCGTGTTGTTTTTCGGAGCGCTGGTGCAGTCGGTGCTTCCGCCGCTTCGCATCCTGGGTTCGGCTTCCTGGCCGGTTCTGTTTTCGCTGGCGCTGTATTTTGGATTAGCACGGGGGAGAATGGAGGCGCTGTGCGCCGCGTTTCTGGCCGGATTGCTACAGGACGCCCTGAGTTTTGTTCCGCTTGGATTTTCCTCCTTGTGTTACTGCGTCGTGGTTTGGGTGGTTTTTCGGTTTCGCAACGAGGTCTTTATCAAGGATTGGATCACACACCTAATCTTTGGAGCGCTGTCGAATTTCGGAGTGGTTTTGGCGCTGGCCGTTCTGTTGGCCTGGATGGGGCTTGTCCGTCTGCCGTGGACTTTGCTGGTATGGAAGCTGGCGGGCGGCATGCTGCTGGGTGCGGTGACGGTGTCGTTGGTGTATCCGGTGGCGGATCATTTGTATTGTTTTTTGGGTTTAGACTATCAGGATCAGGCGGCTTAATGGCAGGAAACACGACAGACAAGGAAATTATTAGAGTACGCGTGCTGCTGGCACTTATGCTGCTGGCGTTCGCTGGGCTTTCTCTTTTTCTTTGGAAGATTCAGGTGGCGCAGGGTGGAACCTACGAGGATGACATCAGCCGGCAGAGTATCCGCCGCGTCCGCATACCGGGGATGCGTGGGCGCATTTATGACCGCTCGATGACCTGTCTGGCTGACAATGTGCCCTCCTACTGCCTGGCGATGTATCTGGAGGAGCTGCGGCGTCCCGGTCCGCTCTCGAACACGGTTAATCGGGTGATGGGTATGGTTCGCGAGATTTCGCTGAAGACAGGCCTGCCGGTGACGCTTACGGAGCAGGACGTGCGCATGCACATGCGCCGGCGCCTTCCGCTTCCCCTGATTGTTTGGAAAAATCTGGATGACGAGCAGATGGCCCGCTGGGCGGAATCGGCATCGGACATGGCCGGCGTGGATTTATATGTGGAAACCACGCGGGTCTATCCGGAGGGAGAAACGGCGGCCCATGTGCTCGGGTACGTCGGGCGTGCTTCGCCTGCGTCGGCTGCGGAGGAGGAAACGTATCATTATTACCTGCCGGAGATGGCGGGACGGGCCGGACTGGAAAAACAGTATGATGAAATCCTGCGCGGGACTTCGGGTGGAAGGCTGGTCCGCGTAGATGTCTCGGGTTATAAATTCGGCGAGGTCAGCGCGAAGGACCCGAATGACGGCTCGGATATTCAATTGACGCTGGACCTACGCATACAGAAGCTGGCGGAGCGCGTGTTGACGGGTCGCCGAGGTGCGGTGGTGGTGATGGACCCGAATTCGGGAGAGGTTCTAGCGTTGGCCAGCGTGCCTGGGTTTGATCCGAACGAGTTTGTGCCGGCGATCAGCACGGAACGCTGGGCAGTGCTTCGGGATGATCCGGACAAGCCGCTGTTCAACCGTGCGGTGGCCGGAACCTATGCGCCGGGCAGTATTTTCAAGCCCGTGGTGGCTTTTGCGGCATTGGAGGCGGATGCGATCACCGGTCAGACCGAATTTGACTGTCCTGGCTATTATGAATTGGGCGGAATACGTTTCCGGTGCTGGTATCGTCCGGGACACGGAATGATTAGTGTGCAACGGTCCTTGATGGACAGTTGTAACGTCTTTTTTTTCAAGGCGGCGCTGAAGTGCGGTCATGAAACGGTCGTGCATATGGCGGCGGCGTTGGGCTTGGGGCGGAAGACGGGTATTGATCTGGATTACGAGCGGGGAGGATTGCTACCGGATACCGCTTGGAAACGAAAAAATGTGGGTGAGGGGTGGCGCGACGGGGATACCTGCAATCTGGCGATCGGGCAGGGCTATCTCAACGTGACTCCGCTACAGATGAGCGTGGTGCTTTCGGCGATTGCGAACGGCGGTACGGTCTACAAGCCGCATCTGTTGCGCAGCGCCCGCCGCGCGGGCGAGGCGGTGTTGGAACGGGTCATGCCGGACGCAGTGAATGAAATGAATTGGGATGCGGAATCGCTGCGCTTGGTTCGCGGGGGGATGCGCGATGTGGTGATGTCGCCCCGTGGAACGGGAAGCAAGGCGGCGGTATATGGTGTGGAGGTGGCCGGGAAAACGGGCACGGCCGAGTATGGGAAGAAGGGGAGCGGAAAGAAATATGCGTGGATGATGGCCTTTGCGCCTTTTGAGAAGCCACAGTATGCGGCGGTGATCCTTGTGGAAGAAGGGATGAGCGGAGGAACCACGGCGGCACCGCTGATGCACAATCTGCTTCAGGGTATTTTTTACGGCGATTTGGCGGACACGGCGGGGGGGCAGGGATGATCAAGTGGGCTGAAATAAAAGCCGTGCTCCTGCGGATGGATTGGTGGCTGGTGTTGGTGATTGCGGCGCTGATGGGTGCTGGCATTGCCTTTATCTACAGCGCTTGCTACCGACACGATGACTTGCCGGTGAGCCTGCTGTATCAGAAACAGATTGTTTGGTGCGGTGTTGGGTTCGTCTGTTTTCTGACGGTGTTGTTTGTGGATTACCGAAGGTTGGGCGAAAATGCGTTTTGGTTGTATCTCATTGGTCTGGTGCTGCTGGTGCTGGTGCTGCTGGTGGGAAAAAAAGTGTATGGCGCGTATCGTTGGCTTTCATTTTTTGGGATTCAGGTGCAGCCTTCGGAGTTTGCGAAGTTGTCGACGCTGGTGGCGCTGGCGGCCTTTCTGGGGCGGTCGGACCGGGATGTTTGCAGGATGGAAACGATTGCTGGCGCGCTGGCGATTATGACGATTCCTTTCCTGTTGATCTTGAAGGAGCCGGATTTGGGGACGGCGATGGTGCTGGTGCCCATGGTGTTTGGGATGTTGTTTGTGGCCGGGATGCCCCTGCGGATACTGTTGTTTCTGCTGTTTTTGGGCACGTTGGTTTTGCCGGTCGGCTGGCTGGTGCTGAGTCCGTATCAGAAAGACCGTTTGATGGTCTTTGTGGACCCGGACCGGGACCCGCTGGGCGCAGGCTGGAATATGGTTCAATCCGTTATTGCGGTGGGATCAGGCGGTGTTACGGGAAAAGGTTTCCTGCAGGGGACTCAGAATATTCTGGGCTTTCTGCCGAGAACCGTGGCGCCGACCGATTTCATTTATTCCGTGATAGCGGAGGAGACGGGGTTTGTAGGGTCCATGGTGATCATGGGTCTGTATGTATTATTATTGTCCTTTTGTATCCGTGCGGCGGGTGCCGCACGAGACCGCTTCGGACGGCTTTTGGCTGTTGGAGTGGCAATCATGATGTGCTGTCATGTGTTCGTCAACCTGGCGATGACGGTGGGGTTAATGCCGATAACCGGCTTGCCTCTTCCGTTGATCAGTTATGGCGGATCGTTCATGGTGGGCACGATGATTTCATTGGGCATTGTGCAAAGCGTATACGTTCGGCGTGTTGAGCGCTGACGTGCGAGGAAGAAAGAGGTGTACTTTGATTTCGATACTTCGAAGAAAAATAAACAAGGAACTGATCATCAATGTGGAGAGTCTGGAAACGCGTGTGGCGTTGCTGGAGGAGGGGCGTTTGGAGTCCTTCTTTATTGAACGGGCATCCGAAGACCGCATTGTGGGCAGCATTTTCAAGGGGCGCATCCAGAATCTGGAGGATGGGCTGCAGGCGGCTTTTGTGGATATCGGCATGAAGAAGAATGCGTTTATTCATTACTGGGACATGATTCCGGAGGATGCAGCTAGGCTCGAGGCGGAAGAGGGAGTGAAGTCGAAGCGGGTGCGGAAGAAACGTTTTCCGCCCGGCGAAATGAACAAACAGTTTCCGGTGGGGTCGGAGATCATCATTCAGATCACAAAGGATGCGATTGGCACGAAAGGCCCGCGTGCGACGGCCAATTTAAGCATTCCGGGACGTTATCTGGTAATGATGCCTGGCAGCTCGCTCAAGGGGGTTTCCCGCAAGATTGAGGATGCCAAAGAACGGTTGCGGTTGAAGAAGGTGCTGGCCCGCCTGCCCATACCGGGCAATACGGGCTTCATTGTGCGTACGGCGGGCGAAGGGGCACGCAAGACCAGTTTTGTGCGGGATGTACGCGGCCTATTGGCCACCTGGACGGAGATTGAGGAGGCGATGAAGAGCAAGTCTGCGCCGTACCGGTTGTATCAGGAGCTGGACCTCGTGGAGCGGGTGGCCCGTGATTCCATGACCGAAGATATCGACCGTATCGTGATTGACAGCCGTGCCGTTTACGACACGATGAAGAGCCTCGTGGCCAAGATTTCGCGTCGTTCGCGCGGACGCCTGAAGCTCTATGACGGAGAGGTGCCGATCTTCGAGCATTTCAAAGTGGAGAAACAGTTGGCCACGGCCTTCCGCCGGAAGGTCTGGCTGGAATCCGGCGGCTACTTGGTGATCGACGAAACGGAAGCGCTCGTGGCGATTGACGTGAATACGGGCCGTCACAAGGGGGGGACGACGCAGGAAGAAGTGATTCTGGAGGTGAACATGGAGGCGGCGGACGAAGTGGCCCGTCAGCTTCGCCTGCGCAACATCGGCGGCTTGCTGGTGATTGACTTCATTGACATGCGCATGAAGCGGCACCAGGCTCAGGTTTATCGGCATCTGAAGGATGTGCTGAAGCGCGATCGGGCCCGGACGAATGTGTATCCCATTTCGCCGCTGGGGTTGGTGGAAATGACCCGCCAGCGCGTGGAAGAGAGCATCCGCTCCACCACCTACGACAACTGCCCTTATTGCAAGGGACGCGGCAAGGTGCTAAGCAATCTGAGCATGAGCGTGGAGATTCAGCGCCATCTGATGGAACTGATGCGCAAGCATCATTCGGAGAAAGATCGCTCGTACCGGATCACCCTGCACCCGCATGTGCTGGACCGCCTGCGCACGGAGGACGAACAGGTCCTGGTGAATATGGAACAAAAATATCAGGCCCGCCTGACGTTTGCCTCCGATGTGAATATGCACATCGAAGAATATACCATCAGCAACGTGGCGGACGGGCATGTGCTTTATTCCACGGTGGATAACAGCCAGTAATAAGCATCTGGGAGTTGATCAACACCGTTCTTGTGCCGCTCGACAAGGTCCCGGCTCTATATCGAGCCCGGGACAGGGGCGTTCACTGTCCGCATGCTTTCCAATGATTGGAAAAGCTGCTGTACGGTGTTTTGATCGCCCGTGGTGCGGTATATTTCCAGGGCCATTTCCAGGAAGTTGACATAGGCTTGTCGGAGGGATGGGTTGTCGGGGTCATTTTGGATGGCCTGCTCGTAGGCGCGAAGGGTGTAGGGAAGTAGGGTCGGATTTGCTGGATACCAGTCGGCGCTGTCGGCATCTGGCGTGGTCTCGCCCAGGGTCATCACGGCCATGGATTGATAGATCAGGCGCTGCAGGCGGGTGCGCATGAATGGATCGGCAAAGGGCAGCCCCTGGAAGGCCCAGTAGATGGCTTGTGTTTGAGGGCGTAGCCAGTCCAGCGGGCCGTATTGTTCTTCCAGCGCCTGCATGAGTTCCGGGTTCAGTTTGTATGGTTCGAGGCGTTCCGGTGCGGGGGGGTGAAGATAATCCGGGCGTGGTCCTCCTAGGGCGGTGCGCATGGCGTCGGCCCATTGTTGTTTGTAATAGACATGCGCGTTGTCGGTGAAGGAACCGATCTTGTGGGCAAACATCCAGGCCAGCTCGTAGTAGAGTTCCGGTTCGTGGGGATTGTAGGCGATGCCTTCGTCACGCAGCAGGGCGATGCCGCTTTGCACCCAGCGCCAGCGGTCCTCCGGTCGGTTGAAGTAGATGCTGATGTTGTAGGCCAGATTCCAGGCGCTGAAGGCCCAGACCTCGGTGAACTGGGGTTCCAATTGGGTAATCCAGTTGGCCAATTGCACCATTTCAAAGTAGCGGCCCTCTTGCTGCATACGGGCGGCGCGTATCCAGAGGGCATCCGCCACGAGCCCGCGAAAACCGCCCAGCACCATGGTGATGAAGGTTACGCGCGGAGAGGCTGGCTGCACGGTGGCAGTCGGTGCAGCGCGGCGTTGTGCTTCGTGCAGGCGCTGTTGAAAAAAAGCCGAGGCGGCCAGCAGGGCCAGGATGAGTAGGGGAAGGGTCGCCCGGCGTATCCAGCCCGTGATTCTATGCGTTGTTGGGGTCATGATGATTTCACCGGCAGTCCAATTTCACGGCGCTTAAGTGTGAGGGCACCGAAGAGGGCCAGCAGTCCGCTGTAGAGCGCAAGCCGGATGCCCAGTTCCCGCAGCACGACCAACCAACCAATTTGTTCGCCGCTCAGCAGCCTTTCCATCACCGGTTCGCTTTCCAGTGGACGCACGATCTGGTGCAGCAGCCAATACAATGGGCCCACGATCCAATTCCAGAGAGCATGTTCGGGATTACCCGTAAAGACGCCATACTCCACGCTGAGTGATTGCAGGTAGGCGCCGAGGCCTGTGAGCAGTATCAGCCAGCCGGTGAACACCACTGCCACCGGCTGCGAGAAGAAACAGCCGGCGGTAACGCCGATGGCCGTCCAGAAAAGAAGTTGAATCAGCAGGACCAGCACCATGCGCAGATAATTCCCATAAAAAGTTCCACTTCGTACCAAAAGCTCCGGCACGGATTGTGGCGGGAAAAGGATCGTGTTCTTTTGCGTATCCGTATTGGTGTAGCGCAGCACGACCTCGCCCTCGGGCGACGCGATGCCGGAGGGGAAGCGCAGGGTGAGCGTGATGCCGCGTGATTGCGTGACCGGACGGCTTTCCAGCACTTGCCCGTGCGCGTCCAGCGCGTCCCAGCGTCCCTCGGTGGAAAGCGCATCAAGTCCGGGCGCCATCACGGCATAGCGTAGATGATAAAACGGAACGCGACGCAGGGCCGACGGCACCTGAAAGCGCCAGGTACGCTGCCCACCGGCGTCCACGCGGTTGGCTTGAATTTCTAGGGCGCTATGCAGCTCGCGCAGGGCCTCCTCTTCCGAGAGATTTTCGGGAATCTCTCCGGTGCGTTTTTTGGCGCTGTAGAGGGTTTGTGCTTCCGTTGAAAACGAGGGATCCGGGAGAGGTTGCAGACCCGTGCGTGAGACCAGTACGTCTTCATTTAGGGTGCGGCGTTCTTCCGCCGTGATTCCATGGCGGTCGAGTGATTGGGCCAGCATAACCGGCGCGAGAAGGGCGCTTCCAGCCAACAGCACGGTCAACAGAATGGAAAGGCCCATCCATTTACCCATCCACACACTCAGGGGGCGTACGGGTTTGGTCAGCACCAGATAAAGAGGACGCTCCGCTAGGTCGCCGGAGATGGCGGAGCATCCGGTCCAGATGGCGGTAAGGGCCAGCACAAAACGAACCATGCCGAGGGTATAGCCGATGGTCAGGCGGACGAGTCCATCGGGCGTGCCGTCGCCCTTCAGTGTAAAGGGAAGGAAAATGGTGATGAAGAGCAGGACCAGCGCCGGAGAAAGTACGAGCTTTGAGCGCCAGGCGCTGCGGAGGGTCTGCACGGCAATGGCCCACGTGGCTCTCATGGTGTGGCCTGGTCTCCATCGGCAGGGTTCGGAGTCGTTGGCTGCTGCTGGAGATATGGGGCGATCATTCCGGCATTCTGTGCGCCGGAATATTCTTCCCGATTATTCTGCGCCTGGCGTACCACCTCGAGAAAGAAACGTTCCAAGTTGATTTTCGGGCGCTCGACATCCGGCTCCGTTCCGAGGGCCTCGCGCAGACGGGCGAGGAGTTGCTTCATGGCATCCGGCGGTAGTTCGGGTAGGGTAAGCTGATAGCGTGACTTGTCCTCGAGCAGCTCATGGATCGGCCCCATGGCGCGGAGGCTGCCATTATAGAGAATGGCAATGCGGTCGCACACGTCCTCCACATCGGCGAGCAGGTGTGAGGAGAGCAGAATTGTTTTGCCGCGTTGCGCCAGAGCGGCGATCAGATCTTTCACCTGACGGCATCCCAGCGGGTCGAGACCGGACGTCGGCTCATCGAGAATAATCAGGTCGGGATCATTGATCAGGGCCTGTGCCAGTGCGATGCGGCGCGCCATGCCCTTGGAGAGTTCGCCCACCGGGCGTTTGCGGGCATGTTGCAAGCCGATCATCTCGAGCAGTTGATCCACCCTTTCTCGCCGGGTGGACGCATCCATCGGAAAGAGTTTGCCGAAAAAATCGAGGGTTTCTTCGCAGGTAAGGTAGGGGTAGAGATACGACTCTTCCGGCAAGAATCCGAGACGTTCCCGCATGGGAACCTGATCCGGGGACTCGCCCAGCACCCGCAGTTCGCCGCTTCCGGGATGCAGTAGGCCGAGGATCATCTTGATGGTGGTGGACTTTCCGGAACCATTCGGGCCAAGCAGGCCGAACACCTCGCCTGGACGCACCGAAAAGGTAATCCCGCGCACGGCCCGTACCCGGGGACGATGCCAGAAATCCCGAAATGTTTTGGTCAGCTCAACGGCCTCGATAATCGGTTCAACATCCATGATTCAGCGTACACTCCTGACGGTGAGGCCCGCCCCTGTTTCCGGGCGAAAGGCCTTCTACGGTTCAACTCTTGGCGAACGGGCGCGATTATTCCTCCTTTTCAGGGTTTTATGCACGGATTATTTCATAAAAAAGGGGGTGGACAACCAAATCAAAATAGGTACTATGCGCATCCTGATTTTGGGCGGTGGGGTAGCGAAGTGGCTAAACGCGGCAGACTGTAAATCTGTTCCCTCTGGGTTCCTTGGTTCGAATCCAAGCCCCACCACCATTTTCTCTTGCGGGCCCGTAGCTCAGTTGGTCAGAGCAGGGGACTCATAATCCTCTGGTCGTAGGTTCGAGCCCTACCGGGCCCACCATTCT
>CAZBEO010000080.1:0-15011 GCA_964490935.1 uncultured Verrucomicrobiota bacterium
CGTCAGGTGGAGGATATTCTGGCCATCCCGATGGATGATGCGTTGCAGGCCAGTGCCAAAACGGGGTTTGGCATTGAAGCGATCATGGAGGCCATCGTGCAGCGCATTCCGCCGCCCACAGTGAACGAGGAAACGGATACGTGCCGGGCGCTGGTCTTTGACAATGTCTATGATGCCTATCGAGGGGTCATTTCCTATATCCGTCTTGGCGAGGGCTCACTGAAGCGCGGTGATAAAATACGCCTCTTGAGCAATGGGCAGGATTATGATTGCAAGGAGGTGGGCCGCTTTATGCCGAAACCCATGCCCTGCGATGTGCTGCAGGGCGGTGAAGTTGGATACATCATTGGTAATATCAAGAAACCCTCGGACATCCTGATGGGCGATACGATCACGCTCAGCCGAAATCCGGCCACCACGCCCATGCTCGGCTTTAAGGAAATTCATCCGCTGGTATTCAGCGGGCTTTACCCGGTGGTCACGTCTGATTATGAAAAGCTCCAGTCCAGTCTGGAAAAACTTCAGTTGAATGACAGCTCGCTGGCCTATCAGCCGGAAAGCTCCGTGGCGCTGGGCTTCGGTTTCCGCTGCGGTTTTCTGGGGCTGCTGCACATGGAAATCGTGCAGGAGCGCCTGCGCCGCGAATTTGATGTGGACCTGATTACGACGTATCCGGGTGTAATTTATAATGTGTATCTAACCGATGAAACGATGATCGAGGTGGATAACCCGGTACGCCTGCCCGAAGTCACGCGCATTGACCGCATCGAAGAGCCATTGGTGAAAGCCTTTATCATTTGTCACAACGAGCACATCGGGGACATGCTGCAATTGATCATGGACCGCCGCGGCGACGTGGAAAAAACAGACTCGATGGATACGCGGCGTGTGATGCTGACGTGTCTGCTGCCGCTGAATGAAATTCTGCTCGATTTCAATGATAAGTTGAAAAGCATCAGCCGAGGTTATTCCTCGATGGATTATGAGCCGGCGGGCTATCAGGCGAGCGATTTGGTCAAACTGGAAATTCTTGTGCATGGCGAGCAGGTGGATGCCTTCTCCTGTATTATTCATCGAAACAAGGCGGTGGGGCGCGGGCGTGAAATTTGCGAATCGCTGCGTGAGGTGATTCCGCCGCAGATGTTTCAGATCCCGTTGCAGGCCGCCATCGGGCGCAATATCATTGCCCGCGAAACGATTCGGGCTCTACGCAAAGATGTGACCTCGAAGTGTTACGGCGGGGATATTTCAAGAAAGCGCAAGCTGCTCGAGAAACAGAAAGAGGGGAAGAAGAAGATGAAACTGATCGGCAAGGTCAGCATCCCTCAGGAAGCCTTTATCTCTGTATTGAAATCCAAGATTTGAACCCTTTTCCGGGAAACGAGTCCGTATGAATTATTTTGAAAAACGACGATTGAGCAAACTGGTCAAGCATCTGCTTCATGAGGCACGGCATGCTCGCCACATGCGGGAGGATGTGACCTCCGGTGATTTGCTGGCCGACCTGGATCAGCGCATGGAGGCCCTGCAACAGGCCTCGAAAAGCGGGGCGGATAAAGAGGAGATTCATGGGCTGTGCGAGCGGCTGGCGGAGAGTAGCTCGAAGGTTATGCCTCCGCGCGAACCCCGTAAAATCCGGGAGAATGTGGAAGTGATCGTGGTGGCCTTGGTGGTGGCGCTGGGCTTTCGCACGTATTTTATCCAGCCGTTCAAGATACCCACCGGTTCCATGCAGCCCACCCTCAACGGTATTACCTTTCATCCACCGGCATCGCTGAGTCTTTTTAATGCCTATCCGCTGCGTTTGTTCAACACGGCGCTTTTCGGGAAGTATCCCGTTCAAATACGTGCTGTGCAGGATGGGCGCGTCCGTTATCTCGGCTACGGCAAGGATGCCTTTATCATGACCGGACCGGGTCGCAACCCGGATCGACCCAAAATCAAGAACTTGGATACCTCGTTCCTGGCTCATTTCTACACGATAGTCGGCTCCAACATGCGCATGCCGATTCCGTCCGCGTTCGAGACTTATGTGAAGGACGGTGACCTTGTACACAAGGGCGACTTGTTGGCGGCGGGTACGATCTGCCTCGGCGATCATATTTTCGTCAATAAGGTGAAATACAATTTCTCGCGACCCCAACGGGGCGACATCTTTGTTTTCGATACGCGCGGCATCGATTTTCCGAACATCAAGACGAATAATTTTTATATCAAGCGGCTGGTGGGGTTGCCGGGAGAGTGCGTTGCCATTCATCAGCCCGATCGCGAGGACGATGTGACGCAGCGATATTTGTTGGCCGACGGGAAGAAAGTAGATGCTCCCTATCCGTTTTACCGCTTGCTGCATGGCGCTGCCGAGGGGTATAATGGCTACGTTTTTCCGGGGGTAAACTCTGCGGAATTGCGCCGCGCAAAACTGGCGCTCCCGGGCGATGAACTCTGCCTGGGCGCTGGGGAATATCTGCCTTTTGGGGATAATTCGCGGGAAAGTCTGGATGGACGTTATTTCGGGGCGGTCCGCCAGGAAGATATCGTCGGTCCCGCATTTGCAGTGTATTGGCCGCTGAGTCGGCGCTGGGGTTTTACGAAATAGAATAACACAGTAACGAGGTTTCTTGATTATGGCACCGTCACCTATCGTATCCCTCGAAATCGGCACGTCGAAAATCCGGGCTTTGATCGGTGAACAACTGGAGGACGGCCAGATTCTGGTAACCGGTATGGGAGAATGCGCCTCGCGCGGCGTGCGCAAGGGGGACATCATCCACTTTGAGAACGCGCTGTCCTGTGTGAAGAGTACGCTTGAAATGGCGGAGGAACAGAGCCGCGTGGCCATTCATGAGGTCCATTTGGTCGTCACGGGCGGGCACATTCAGAGTGTGATCAATCATGGAAACGTCCCGGTGGAATCCGGCGAGATTGCCCGAGAGGATATCGAGCGCGTGATGGAAGTGGGGCGTACACTGAGTCTTCCGCATGATCGGGCCGTACTGCATACCATCAATCAGCATTTTTATGTGGATGATCAGCCTGGCGTGATTGATCCGGTGGGTATGGAGGGCTCCAAACTTTCCGTGGATATGTTGATTATGCACGGCATTCGTAATCGAGTGAAAAATGCGGTCAAACTTTTGAAAAGCGCCTATGTGGAAGTGGCGGATGTGGCCTTCAGCGGACTTTGTTCGGCGCTCGCGGTGCTTACCCCGGAGCAGAAGGAAAGCGGCGTAATCGTGATTGATATGGGCGGGGGTACCACGGATTATCTAGTCTACGGTGGGCGGGCTATTGCCTGTGCGGGTGCGTTGGCGGTGGGGGGCGATCACATCACCAATGATGTGGCCACCGGACTTTGCATTCCGATTTCTCAGGCCGAACGCTTGAAGCTGGAGTGGGGGAATGCACTTAAAGGGCAATGCGCCGCGAGCCAGACCGTTTCGCTTCAGGCCGAAAGCGGGTTCCAAAGCAAGCATGTGAATCTCTCGGATCTGCATGCGATCATTCATGCCCGTGTGGAGGAGATTCTGTGGATGGTGAAATCGGAAATCGTCCGCTACAACCCTCTTTCCATGGCGGGTGCCGGGGTGCTTCTCACGGGAGGGGGAGCGCATTTGAAAGGGGTGTGTGAACTGGCGGCGCAGGTCTTTGAGATGCCCTGTCATGTGGGGATTCCCCGAAACATCAGTGGGCTGGCGGTGGTTACGGAAGGGCCGGAATATGCCGCACCGCTGGGTATGATTCGCTATGGATTCAAGACGACCGGCCAACGGGAAGCCGAGAATGGCCTCTTTTCCCGTCTGGTCAGCATGTTGAAAGGCTCGATATAAGGTGCGGCTATGGAAGTTCAAAAAAAATCACATACCAGCAATCTGCATGAGTTGACCATGTTGGTCTTCGGCGTGGGCGGCTGCGGAGTGCAGGTGGTCAAGTCCATGACGGGCGGCTGGACCGAGCGCTTCAAGGGCTACCTGCTGGATACCGATTCCCAGATGCTGGGAGGCGAGTGGGACGCCGAAGGCATTCATTTGAATTCTCGCGCAACGCAGGGCATGAGCTGTGCGGGAGATGTGGCTGCAGGCCGCCGTGCCGTAAATGAAAACCGAGAACAGCTTTCGGAACTTTGCTCCATGGCAGACCTCATTTTTATTGCCGCCGGGTTCGGGGGAGGAATGGGTACGGGAGGGGCTAATGCTCTTGCGGAGATCGCTTCTGATGCGGGCGCGCTAGTGGTTGGCTTCGCAGCCATGCCGTTTGATTTTGAAGGTGCCGAGCGAAGGGCCATTGCAAAAGACGGCCTTCTTCAGTTTCAGGATGCCGTGGACGGCGTGGTCATGGTGGAGAATCAACGCCTCCTTCCCTGGGCATCCGATAAAACAAGCATAGAATCCGCCTTCGAGGTGGTGGCGGAAACCGTATCGAAGAACATCAGGGCCATGCAGCGCTTGTTGGCCTCTCCAGGTGTGGTGAATATTGACTTTGCGGATGTCCGCCGGGCGGTGATGAACAGTCACGGACTATGCACCATGGTCTGTGGTGAGGCGTCAGGTAAGGGTCGTGCCGAGCTAGTGGTGAAGGGGGTGCTGGACCACCCGCTTTTCTGCAGCCGCACGGTCTTGGCGAAGGCTTCGTCGGTGATCGTGGGCGTCTGTGGTGGTCACGATCTAGCCCTGCGCGAGCTGGATTGCATCATGACCTCGCTGGGCGAAGTCCTGGGCGAACATGCTCGAATCAAGATGGGCACCTCGGTGGACTCCACGATAAAGGATGAAATTTCCCTGATCGTGCTGGCCTCGGAAGCCAGCGAGTTGGGTGCAGATGCCTGCATGGAACAGCGGGCAGCAATAACCGCTCAGACTGCCGGAGAAAAGACGGAAAGCGGGAAAAAGAAGGCCCGGGCTGTGCAGTCGAGTCTCAATCTGGATGCGCCCGGAAAAGGGCGGTTCAAGGATGTGGAGCCCACGCTGCGCAATGGAGAAGACCTCGACACGCCCACCTTTATGCGGCGCGGTATCAAACTTCGCTCCTGATGGATTCCCAAGATATCACCCGAAGATTCCAAACTATTTCTTGATAACTGCCGCAAATGTAACCATATTTTAACTCGCAGGCTTTTGGTAGTCGTTTTTTGAGGGCCGTAACGATTTTTTGAGGTGTAATGACATTGGACACGAGCCAAAACCGACTGGCGGGATATGCGATTCTGATCGAGCAGTACGGATTGAGTGCTTTGCCGAACTGGCACACGTCCTCCGTCAGCCCAACCGGGACGCTGCGCTCGACTATTCAGGATGGGCAGACGGAATCCATCTATCCCCAGTCCTATTGGCCCGGATACGGGACGGGAGACCATCTGGAGTTCGCTCTCAAGTACGACGGCGTCAATCTTGGCATCTTGGCGGCCCTTTTCGACGTGGTCCCGGCAGACGAGATAGCGGCCTGGATCAGCTCAAAACCGACCGGAAAATACGTGCGAAGAATCTGGTTTCTGTATGAATTGCTGACCGGACGGGAACTCCCGCTGCCGGATATGACCAAGGGGAATTACATCGAGCTCCTTGAGCCAGACCGTTACTATACCGTTTCACACGGCCGTCGCGTGCAGCGTCAGAGGGTCATCGACAACCTGCTTGGCGGGAAAGATTTTTGTCCCCTCGTCCGGCGTACCGAAAAGCTCGCCGTCATGGAAGGAATCGACCTGCGGCAGCGCTGCGAAGAGGTTTTGAAATCCTATCCACCGGAGCTTCTCAGGCGGGCACTTAGCTACCTGTATAACAAAGAAACCAAGTCCTCATTTGAGATCGAACACATCAAGCCGAGCGCCTCCCGGACAGAGAAATTCATCGGCTTGCTGGAGATGGCTGAGCGCAAGGACTTTTGCGAGAAGCCTCTCCTGATCGACGTGCAGAACCGCATCGTCGATCCCCGGTTCCGTGACACGGACTACCGGGCCAACCAGAACTACGTCGGACAGGCTATTTCCTACCAGAAGCAGCTCGTTCATTATGTCTGCCCGAAACCCGACGCTCTCCAGGAACTGATGGATGGACTGCTCACCGCCCACCAGGTGATGAAGGAAGGCGCGGTCCCCGCCATTATCCATGCTGCCGCCATCTCCTACGGATTCGTCTTCATGCATCCTTTCGAGGACGGCAACGGCCGTATTCATCGATTTCTCATTCACAATATACTGTTCCTGCGCGGCGAGACTCCGAAAGGGCTCATGTTCCCGGTCTCCGCCGCCATGCTGAAAAACCCGGCGCTTTACGATCATTCCCTGGAGGCGTTCTCAAACCCGCTGATGCGGCTGGTGGAATACGAACTGGATGATCTCGGCCAGATGACCGTGCCGGGTGAGACCGGACCTCTGTACAGGTTCATCGACATGACTGCTCAGGTGGAGGCGTTGTATGATTTCATCAAGCTCACCATCGAGCACGAACTGGTGGAAGAACTCGATTTTCTGGCGAATTACGACAAGACCAAGCAGGCCATTCAGGAAATCGTGGACATGCCTGACCGCCTCATTGATCTTTTTATCCAGTTTTGCCTGCAAAACAATGGACGCCTTTCGGCGAGAAAGAGAGAATCGCATTTCGGGTTTCTGACTGATGACGAGTTGGCCAACATGGAACCCGCCGTTCGGGAAGGATATGCGAAGGACTTAGCCTCCAACAGCCTGGCGGGCCAAAGCCCGACAGGCTGCTAGCGCGGGAAGACGATTCGGCGCTCGAAGTATGGCTTAACGTTGAACGAAAACGTGTATTTTTAAACGTTGTGCTTGAAATATGCCTCGGTTCCTTTCACATTCCGTGAGTATGGGACAACATGAGAAAGAAGTCTATTTGACCAAAGACGATCTGCTGGAGTGGGCCGGGAAAAAAGTCTTTGAAGAGGGGCGTAGCCTGTTTGAGGCGGGCCGTATCCGCAGGCTGGATGCAAGCCGCGCGCCATTGATTGAAGGGGCCATCGGCTATGGCGACCGGGTTTTCATCACACGTTTCAAGGTTTTGTCTGACGGGTCGGTGGAGAATGAGTGCCCGTGCAAGGATTCGCGCGAACGGGGAATTGTTTGCTCTCATGTGATTGCGGTGGCCCTGGCCTGGGTGGATCGTACGGTGTCCCCGCGCCATGAACGAGACCGACGCATTCGTAGAAGACAGGAAGCGTTCAGACGTGGCGACCACCAAGGAGGAATCAAGCGCCTTTCGCCCAATGAACCGGAGGCCATTTCGGCGACGCTGCGCCTTCGTATTCCTGGTGCTTGGCAGGATGATTTTGCACGGGACAACCTCAGGATTGGCACACAGATTGTATATAAAACCAGCAGGAAAAAAATCAGTCAGGTTGAAACGTCGCTCCCCTTGTCATTCGGCGCTCGGGATACTCATCTGCTCTACGTGCTTGAGGATTTCTGTGAGGGAGAATCCCCCCCGGATGAGCTTCAACTGAATCGGAATCACTTTCTGGAATTGTTGGATGAAATGGCACCCGGAACAATTCACCTACAGGAATCGGAGCGGACGATCAGGATTTCCACCGATGCCGTGCAGCCACATTTGGTGGTTCGGGCGGACCGGCAAACGGGCGAAGTGCTGGTGGAACAGCATCTGGACCTGCCTCCTGACGCCGCCCGCCCGGTCTTTCTGCCAGGAAGGCGGGCCGCCTGGCTGCTGCTGGATGATACGCTGCATCCGTTGGACCCGGCGCTCCCGGAAGCACTGCACGCCTTGTACGACGGGCCGATGCGACTGGCTGCTTCGCAGGTTCCCGAATTCCTCTTCGAGGTGTTGCCCGAATTGAAGGATCGGATTCTGATTGATGCGGATATTACGCAGGGGCAATGCGTGATGACGCAGGGAGCGCCGGCATTTGAACTAGAATTGAGCGGACGGCCCGACGCACTGCAACCCGCCTTGTATGTTCGCTATGGAAAGGGTGGGGGACGGTTTGTCGCTGGCCAACATGCCGGCTGTTACCGGCAGGCGACGCCTTCCGGCGAAGGAGTTTTTCATTTCATGATGCGCCATTCGGAAATGGAGGACGAGGGCTTGCAGAAGTTGCAGGCGCTGGGTATTCGAGGCATGAACGGCGAGAGCCTGGAGTCGATCGAAGGAAAAACCGAAACACTGAATTTTCTGGCGCGCCATGTGCCCGATCTGCGCTCGCAGGGCTGGACGGTTTCTTTCTCTTCTGAATTGGAAAAGAGGATGACGTCGGTGGAGTGGATCAGCCCGAAGCTGGCCATATCCGCAGGAAAAAAGCCCGGATGGTATCAGGTGGATTTTCGCTTCCCGCTGCGCGATGGCGGATTCCTTAGCGAAACGGATGTTGAAGACGCCGTGCTGCTCGATGAATATTTCATCGAGCGCGATGAGAAGACCTACTTGCTGGACGCGAATCTGGTGGAGCGGGTGAATGCGGTGTTTGATGATTGCTCGGTGCGCGACGAAATTCCCTACCGCAGCCTGCATGTGAGGGATATTCATGCGGGCTATGTCATGTCCTCTCTGCTAATGATATCCGGTGTGCAGGTAGAGACGGACGACTCGTGGCACAGGCAGGTGCAAAAGCAAAACTGCAAAGCACAAATGGATCCCATTGAGTTGAACCCCGAGATGGAGAAGGTGTTGCGCGGCTACCAGAAAACCGGTGTGAACTGGTTGCGCTACATGGAAAACGGAGGATTCAGCGGCATCTTGGCCGATGAGATGGGCCTAGGTAAAACCGTGCAGACACTCGCCTGGCTTCAACTGCCCCGGGCGGATGAATCCGCGCGCGGATTGCCCGCTCTTGTTGTGTGTCCTACCAGTCTGGTGGAAAACTGGGCCGCCGAGGCGGAGAAATTCACGCCAAATCTGCGCGTACACCTCTCCACGGGCGCGCAGCGTCAAAAGAAATGGGACACGCTGGAAGGTGCCGATCTCGTCATCACTTCGTATGCGCTGCTTCGGCGCGATATTGATTTTTATGCCCGTATCCGCTTTTCCGCAGCCATTCTGGATGAAGCGCAGCATATCAAGAATCATTCCACCCAAAATGCACGCTCCACGAAGCGAGTTAAGGCGTGTTACCGCCTCGTACTGACGGGGACGCCCATCGAAAACAGCGTGACGGACCTGTGGTCCATTCTCGACTTTCTTATGCCCGGCTATCTGGGGTCACACCAGCAGTTCAAATATGTGTACGAAATGCCGATTTCCAACAGGACACCGGATGGGGCCGCCGCTCAAGAGCGGCTCCGCCGAAAAATTCATCCTTTTCTTCTTCGCCGCCTGAAGCGGGAGGTGGCCAAAGATCTTCCGCCTAAAATTGAACGCGTGGCACTCTGCACCATGACGCGCGATCAACAGGAGGTTTATCAGCGGCTGCTCATGCACTACCGCACGCAGATATACGATCTGGTGCGCGATCAGGGCTTCGAAAAAACCCGGTTTGAAATCTTTAAAACACTGCTCCGTTTGCGGCAAACGTGCTGTCATCTGGACCTGCTCAAGGACCCCAACATAAAATACAAAGAGCCCTCGGGCAAACTGGATTTATTTCATGAGTTGCTGGATGAGGCACTCGATGGCGGAAATCGCTTGCTGGTCTTCAGCCAGTTTGTCTCCATGCTTCAGATACTGAGAAAGGAACTCACCAAGCGTGGTCTACGCTACAGTTATCTGGATGGGTCCACCAAAGAACGCCTCGCAGTGGTTAATGATTTCAATGCGGATGCGGGAATCCCCGTTTTTTTGATCAGTTTGAAGGCCGGGGGAACGGGTTTAAATCTGACCGGCGCGGATACCGTGATCCACTTTGATCCCTGGTGGAATCCCGCCGTGGAGGATCAAGCCACCGACCGTGCCCATCGTATCGGCCAGCAGCGAACCGTCTACAGCGTGAAACTCATCACCAAGGACAGTATTGAAGAAAAAGTACTGGCCATGCAACGGCGTAAGAAGGCCATCATTGATGCGACGCTGGCCCGCGATGAAGACCAGCTCATAGAAAAAATGACCTGGGACGATGTACAGGAACTCCTCAACGAGTGAGGAACTTTTCGACTGCATCCACCAGTTCCGATTGACGAACCGGCTTTGGCAGCAGTGCGTGCTGCCCTTCGTTTCCAATGATGCCGGTGATTTTTTCCGTCGGCATGAAGCCGGTACAGAAGATGATGTGAGGCATCTGCCAGTTGTTGCGTTCGCAATAGGCGGAGATTTCATCATAAGCCTGCTCGCCGTTCACGATCGGCATCATGGAATCCATGATAATCAATCCATGATGACCGTCAAAAAACTTCTCGAGAGCCTGCCGTCCGTCCGCCGCGCATTCCACCTTGATGTCGTCAAACGACAACTGAAGGAACTGAACGAAGATGTCGCGAATCAGTCTCTCATCCTCCGCCACCAGGATGGTGCGTGCGGTACAGGGCTTCTGATTCTCGGCGGGCAGCTTGAGGTCGTAGCGGACCGAGCCATCCTTATCCACGATTTTGCGCAGCTCTTCACCCATGTGCAGCTTCTGAACAATATCAATCAGGCGGGTGATTTCACGTTTGTAATCGCCCAGCTTGTCTTTCTCGGCCATGCTTAACAGAGACTGGAGCGGATTGTTAAATTCGTACCCGAGCGTGCTCATGGTCTGGAGGCGCGTTTTGACCTCGGAGGCCTCGAGTTCCCTGCGGGTGGTGAGTTCCTGCATTACGGCAATCTGTTTCTGCTGGGTGATGTCTTCCACAATGAAGACCATGCCGGTGACGGTGTCGGTAGCATCTCGGTTGAGTGCGCCGGTAATTTTGATGTGAATATGCTCAGAGGTATCCGGATCGAGCACCGAAAATTCCGTGGTGTGCGATTTCAGATCGGAGATGGTGGCCATAATATTGGTGATAACGGATTCATCGGAAAAAAAGGATTGCAGGTGATGCCCGGTCACATCCTGATCGGGATCGCAGCCGATCAGTTCAAGAAAACGTGAGTTGGAAAAGAGAATAATGCCTTCTAGGTCTGTGACCAGTATGCCTGTCGCGGCATTCTGAAAGGCGTTGCGAAGCGTAAGCAGATAGTTCTGAGCCTGCTTGCGCTGGGTGATATCGCGCACAAAAAAGCAGGGTCCGTTCGAAGGGGGCATACGTTCGATGCCAACCGCGATTTCGACCAGGAAGGAGGAGCGGTCGCCACGCACGCATTTCCCTTCCATCAGGGTATGTTTTTCAGAGTCGATATTCTTGCAGATCATTTTGAGCAGGTCTTCGTTGGTTCCCGCTATGATATTGGTGATGTTCAGTTCGCGCAATTCCTCCTCGGTGTAGGCGAACATCTGCTGAGCCTGGGCGTTGACATCCATGATCCAGCCTTCGTCATCGGTAATGATAGCCGCATCGTAGATGCTGTTGAAAAGAGCGGCAAAGGGCGTCTGGTTATCGTAGGGGCGACCCACGACAATGCGGGGCGCTTTCTTGATAATGATGGCTTTCGGATACATCACGGATGGTGAAGGCTTGAGATGGCTCATGATAAAAATCCCATATGCTTATTGTTTTTGACACCACACAACAGGCGGTTATATTACCAGCGCTTTCAAATAAATCAATCCGGCATTATCAGAAGCCGAAAAAAACAACCGAACGGCAGGATGGCGTAAAATGAAGCTTTTAGTCACAGGTGGAGCGGGATATATCGGCAGTATTACCAGCGAATTGCTGCTAGATGCGGGTCATGAAGTGCATATTTTCGACAATCTGGGCCGAGGTCACCGAAAGGCTGTGGATGACCGGGCCTCCCTGATCATTGGCGATCTGGGCAACCGAACCGATATCCTCAGGGCCATGCTGGAGGTCCGCCCGGACGCCGTGCTGCATTTTGCCGCCTATGCACTGGTGGGCGAGTCGATGGAGCACCCGGAAATGTATTTTGACAACAATCTCATCGGTGGCATTCACTTGGCGGATGCCATGGTCGAGGCGGGAGTCAACAAAATCATTTTCTCCTCCACGTGCGCCACCTATGGTCAGCCGGAAATTATGCCGATGACCGAAGATATGCCCCAGCGTCCTCAGAATCCCTACGGCGAATCCAAACTGATGCTGGAACGCGTTCTTCAATGGTATGAACAATTACACGGTATTTGCCCGGTGTTTTTGCGCTATTTCAACGCCTGCGGCGCGACCGGCAAGTTTGGAGAAGATCACGACCCAGAGTCGCATCTGATCCCTCTAATTCTTCAGGTACCGCTCGGGAAACGCAAAAAAGTTTTTATCTTCGGCGATGATTACGACACGCCGGACGGCACCTGCATTCGGGATTATATCCACATTTCGGATTTGGCTCAGGCGCATATTCTGGCATTGAACGAGGGCATTTCCGGTGCCTTCAACCTGGGCAATGGCGGCGGATTTTCCGTGAAAGAGGTGATCGAGGTGGCACGCGAGGTATGCGGGCATCCGATTCCGGCTGAAACGTCGGCACGTCGTCCGGGTGATCCGGCACGCCTGATCGCCTCCGCTGGAAAGGCTCATTCCGTTTTGGGTTGGAAGCCGCAATTTCCTGACATCAAAACCATCGTCGAACATGCTTGGCAATGGCATCAGGCTCATCCCAACGGCTACGAAGATTAACGGCAGGCACCCTGACTTTGCGATACCGATCTGAAAAAGGAGAATGAATATGTCCGAACGCATCCGAGTGAATGAAATGAAAGAATGGACCGAACTGGAACGTCATGCCGAAACCATGAAGAAGGTCCATTTACGCGATCTCTTTGTCGAAGACCCGAAACGTGCCGAACACTATTCCATGCAGGCAGGGAGCCTCTTTCTGGATTACTCGAAGAACCGCGTGACCCGGGATACCATGAAACACCTGATGGACCTGGCAACCGCCTCCGGCCTGCGCAAGGCGATCGATGCCATGTTCGGCGGCGAAAAAATCAACGCCACAGAACACCGCGCCGTGCTGCACACGGCCTTGCGCGGACGCACCGCCAGTTCGGTCTATGTGGATGGCGTGGACGTGATGCCAGAGGTAATTGCTGTACGGGAGCAAATGAAGCAGTTTGCTGAAAGGGTGCGTTCCGGCAAATGGAAGGGATACACCGGAAAGCCGATTCGGCATGTGGTGAATATCGGCATCGGAGGGTCCGATCTGGGGCCGGTGATGGCGTACGAGGCCCTTAAACCCTATTCCCAACGCGACCTTTCCATGCACTTTGTTTCCAATGTGGATGCCACACACATTGCGGAAGTACTCCGCCTCGTGGATGCCGAAGAGACGCTGTTCATCATCGCCTCCAAGACCTTTACCACGCAGGAAACCATGACCAATGCCCAGACCGCCCGCGCCTGGTTCCTGGAAAAAACAAAGGATGAAAAGGCCATCGCACAGCATTTCGTGGCACTCTCCACGAATGCTGAAAAGGTCGCTGAATTCGGTATCGATACGCGCAACATGTTCCGATTTTGGGACTGGGTGGGCGGGCGCTACTCGCTTTGTTCCGCCATCGGACTTTCCGTGATGATCGCCATTGGCCCGGAGAACTTCCAGGAGTTACTCGATGGCTTTTATAAGATGGACCGGCATTTTGCGGAAGCGCCGTTTGAAAAAAACATGCCGGTAGTCCTAGCCCTCCTGGGCATCTGGTACAACAATTTTCTGGGTGCCGATACGCAGGCCATCCTGCCGTATGATCAATATATGAGCCGCTTTGCCGCCTATTTTCAGCAGGGCGACATGGAGAGCAATGGAAAAAGCATCGACCAGCAGGGTAGGCGAGTGGACTGGCAGACCGGTCCGGTCATCTGGGGTGAGCCGGGCACCAACGGGCAGCACGCCTTTTATCAACTCATTCACCAGGGCACCAAACTCATCCCCTGTGATTTTATCGGTTTCATCCAGTCGCATAATCCGCTGGGGGATCACCACGATAAACTCATGGCCAACTTTTTCGCGCAAACTGAGGCACTCGCCTTCGGAAAGACCGCTGAAAAACTGGTCGAAGAAGGTGTGCCCGCCAAATTGGTCCCTCACAAAACCTTTGAAGGAAACCGTCCGACCAATACGATCCTGGCCGACCAACTGAAACCCGGCGTCTTGGGGCAGTTAATCGCCCTCTATGAACACAAGATTTTTGTTCAGGGGATTGTCTGGAATATCTTCTCCTTTGACCAATGGGGTGTGGAACTCGGAAAGGCGCTCGCCCAGAAAATCCTCCCGGAACTGGCTGTGGATGCCGAAGGTGAACTCGCTCACGACTCGTCCACCAACGCCCTGATTCAAAAGTACCGGGCTGGAAAAAACAACGTTTAAACGTCCCAAACGGAATTCAACTCATCTGGAGAACCATGAACAGTGAAGAAGCCCTCGTCCTATTCCGCCAAACCAACGCCCTGCTTGCGGGGCACTTCGAGCTGCGCTCGAAACGGCACAGCGCCGAATTTTTTCAATGCGCGCATGTCCTGAAGTATCCGCAACATGCCGAGGCCCTCTGCCGGGCGCTGGTGGAAAAAATACGCACGGGAAAGATAGAGCTTCCTGTGGATGGCGTCATCTCGCCCGCAATGGGCGGCATTCCCGTAGGTCATGAAGTGGCGCGTGCACTGGGAGTCCATCATATCTTCGCGGAAAAACAGAACGATGTACTCGTCCTGCGCCGAGGATTCAAAATCGAGCCGGGAAGTCGCTATGTCGTGGCCGAAGACGTGGTCACGCGCGGAGGGCGCGTGCAGGAGACGATCGACATTGTGACCGGCAACGGCGGAATAGTCGCGGCAGTGGGGGTCCTGGTGGACCGCAGCGGCGGTGTCGCCTCTTTCGATGCCCCTTTCTTCAGCCTCATTCAGATGAATCCGGTGACTTGGACGGCGCAGGAATGCCCGCTATGTCGTCAGGGCGTACCCATCGAGCATCCGGGCAGTTAGTCACTCATCAGGCCATTTTGCGTGCCGGTGGGCGACTGGCTTTGACGCGCAAGGCACGCGAGCCGCGTGCCGTCCAGTGGAGGGCGTCGGGCTCCGACGCCTTGGGCGTGAG
>CAZBEO010000081.1:0-14893 GCA_964490935.1 uncultured Verrucomicrobiota bacterium
GTTGATAGATGCGCACCAGTTGAGCGATATCGCCTTCGAGTACCGTGACGTATTCCGCTGCAGGTGCCGTCCAGTTGGGCACAGCGGAATACTCAACATAATACGAACCCGGCGCCAGATTGCTGACCACGGCTTCACTGGCCTGCCACGCACCACCCTCGACGCGCCAAGTGGCACCCGCCGCAACAGCCTCCGACGGGTCCAGATCAATCTGAATGCCTCCACCCTGCGTATAGTATACATTGGTGGAAAAGGCCATGCTGTTGGAAAGGGTCAGCGAGAGAGCCTGCGGCGTGACCCAACCATCGACGGTCCGGAAGGTCACGGCGTTGACTCCTGCCGTGGCGGTAACAATCGCTTCGCTGACTTGCCAAGCACCCCCATTGAGCGACCACTGCGCACCGCCCGTCACAGCATCCGCCGGCAGCAGGTTGACCTGCACGGTCGGAGGAATCACTACCGGCCCACTGGAATCCACCGTCACAAACGCGGCGTTTCCGTGCAGCATAGCCGCGTTCGCCCACTGATTGAGCCAGTCTTTCTTCACGGTGAAATCCTGCGCGCCGTAGGGCTGATGATAGGCCCCGAAGGGAACGGCATTGGTCACAGCCTGCGCATCATCCATCCGGAAATAATTCACTAAGCCGGCGGTGGCTCCATCAATCACCGTCTTCATGTTTGCGCTGATCTGGTTGGTGGTTCGGACCGACGACCAGATGCGCACATCATCCACCTGCCCTGCAATATCCTCGCCGATGCGCACAAACGTATCGCCCCCCCGCCCATTTACGGGTGGAGCATTGTTCAGCGCATTGGACACTGCCACGCGTACGCCGTTCATGTATAATTCAAGGGCGGCCGTGGCGCTGTCATAGGTGGCGGCCACATGCGTCCAGACCCCGTTCGTGACGTTTCCGCCGGAGACATAATACGAGGTGCCGTTAAGCAGGGTATAGCCCGCGTAAAGCTGCAAACCACCTGACCCGTTGGAGCGCAACCCCATCACGTAATTTTCCGCATACACCCCACCACCCAAGCTCTGCACAGCACGCCGAATCAGCCGCCCCGGCCCAGCCGCTGCCGAATCCGGATTGACCCACGCCTCGAGCGTCCATTGCAGAAGGCGCTGCGAGGTGGAGGCCGGAACATCCAGATAATCCGCCGCCGCACCGCCAAGGCGTATCGCGCGCCCGATCACCGGGTCTACCGGATCGGCGGGGTTGGTTCCCTGATTGCGCTCTTCATTGTCGGTGAGGCCGTCGTCATCGGTATCAATCAGGTCGGGCCGTGAACCCAGTTGCTGTTCAATGCCATTGACCACGGTATCGCCATCGCGATCTTCCGAGATGTCCAGAACTCCGTTACCGTCGGTCTCGGCATCGCGGGGATTCGTATCGGACCAGTATTCGTAGAGGTTCTTCAGGGTGTCCGCATCTGGATCGCCGTCGGCCCCGTTCACGCCTTCAGCGGAGAACGGGTCCAGATGGTTGATCATCTCCCAGGCGTCTGGCATGCCATCGCCATCGCTGTCATCCGCGCCGCGCCAATCCACACCGCGCACATCGGCCGGGTTATTAGTGGTCATCGCGAAGCCGCCAGAAAGCGCATAGCCCATATCGCCGAAATAGTAATTCGTCTGATCCGCACCGACCCCCGTATTCTTCGCCTTGGCTGCGAAATTCTCCGCCGTGAGGCCGCCATCATCAAAACGGAAATAGGCCTTCAGTTCGGCATTCGTCTGAGGAACCAGCACCCTGCGATACATCTCGATTTCCTCTGCCGTGCGGGCCTCCGTCCAGATACGGACTTCATCCATCATCAGGTTGTTCACAAAAGACCCATCCGCCGAAGCACCCAGTGTGATGTTCGTGCGCGAGCCGTAGAGATAGCCCGAAAGCGCCCCTTCGTACACACGCTGCTCCTGCACAAACACGCCATCCACATATAAAGCCAGGCTGTTGTTCCCGGCATTCCACACACCCGCCAAATAAATCCAGCGATTCGTCGGGATGGAGGGCCCGGAGACCGCATAGCGCGCCCCGCCCAAGGTATCAAAGGAAAGTACCGGCACATTATTGGTCAGCGCCAGACGGTAAGTGACCTGCCCGATACCGTTCGGTCCCGGATTGTTGATCAGCCATCCTGTTGCGTTGAGCGTATTCACCTTCACATAGCATTCAATCGTCCAGTTTGCAGCGTGCAGCAGAGGACTATATCCATTGGCTGCACCTTCGGGGTCCGGCAGCGCGATCCCTGCCGCACCGGTGATGAGGGCGGCGCGGCGGATGAAAGGCGACATCGAATGAACCGGACTGCTCCCCACCGTTCCGCTGTTGTAATATTCCTGCTGGATTTCCACGTCATCCGCATAACCGTCGTCGTCAGTATCGGTGCCTGCGTGTGCCCCAAGACTGACCGTCGGCCTGCCGCCGCCCAGCGTGGAGAAGGCGGAGGCCGCCACATGGCCGTTCCAGAAATCGCTCGAGACGGCGGGACGGCTCACTCCGGCACCCGGCCCGGTGCTGACGGGCACCCAGTTGTATAGATAAGGATTGGTTTCATCACCCGTACCGTTGATGTTCGGATTGTTCGTCGAACGCATGGCGTCCTGCCCGAGGAATTCCTGAAAATTGATCAGGCTGTCGTTATCTGGATCCCCCCAGTAGCCATCGTTTCCGACCGGCGACTTGGGATTCAGGTTGTACTGCACTTCCCATCCATCGGGCAGGAGGTCGTCATCGCTGTCGGCGTGAATGGGGCTGGTCCACTCCTCGAGCAGTTGGAGCGAGGCACGCACTGAGGCCACAGCCGTCACATTCGAAACCACGAATTCCAGCGGGGGGACGAAGGCGTACAGGCCATGAGCATCCGCCTGCGGCAAAGCATTAGTTCCCGCACTCCAACTATCATTGCTGCCACCCTGCGCGAATTCATTCAACAGGCATTGCTCGCGATAAGTCGTCATGCCGTCGGCGTCCGGGTCCGCCGCGATATTCACGGTACCGTTTTTCGGATCAATACCCGCATCGGCATCGTACCAGGCGTACTCGAAGGCATCCACTAGGCCGTCGCCATCGGTATCGTAATGGGAGGGATTCAGGTCATCCTCGCTGTAAAGGGTTTCCAGCGCCACACCGGCGGGCGCGGCTGGATTTTGTTTCAGCCGGGGTTCGCCATCCACCCCGTTGTATTCCTGAATGTTGAACAGACCATCGCCATCTGGATCACCCCAGGCATCCGGTATCGAGGGATTCAAGCCGTATCCGGCATTAAAGCGGTCGTATTCCCATTTGTCATCCATGCCATCGCCGTCCGAATCGAACGCTCCGGCATCCAGGAAGGTGATGGCGGGCGTGGTAACCGGCGCGTTGTATTCCTCGTAATTGGTGAGACCATCCTTGTCGTAATCGCCGTCTTTCGTTTGATCCAGATTGCCAAAGCAGTGAATTTCCCACCAGTCCGGCAATTCATCACCATCCGAATCATCCACGATGGTCAGGTTGAAGCCCAAGACGCCCACGGGCAACTCTAAAGAAGTGACCGTTTGGATTTCGGAACAGGGCTCGCCCAAGTCATAGGCCAAATCCGCATCTCCATCGATCCAGGCCAGGAGTTGATATCTGCTCAGATATTCTAAGGAGGGCAGTGGCGGCAGCGGTCCGATGCCGTAATCCACCGCTGCGGGGAGCGAAGAACAGAGGGCCCGGGAAAGGCGAGTCTGATTGGTGAACGGACGCCCGATCACATCGCTGGACTCGCTCCATACGCCGATCACGATCTGCCCCATCAGGGTGCCATCGCCCGGCGGCGGAAGGGCATTGGTCCAGGCCGATTCATTGAGTATCTGGCCGGCAACGCAATTCGCGCCCGACGTACTCGACCCGACGTAGTTGTAATAGTTCGTCAGGTAAATGGTTTCACTGTTGGTGACGGAGAGCGTCACATTATCCGGCGACGCCCATCCATTGATAGTGCGGAAACGAATCAGATATTCCTCGCCCACGTCCAGCGCAGCCGAACCACCGCTCTCCTGCCAGTTCTGCGAGACATCGTCCACCATCCAGCCCGCGCTCGCCCGGTCCGCATCCCAATAATTCACCGGGGTACCCTCCGCCGCCGCCAATTCCACATAGACCAATGCCGGAAGAATCCCCGCGCCGCCATCCAGGAACTCCACCTGGCCGTTGATCACTCCGGCGTGCCGCCACTGATCATTCCAATCATCGGAGAAACACCAATTCTGCGGTCCCTGCGGCTGATGATACGACCCGAAGGAAAAATAGTTGGTGGTGGCCTGTCCATCGTTGAACGGGAAATACGCCACCAGCCCAGCGGCATCCGACGCCTGAATGCGACCCAGCGCCTCCTGTATCTCGATTTCCGAGCGTGCATAATTCCACAGCCGAATCTCATCCAGATTTCCGGCGTAGGACTCACCAATGCGAATGAAGTTTTCTCCGCCCTTCCCGCTTTGGGGCGGGGCCTTGGAAAGATAGTTTGTTGAAAGCACCTGAATGCCGTCCAGATAGATGGCCAGCGTGGCATTGTGACTGTTGTAGGAAGCTGCCACATAGGTCCAGGCCGATGTGCCCACCGGGATGCTCCCACCTCGCACGATGTAATTCGACCCATCCAACTGCACATAGCCGCAGGCCAGTTGCAATCCACCGACGCCGTCCGGCTCGAGCGCCAGGATGTAATTCATGGCCTCCACGCCAGGACCCACATGCTGCACCACGCGCCGAAGCAGCACGCCGCCATTGGCATCCGCCGGCTGAACCGCCGCCTCCATCGTCCAGTTCTGGATCGACATCGCCGTGGTTTGCGGCACCTGCACGTAATCCGTCGCCGCGCCGTGGAACGTCATCCCCCGCGAAACGGGCGGGTCCAGCGGATTGACCGGGCTGGTCCGATTCCCCTGCTCCACATTATCCGGCAGTCCATCGTCATCCGTATCCACCATGTCCGGACGCGAGTGCAGGCTTTGTTCGGTGCTGTTCACCAGATTGTCCCCGTCGTAATCCTCTTGGCCATCCTGCTGGCCATCGCCATTGGAATCAGCCGAACGCGGATTCGTTCCGGCCTGGAATTCATAGAGATTGCTCAGGCCGTCTTTATCCGGGTCACCATTCGGGCCGAAGGGTCCGTTTTTCAATCCTGCCGCCGTTTCCTGTCCGGTGCCATCGTCATAAGGATTCAGATTATAGGTCGCTTCCCAGGCGTCCGGCATTCCATCGTTATCCGAATCATCCGCGCCGCCGGCGACCGCACCATATACCACGGCGGCCCCAGAGGTGACCCACTGAAAATGGTCCGTCCTCAAGGCATAGCCGTGATCGCCGAACCGGTACGATTCGCTCACCGCACCAAGCAACCCGCTTTTTGCCTTGCGGGCAAAATCCTCTGCGGAGGAGCCGCCATCATCAAAACGATAATAGGCCAAAAGCCCGTCCTGCGAAAACCCTCCGCTTCCATCCTTGTCGTTGTAAAACACAGGCCCAACGGCCTCGCCGACCTGCCCTTCATTCAACGCATGCACATCACCCAGATAAAGCAGCACATCCGTCTGCTGGTTGTAGACCCCGTTGCGATCCTCATCAACCCAGTAATTACTCGCGGACGGCTGCTTCAGCACGTCACTGAGAAGCTCCCCTTCTTCCCCGTCGAAAAGGGACCCGCCGTTAATCAGAGCGGTATCGTATTGAGCATAGTAACGATTCCGATCCGACGAAGCGCCGATCCATACGTCATCTCTACTCCCCTGCGGAACCAGTTGTTTCGCGTAGCGGGTAATGAGCGCGGAAGGGCGCGCTATGCCCCAAATGCGCACTTCATCCAAATAGAGCTGATTCACAAAAGAACCATCCGCCGAAGCAGCCAATGCCGGCAGATTCGTTGCCGGATACATCAGTGAACCCGCGTTGACATCCACGTCCGCCATCTGCTGGGCCACCACCCCGCCCACATACAGCGACATGGCATTATTCTCCGTGTCCCATACTCCCGCCAAATGAATCCACTCATTCGTGGGCAAGGCATTGGCTACGTTCGTCACAATCTGCGCCTTCGAGGCAAACTGTGCACGCAGTACGGGACAACCGTCCTCAAGAGAAAGACGATAGACCAGGCGGCTAGCCGGCCCCAGGCGCGTCGAGAAATTAAACAGATCACCCGTCATATTCGTGGTGGTGATCTTGACCATGCACTCGATGGTCCAATCCTTGAATTGCAGGTCTTCCCGGTATCCGGCAGGCCGCAATCCGCTGGATGCGGACGGCTCCGGATCCGGAATCGAGATGCCCGCCGCCGAAGTGATCAACGCCGAACGCCGGATGAATGGACTGCACGAATACACCGGATTGGGAATGTTCATGCCGGAAGCCGAGATGATCTCGTCGGCGTCCTCGATGCCGTCGTCATCTGAGTCCTCGCCCAGGCAGTAGCCCTTTGCGTTGATGCAGTTCACGCCGTTGGTCAAGGGAGCCGTGGGCCACTCGGCGCCAAGGGTTTCCACGCGGCTGTATCCGTAACCGAGACGCGGGTTGGTGATAAACGCATTGGGCAAATTGGCTGGAAGCCAGCGCCAATAATAGGTGGAATCCGGGCGCCACCGCTTCTCGTTCGGGTTCGTCTCATCGCCCGTGCCATTAATATAAGGGCGTGTGGCGTTTCGCTTGCCATCCTGCCCGAGATATTCATACCAGTTGAAAATGCCGTCGCCATCCGGATCGCCCCAAGGCCCATTATCCCATCCTGCCGGGCCGGTATTATCTCCCGGATCACGTGGATCCAACCCGAACTCCACTTCCCATCCGTCCGGAAGGGTATCTTCGTCCGTATCATGCCCGGATACAATATCTTCGTCCGTCCAGTTATACCCCGTGCCCGGCGTGGGATCCGTCCAGGCGTGGTTGCGCAATTGAAACCGGTTCGTGTAGGCCGCCACACTCTGGTTCATCACCAGCCCGAGATTCAGGCTCTGACCAACCGAATTCATCGTGACCACGCGCACCGTACCCACACCCGCCAAATTCACGTCGTAGTACCAGAACGCAAAAGGTGTGCGACCTTCCCAAAGCCATTTGTTCTCGTTGGCCCCGCCCTGGCGGAACGACTCCAGCAGGCATTGCTCCCGATAATTCGACAACCCGTCCACATCTGAATCCGCACGCGCCACGTCTCCGGTGAGGGCGACATCTCCATCCACAGGATCGATGCCGTTGGCCGGGTCGTACCAAGCCAGCTCAAAGCTGTCGATCAGCATGTCCCTATCCGTATCAATGTCCAGCGGGTTCAAATCATCCACCGTGGAATTCACCACGCCGATCACCAGATTGCTGCCATTGGGCAGAACCGTCAAGGAAGAAGGGGCTCGCATGCGTGCCTCGCCATCCGCTCCACAATACTCGATCCACTGGGAAAGACCGTCGCCATCGTTGTCCAGGGTGATGTCATTGGCGACGCGCGGGTCAAGCTGATCGGGGATATAGGCATTGGTGTAGTTGTAAATCCACTCCCAGCGGTCATCCAGGCCATCCCCATCCGTATCCCAGTCAGCCGGATTCATCTGCGTGCTGCTGATATTATATTCCTCCAGATTCGAGAGACCATCGTTATCCGGATCGTCGTCGGGGCCATACAGATTCAGCTCGCCGAACCAGGTCATAAACCAAGCATCCGGAATTTCCGTTTGAGCGAATGCATGATGCCCCCCCAGCAGGCACATACAGACCACGGCCATCCCCACCCATCGAAATCCTGTCTTCATAGCATCCTCCGGTCTTCTTCGAAAATTCCTGGCCAGATTGCGTGCGTCATACCCGCACTCCGCGTCAAGGCTGTTGGATCACCAGATTCCCCACATGACCCTGACTGTCATTCACCGTGACGGCATTGGCCCCGGCGTTCAAGCGCGTATAGACCACGGACGGGCCGGTATCGATATTGATATTCCCCAGATTGATGTCCTGCACCGTCCAGTAATACGGTGCCACGCCGTTGTTGACCGTTACCGTGGCCCGATCACCATCGGCGCTCAGCGTGGCAGAGGAGGCCGTAATTGTCAGGGTATAGGTTGGGTCAGGCAAACTGCCGTGCGAAGAGGGCCCGGCAGGATCGTCCTCGAAATGCGTTTCAATACCGTCCGTATCCGGATTGTCGCTCGTCTCGCAACTCACCGAAAAAACCAGCAGCACGCCGCACAACATCCAAGCCAACCAACGCATTCCACCACTCATTCCTCACCTCTTTCATCGGTTTAATAAAACGCACACGAAAAAATCAGTCCCCTTCCATCGGCGCCAACTTCAACCCCCGCTCACCGATTTCCGTGACTACCCAGCGGTACACCTTGCCCTTTAACATCACGCTCACCGTATCCCCTTCCGACACCGTCCGCCCGTTAACCACGGCAAAATACCCAGACGTGCCCATCTTGCTCATGCCGCTGATTTTCACCAACTTGCGGGCCTCCATCCACTGGTCCGGCTTCGCCGCCCCCTCCGTCGAACCCACCGCCGAGACCGGTTTGCGCCACCACTCCGGATAAAATCCCACCGGCCAGAACGGGTCCCGAATGTCGCGCTGCTCCACGGAGTCCAGCGAGTTCATTTGACGCAGGCGGGCCAACTCGTCTTCGCCGCGCAGTGACTGAGCCGTTCCCACCGTGCAGAACACCCCGGCCAGCATCCCGATCAATACGGCTGCTGCGGCCTTTCTTTTATTCCCGGCGTTCCATGATTGCATGCTCTTCCGCCTCCATCCGAATCGTCGGCACCCCGCCCTTAGGGCGCCTGTTTCACGCTGAGCGACGTCGGCCACTCCATGATCAATTTCACGGAATGATTAACCGGGTCTTTCTCGTCACTACTAATCGACAACTGCGTAATCCGAAGCATCGGATTGTCGTCCTCGAAAAATTTGACAAATTGAATCAGGCGGTCATAGCGGCACCGCAAATTCACCTGAACCGCATACCGCCCGAAGGCCTCATCGGTTCCTGGCGTTTCCCGCCGATCGAGTTCGCTAACGTTTTCCACTTCAATCCCGTAGTTGCGTCCCTGCGTGTAGATCAACTCCGTAACCCAGGAATAGCGATTGTCCTCATTCGGGAAATAGGCACGCACCTCGCTCAGATACTGCCGCACTTCTTCATACTCCTGCGCAATCGGACGCTCTTTGCGCAGTGTTCGTTCGGCGGAGGCCACTTCCTCCTCCAAACTCTCCAGATTGACCTTCTCCGCCCCCGCCTCATCCGACGCCAGCAAACTGCCCGCCACGGTATAGAGCACATAGATCAGCGCAATAGCCACCACGCCGCCCAGGAAGACATGCTGTTTCTGCTCTTTGGATAAGGTTTGCCACTTCATGCCGGATTTCCTGCGGGCCTACGGCCCTTTGCTCGCCTGATTTACCACACCTGTACTCGTAATGCCGAAAGAGGCCCGCTCCTGCTGTTGCGCCAGCGGCACATTCTGATCCGCCCCCAGCCGACTGAACGAGACCAGTTTGATCGAACTAAAACACGATTTCAACGACCCCACCTCGAGCAGACTGCGGCGAAAGCGCACCACCACATCCTCCGGCTGATCGCTGATCGCCGTCCCACGCAAATTCATCTTGCAGGCCGTATCCGCACCCTGCGCATCCCCCACCGAAATATCCAACAGCGTCAACTGCACGCTCTCCGGCACCTGGAGCTGAATGTCGCGCAGGATGCCATGCCACGGAATGTTGTTATCGCGCCACTGCGTCAGCACGGTGCGCGTCTTCGTGTTATGCGTCACCACGGCCTGCAATTCCTCCACGCGGACCACTCTCGGGCGAACATCATCCATCTGCCCAAGCAGCCGCTTGATCCTCATCCGCCGCGCCTGCCAACCCATGCAAACCAGTACGCTCACCAGCAGAAGAAGCAGCAGGCTTGTCGTAATAATGGTGGTCACCAGAAAACGACGGCTCACCGCCCCCTGATACCTCACCTCCGATTTTCTGAGTAAATTTACGCGCATAAATCTCTATTCCTCACTCAGACCACCCAACGCCGCCCCAATTGCCGCCGCAAAACGGTGTTGCTGATTCTCGAGCTTTTCCGGCCAAACCCCACCCACCACGTTCAAGCCTTCCAACGGGTCCCACGCCTGACAGGGCAGTCCGAGCGATTCGCTGATTGGTGCCGTCCAATACGCCGACTTTGCAGGCCCGCCCGAAATGAACGCATGACCAACCCGCAGCTTGCTCTGCCGCTCCACAAAATCGCGCGAGACGGAAAGTTGACGCAGAAACGGTGTCATCACCGCCTCAACCGAACTGGAAATATCCACCGATCCCCCCGCCAGAATCGTGCGGGCCATCTCCCCATCCACTCCCAAATCCGCCTCGATACGCTTATTTAAAACTTCCGCACCCAACGCAAACTTGGCCGCCAGCACCGGTTGCCCACGCACTGCGAACACCAGCGTCGTCACCCGAGCTCCCGATTCGATCAGACAGAGCGCCTCGTCCGCATGTTCCGCACCGTGAATCTCCATGAAACCCGAAAATGCCGCCAAACCCGAAAGCTCCAACGAATAGGCCGCTGGCGCACCCGTCTCGAATTGGTAGAGGATGTGACTGAAATCCGATTTGGGAATAGCCACCGCCAAGAGTGTGCTTTCCTGCTTGCCCTTCGACTGCTGAATCACATAGCAACCCGTCCGATGCGTATCATCCACATTCAATTGCTGACGCAGGGCCGGCTCAATATCCTCAGGTTTCGCTCCCGGCTCGCAGGGCATTTGAATCACGCGAATCACCGCCGCCTCGCCAGTGTACGCCAACGCCGCATAATTGGAAACCAGCGCCTTCGGAACAAGCAGTTCCTCCCCCTCCGAACCCAGCGGAACCGACGGCAGAAGATCCGCCCCCACCACCGCCACGCTGCCTTTCACCCTGCGAAGACGAACAATCTTCACGCCCGTCGTCGAAAAATCTACACCCGTCAATTCAGACACATTTTTTCGGGCCGCATTTTTATCCGCTTTCGCCATAGTACAGCACCATCCCAGTGATCAGAACAAACAACGCAGGCAACCGTCCCACGCCGCAACTCACGCACCCGGCGAATATAGCGGACCACACGTACGCAATAAAAGAACAAAAGCAGAAGAATCAGAGGGTGAAAAAGACGGCACGCCTCTCATGCGGCACCGTCCTCCATCTATCACGGAACCGCATCACGCAAACGGTCATCCTCGACGACGGAAAGCGCCCGCTTTTGTATCTCTTCAGCCGCCTCCGTGTCATCAAATGCAAGGGCCACCTCAATGAGCTTCAAACTCTCTTCTCTTTGCGGTTTCGCATTTCCACCAAAGCAGTCATAGCCGGCGGATAAACATCACCGAGGGACTTCCAGTAGCTCAGTGCGAACGAGAGGCGAACCCCGTACATGGCGGAGGGCTCGTGTTCCAGCGCATGATCATGGAACCAGACAAACCGCTCAAGGGCCTCCTGATACCGCCCCTCACGAACCATTTGCTGCGTGTCGCTTAGATATTTCTGCATATTTTCTCCCCTGCATGTTACCGCAGCCAATAGAATCGCCAGCCCCAAAACTTTTCTCATCGTTCTCCCTTTCTGCACACTCCACCAAACAAACCATCGCAAACATCTTAAGTAAAGCACGCCCTACGTCCACGGGGCGAGCGGATTATACCCCATCCGCAATACCCTCTGTTCCACCGAGTGCATGAAGAATTACCGTTGCCTGCTGGGGCAACGTGCGGTTAATATCACACCATGCATTCAATGGAACCGCCCATGCGGAACACATGGTACGGCATGATCAACCGAAGAATCGCCGCAGGATTACTCCTGCTGGGCATGTGCGGCACCGGCCAAGCGGCCCCTTCGGAAAGCAGCGCTCACGCAGACAATACCCTATCCGCGCAACCTCGGCAAAACGCGGGTTCCAACCAGTGGAAGCCGCAACGCTGGCGCACCCAGAAGCTCCCGAACGGCGGATGGATGATCACCCTGGCCGACGGCACACCCTTTTTCCCTTCCGGCGTGGATTATGAGCCCCTGGCGCTCTATCAACCCATGAATTGGGCCTCCGTGGAACGGGACCTCGCCCTAATGCGCGGAGCGGGCTTCAATACCCTCGCTATCTGGTGCGTCGATTTCCACGGAAACCACAACGACCCCGAGAAAAAAATACGTCTCACTCCCGAGGAGCTGGTGCGGCTCGCCGAATTGGCCGAGAAGCACGAACTCTATGTTCAGTTTCATCTCTGCTTAGACCGCTTTACCTATCGCTTTCCCCGCGCCACCCTGGCCGATGGAACACGCCATCATTTCGACATTGATTACGCGGACCCAGCCTACCGCGCCTTCTGTCGCGATTACGCCCGCGAATTGGCCAACACCCTGCGCCCCTGCACCAACGTGACCACCATCATCCCCTGGGAGGAAAAAATCGGGATAGACGCCGAATGGGAAAGCGACACAGCGCGGGTGACAGCCCTCTACGCCTCTGAACCCGGCAAGCAGGCTTTCGAGCAGTTTCTCCTGACCCGGCACGGCGACCTGAACACCCTGAACGCCCACTGGAAAACCGCCTATACCTCCTTGCGCCAGGCAGTCGATGAATCCCTCTCGGACTTTCTCTGCGGCGTCCCCAAAACGGATGCCCGTCAATTTGACCTGCTTGAATACGGCGAACTGTTTCTGATCGATTTTACGCGAATGTTCGTCGAGGCCTATAAAGAGATTGACCCCTCCATGCTTTTTCAGTGCCGCCACTTCGACCTATTC
Source organism: uncultured Verrucomicrobiota bacterium (assembly GCA_964490935.1). Taxonomy (GTDB): domain Bacteria; phylum Verrucomicrobiota; class Kiritimatiellia; order RZYC01; family RZYC01; genus JAQVYB01. The sequence continues at coordinate 12,793 of CAZBEO010000081.1, forward strand.
GGCCCCGTACGCCCACTGCATCCCGCCCTCTCCTTTCTGGACACCTTCGGCATCAACAACTACACCCTTGGCCAACACGGCCCCGACTTCTCTTTCCGTGAAGAGTTGCTCCGAGCGCGGCTGACGGCGGGTATCGCCGGCATAGCGCCCTGCGCCGGAAATTACGGCTTCCGCGCCGAAGCGCGGGACGCCGGAACGCACGGCCTCGTCGTATCCGAAGCCGCCAAAGCGCATTTCGCCGCTGACTCTCTCATGGCCTACAGCCTGATCCCCGAAATGGCCGGACTCAGTTACTTCATGGTTCTCTACACTGGTTGGGAAGGCGACTGGGGCCTTGTACGGGGCGAGCAGCGCGAACCCACACCCGCTTGGCACGCCTTCTGCGCCGCGCATGCTCTCTTCGCCTTGAAAAATGAAACCATCGCGCGCGCCGATTACGCAGCAAAGCCCTCCCTCTTCCTCTTTCACGGGCTCGATGCCATCTTTGATCTGGATCAGACCGCCTGGATCGAACACGCCGACCTCTCGTTTGATCTGACCGAAATGAACGTGCATTACCAAGTCATCACCGACACCGATACCTTCGACCCCGCCCGACGCACCATCATTCTCGCGCCCTTTCTCGCCTACGACCGAAAGCTGGACGAATCCCTCACGCGCAAACTGGCCGCCTATGTTCACGACGGCGGCACGCTCGTAATCGCCAATACGTTCGGTTTGCATGACCGCTACCTGCATCCCGCACCGGACGCCGAAGGCCTCCTGCGGAAAATGCGCGGAGCAGAAATCGGCCCGCGCCGACTGGGCGACATCACCCTTCACGGCGAAGGCTTTGCCGACATCGAACTGCACAACGTCTGGTACGTTGAGATTAACCCACAGACCCTTGATCCGGATGTCGAAGTGCTCCTCACCATGACCACCGAACACGGCGAGCAACCCGCCGTCCTGCGTCATCCGTACGGCAAAGGAACCCTCTACTACCTCCTCTTCAACCCCCTTCACCACACCCCCTGCGATCAGCCGACGCTCGTCAGCCGCGACTCCCTCCCGATCATCCGGTTTCTGTGCCGGGAACTGAAAATCCCCACGGATGATCACTTCGGCAACCGGGGCTATGCCCTTTCCAACGGGCGCGTAAACATCCATGAAAACATGCTGCACGCCCCGCGCAATCTTCCTGCCGTAAAAGCAGGACTCTACGCGGATGAATACGGAGAACCCGGAGCGGTCTACAGCGGCGGCGTGCTGACCGATGATCTCCTCCTCTTTCGGGGACGCCGCTGCGATGAGCGCGGCTGGTCCATACGCCTCTCGGACATCACGTCACTCGGGGCCTGCTTGAAAGACGACACGCTGTATTTCTACACACTCGATGCCGTGGAGGCGCAAATAAAGAAAGACCCTTGGGACATCGACCTCCGCACGGAACCTTTCCACGTATACGCCGTGCCCAAACCCTGAGCAGAACCGATGGAGGGCGAGCGTCCGCCCTTATCTTCCTTACTTCACCGGTTCGGCATTCTCCCAACCCCACGACTGAACACGCCCGGTCAAACTTCCGCTCTGCCAGATATACCACTCGCCCATCTGCGCCGCATAAACCGTGATGTCAACCTTTCCATCGCCATCATAGTCCGCCGGAACCGGACAGGCCTCATTCCAACCCCAGCTCTGCGTCGTACCGCACTGAGTGGCCGAAAGCCACGCATACCACTGTCCGCTTGCCGGATCAACCACCGCCACGTCACACAGGCCGTCGCCATCGTAATCACCCGGCACCGGCTCGGCGGCGCTCCAGCCCCAAGGCTGAGTGCGTCCCGTCCCGCTCGCACTCTGCCGAATATACCACGTACCGCTTTCCGGGGCATACACCGCCAGATCGCACAAACCATCGCCATCATAATCACCAGGAACGGGCACCGCACCGCTCCAACCCCACGTTTGAAGCACCTCCGCCTGCGTTGAACTCTTCCGAATCAACCAGCTTCCGTCTTCGGGCACATACACCGCCAAGTCGCACAACCCATCGCCATCGTAATCACCCTGAACGGGCACGGCATCGGGCCGGGCCAACACCTCTGCGCGACCCGTTTGCGAA
>CAZBEO010000082.1:0-14653 GCA_964490935.1 uncultured Verrucomicrobiota bacterium
AAGCACCCCCGGCCACCCCCTCTCATCAAACAAACGTCAAGGTACCGGAAACTTTCCCGCGCGTTTTTCCAATCATTGGAACTTTTTCAGACCGTTTTTCCAATCATTGGAACTTTTTCAGAGCATTTTTCCAATCGTTGGAAAACTCAACGAAGAACCCATTGGTTGTAAAATTCTTCTTCACACCACTTGCACATAACTGCGCATAATTGACTCATACTTATAAGCGCGAACTGTGTCGTTATGTCTCGCATTATCATTCTGATATTTTAGTTATACGTTGGTTCCCTTATACTTATGTATTTTTAAGCAAGTTGGCATGGTCTTTGCTTAATATAGCACCGTGAATAACAAGCCACCGTAGTGGCAGGTACAGCAAAGAAAGGAGAGTCAGTATGAATAAGTACATTATACCGTGGAGACAAGGCGGAATCTATGCCTCACCGAGAGCAAACGATCCATTCACCCTCCTGCACAAAGAGATGAACGATCTGTTCGACGGATTCCTCGGAGAGCCTACTTGGAATCGCGACGAGGAAAAGGCGGTTGCACGCCGAGAGTGGTTCACCACCCCAAGGGTGGATGTCACGGAAACCGAAAAGGAAATCCAGGTTTCCGCCGAGCTGCCGGGAATCGACGAGAAGGACGTGAAGGTGACGGTGGATCGAAACATCCTGACGATCGAAGCCGAAAAAAAGGATAAGAAGTCGGAAGACAAGGAACGCCAATACCACATCACTGAAATGCGCTATGGCACCTTCTCCCGCTCGTTCCGTCTGCCGGAAAATCGCGTGGATGAAGCAACCATCAAGGCGGCTTTCGACAAGGGCGTCCTAACGGTCACCCTGCCTAAGAAGGCCCCGACGCCGGAAACCAAACGCACCATCGAAATACAATCCGGCAAATAAGTCACCGGCCATCCGCTCTCGACCGGAATCGGATGGGACCCAACAAAAAGGCCACCATCACCCGATGGTGGCCTTTCGCGTGTTTCGTAGTTAAAAACCCGCTGTTCAGCCTATCCATAGCTCGTCTTCGTGGCTTGGAGACTTTGCGTGAAAAACTCTCTTCTCCGCGCTTTCTGCGGATTGCTTTAAAACTTGCTTTTCCAACCACGAAAACCGCAGATTCATCCCCGTCTTTAAGAAGACGTTCCCACGAACTAAATCATCGCTTTTGAGATACCGACATGAGTGACAAAAAACAATCAGCCGGAAAACAAAAGCCGGAAAAATTCGGCACCTTCGGCGGCGTGTTCACGCCGAGCGTACTGACCATCGTCGGTGTCATCATGTTCCTGCGTTTCTCCACAGTCGTGGGGTATGCGGGTTTGCTGAACGCCCTGCTGATTCTGGCGGCCGCCAACCTGATCACCCTAATCACCGCCCTGTCCATCTCTTCGGTGGCCACCAACATGCGCGTCAAAGGCGGCGGGGCCTACTATCTGATCAGCCGCAGCCTCGGCGTGGAATTCGGAGGCGTCATCGCGGTCTTCTTTTACGTGGCTCAGGCCGTTGCCGTCACCCTGTATGTGGCGGGCTTCACCGAAAGCATCCTCAGCGCCTTTCCTGACCTGCCATTTTCGTATCGCACCATCGCCACGGCCACCAACCTGGTCGTCTTCCTCTGCGTCTATATCGGCGCGGGCTGGACCATCCGCATTCAATACGGCATTCTCGCCATTCTCGCATTGTCCATCCTCTCCTTTTTTATCGGCGCGGGCCTGGACTTCTCCCCCGAAATTCTGCGCTCGAACATCCAACCGCAATGGACGCATGAGTATTCGTTTTTCACGCTCTTTGCGCTGCTCTTTCCTGCCGTCACCGGTATCATGGCCGGCGTCAACATGTCGGGCGATCTGAAGAATCCCTCCCGCTCCATTCCCAACGGCACACTGACCGCCATCGGCGTGACCGTCGTGATTTATGTCGCCGTAACATTCATACTGGCTGCGGGCGTTCCCCGTGCTGAACTTCAGGGTGCCGGATTCGTTATGAAAGATCATGCCCTCTTCCCGGTCCTGATCTATGCCGGCGTCATCTGCGCCACGCTCTCCTCCGCCCTTGGCAGCATGATGGGTGCGCCGCGCATCCTGCAGGCCTTCGCACGCGACAACATTTTCCGTCGCCTCTCCTGGTTCGGGCGCGGCAGCGGACGTAACGCCGAGCCCCGCAATGCCATTATTCTGACGTTTCTGATCGCTCAGGGCGGGATACTGGCTGGCGGTGTCGATACGGTCGCCCCGATCATCACCATGTTCTTTCTGATGACCTACGGCACAGTGAACCTCGCCTGCTTTTATGAAGGGCGCTCCCGCAATCCGAGTTTCCGCCCGAGTTTTCGACTCAATCACTGGAGCGTCGCCCTCGCTGGCGCACTCGGATGTCTCATCGTAATGTTTCTGACCAATGTGCTATGGGCGTCCATCGCACTGGCCCTCAGCGCCCTGCTGTATTATCTCATCTCACGTGCCGACATTCGGGTAGCCTGGGGCGATGTGGACAGCGGCGTACTCTATCAGCGCGCCCGCACCGCCCTGCTCCGTCTTGAACGAAGCAGTTACCATCCCAAAAACTGGCGCCCCTCCATCCTCGCCCTCAGCGGCGGCCCCTACAACCGCCTTCACCTGGCCGACTATGCCTGCTGGTTCACAGCCGACAGCGGAATCGTCACCATCGCCCAGATTATTCACGGCAAACTCGAAGAGCTCTTTGACCGCCGACGCGAAGCCGAGGACATCCTTCGTAAATTTCTCCTTCGCGAAAACATCTCCGCCTTCCCCGTGGTCATTGTGGAGGAAAACACCCATGACGCCATCAAGGCCCTGGTGCAATGCCACGGCATCAGCGGCATCCGACCCAACACCCTCCTGCTCGGATGGAGCGAAGATCCTGAGAAGGAAGCGATGTACCGCGACACGCTCATAACCGTCAAACAGATGCGCCGAAGTCTGCTCGTGGTGGCCTGCGAACAAAAAGAGGACAAAACGCTGATTCCCGAAGGGGCCATCAACCTCTGGTGGAACTCCGCCGAACACGGCGCCCTGATGCTCCTGCTCGCCTACCTCCTCCGCCGCAATCCAGAATGGTCCAACCGACCCCTGCACATCATTCAACCCGTACCGCCCAATGCCGACACCGAAAACATCGAACGCCAGATGCGCGAGATGCTCACGCAGGCCCGAATTGATGCCGAGCTGATCATCATCCCCACCGATGCGCCGCACGAAGCCGTCCGCACCGTCATGCAGCCCTCCGCCGTCCTCTTCGCCGGATTCGATCCCGACGAAAATTCCGTCGCCGATCTCCGCTCCATCACCGAACTTCCCGGCGACATTATTCTCGTCTATAACGCAGGCGACGCCTCGCTCTCAGCCTAACAGGATGGCGGGCTTTGGCCCGCCATCCTGTTAGTGAAAAACAGCGGGTACGCTGTTGTGTCTTGGCATCATCGAATGGGCAGTTACGTAACGATCAGCATTGATCTGCGCGATCAGGGTTTAATCACCTGAAGTCCGACGAGTTGCTAGATTTAAACAACTTACGGGTTGATCTTTTTCCACCATCCCGTCCATCATTAGAGCGACAACATTAAAGAGAGGTTAGGCGTGTTCAAACTGAATGAATGGTTATCGGATATAGATCAATTGATGCGGATGACTCTACCCGTCCTGCGCAGGTTCCGCTGGTTTTTTTTCCTAACGCCACTGCTAGGCGGATTGGTCACGTGGCTGGCCTTTCCATACGATCAGACCGTCACCCACTTGGCCACCACGGATTGGCATATTCCTTTCTGGTGGTTCTATGCGGGAGAGCTCAGTCATTACGGTGCTTTTGAACGAGGCACGCTGCTGCTGGTTTTCCTTCTGCTGATAGGCGACTGGATAAAAAACAAGGATGCCTGGCGGCGAGCCGCCATCGCCTGTCTTCTGGCCTGTCTTTTTTCCGGATTGGTCGTCAATGCCATCAAGTGCACCGCCGGACGCCCTCGCCCCAATGCGGGCGTGGAACAGGATGGATTTTACGGCCCGACCCTTGATAATGATTACAAGAGCTTTGCCTCGGCCCACGCCACAACCGCCGTCGCAACCGCCTCCTGCTTGTCTATCCTATTTCCACCATTAACCATTCCCCTCGTCGTATTTGAGGGTGCCGTTTGTCTTTCGCGCATCTATGTCAGGGGACATTATCTGAGCGATGTGCTGGCCGGCGGGTTGATCGGCCTCTGGTTCGGCGCTCTGATGGGCCTAGCCTGTCGGCGGCTCCACCAGGAAGATATGAGTTCGCATCCTACTCATAAGCAATATGTTACAAGTCTGTGAAAAAACATTTCCGAAAATTTCGATATCCGCCCTTGACGATGTAAGCGATATCAATTATACCGCTTACATCATCAATTCAACCATTGATGCAAAAAAGGAGACGATTATGAGAAAAGTATATGCGATAGTTGCTTGTGTCGGAATGTTAGCGGTTGCAGGAGCGCGGGCTGACCTGCTCAGCAATGGCAGCCTCGAAGGTGGAACGGGATTGGGCGACGTGCCCAGTTGGACGTCCTGGGGCGGAAGCGGCGCGCTGGACGGTACCGCTCATACCGGAACGCAGAGCATCAAATTGTGGTTCAACGATACCGGATTCTACCAGGACTTCGCGGTGTTGGCGGGTGAAAGCGTCAACGGAAGCATCTATTGCTACACCGCAACCGCTAACAAATACGACTGGGATGTCGGGAACGCGACCTATGCCGCCTTCAGGCTGGAATGGTTTGACGCTGGCGAAGCCAATCTGGGCGGTGCGGTCGAAAGCACGCATTTCACCCCGGCCAACGCGGCGGATACTTGGACGCAACTAACGGCGAACAATGCCGTAGCCCCGGCCAACACGACCCATGGTCGCTTGGTCTTCTCGATCGAAGGCGCGGGCCCCGGAGCCGGTTCTGTGCTCTTCGATGACGCCATGGTCACCTCGGCAGTTCCCGAACCCGGCACGCTGGCTCTGATGGGCCTTTCGATGCTCGGTCTGTTCGTATTCCGGAAAAAAATTCGGAAATAATACGTACCTCCATTACGTGAACGGGAGGGACCTTTCGAGGTCCCTCCTTTTTTTTTTGCAAGAAATGAGTTCTTAAGGTACTAATCAGCACTCGCTAAACGGTCCGAACAGAAAATCGAAACCAGTACACCCGGTCTCTCAGCGCGAAAGGATTTCACGGTATGAAAAAAATCAGCATCAAAATAGTCGGTGCCACGGGTTATGGTGGTGTCGGCATCACAGAATTTCTTCTGCGTCATCCCCACGCCGAAATCAGCGCGCTGGTGGCGATGCAGGATGTCGGCAAGCGGATGAGCGAGGTCTATCCTCATCTGACTGGCTTTTGTGATCTACCGATTCTCGCGCCGGATGATCCGTCGGCCCAGGCTGCCTTTGACGTGGTCTTTTTCGCCACGCCAGACGGCGTGGGCATGCAGGGTGCCGCCCGCGAACTCGAACAGGGGGCCAAGGTCATTGATTACAGTGGCGACTTTCGTTTCGATACCCCCGAAGCCTATGCCGATTACGCCATGCGCATCGGACGCAATCCCGAACATACCGCACCGGAATTGCTCGATCAAACCGTTTACGGCTTGCCCGAGCTGCATCGCGAATCTATCTCAGGCCATACCTCCCTGGTGGGTAATCCCGGCTGTTTCGCCGTCAGTTGCATCCTAGGCCTCGCGCCCGCCGCCCAGCATCGGCTTGTGAATTTCGACAGCCTGATTTGCGACTGCAAAACAGCCGTATCCGGAGCCGGGAAAAAACCCAATGCCCAGTTTCACTACCCGGCTCGTTACGACCAGATGAATGCGTATAAACTCGCCGGCCATCAGCACATCTGTGAAGTCGAAAGAGAGCTATCGCTCTTGGCGGATGCAGACCTGAAAATCACCTTCACCGCGCAAGTCGTTCCAATGTGCCGGGGCATCCTCTCCTGCCTGTATGGCACCCTGAATGAAAACTTGCCCGCCACGGAGATTCTCGAACTGTATCGTGAGTTCTATGCGGACAGTCCCTTCATCCGCATCCTGGATGCGGAGACCCCGTCCGGAACCGTTCACGTCCGAGGCACGAATTATTGCAACATCACCGTCAGCGTGGATGAAAGAACCCAACGCCTGCGTGTGATTTCACACATTGACAACCTAGTCAAAGGACAGGCCGGAAACGCGCTGCAAAACATGAACGTACTGTGCGGCTTCCCTGAAAACTGCGGGCTCGACCTGCCCGGCCAATACCCCTAGCAGGCTGTCGGGCTATGGCCCGCCATCCTGCTAGTCAACAACAGCGAAACGCTGTTGTGTCTTGGCATCATCGACTTGGCCAAACATGCTAAACGCGCAGCTTCTTCATAAAGGGAAAACAAAGGGCTTTGCGATTAAAATTACGGATTGCTTGTGGAGGGCGTCGGGCTCCGACGCCTTACGGTGAGATGGTGGCAACGTTGGGCCTGATCACACCCAAAGGCGCGCGAGCCGCGCGCCGTCCAGCGCGAGGGATGAGACGAAAGAATGTTCGCCCGACAACACCGCATTCCAACCTCTGACTTCCGGCTTCTGGCTTCCGATCTCTGGCCTCCGCCCCCGCCCCTTTCGCAGAAGACCACGGGCTAGAAGTCCGCACTACGTTATATGTTTATTCCGTATATTTGCTCCATCTGATTAGTCCAAGACACAACAGCGTACCCGCTGTTGTTCACTAGCAGCCTGGCGGGCCAAAGCCCGACAGGCTGCTAGCATTCCAAATCGCCGTGCATCGGATATCACGCGAGGACGATCCGATGCGCAATTCAAACGCCCCGGGTTCCACCACCCACGTCTTCTTTTCCGGATGCCAGAAGGCAAATGACCGCTCATTCAGCCGAAACGTCACCGTTTGTTTTTTCCCCGGCTTCAAGAATATTTTCTGAAATCCTTTCAACTCCTGCATGGGGCGGTCGACGGTCGATTCCGTATCCCGAATATACAATTGTACGGTTTCCGCTCCCGGCACCCGTCCGGTATTAGTGATCTCGACGCTCACCGTTCCCTGCTCCGAATTCATCACCGGGGCACCGTATTCAAAGGTGGTATAAGACAGGCCGTGACCAAAGGGAAACAGCGGTTCAACGTCCCGTGTATCATAATGCCGGTAGCCCACATAAAGGCCTTCTGCGTAGCCCACCGTCCCATCTTTTCCGGTGCCGGGATAGTGCCCGAAGGACGGATTGTCCTCCAGGTGGCGCGGCAACGTCATGGGCAGCTTACCGGATGGGTTGACCTTGCCGAAGAGCATGTTGGCCAGCGCGCTGCCGCCCTCCTGGCCCGGGTACCAGGCCATCAGGACCGCCCGAACATCGTCAATCCAGCCGGTCATATCGATGGGCGTACCGCCAACCAGCACCACGACCGTGTTGGAATTGACGGCGGAAACCGCCCGAATCAACGCCTCCTGGTCATCGGGAAGCAACATGGAATCCTTGTCGCGCCCCTCCCCTTCATCTGCTGCAGTAAGACCGACACACAGCACAACGGCATCGCTCTCTGCTGCCAGATTCACCGCATCCTGCACGGCACGTCCCGTACGCTGACAGCAAAGGAATATCTGTGCATCACCCAGCGCTTCGTAGTATTCCGCCCGAAAGGCATATCTCCGACCAGCCTCCAGAAAACGCTTCGCCGTTTTGCATTCCGGCCCGTGATCCCACCAAAAATCGATCACCAATTCATTGTCCAGAAACAGCCGACTTCCATCGTCACTGCGTAACGACAAATCATATTCACCGCTCTCCTCCGGCACCAACCAACCCGTCCAGCGGGCGGAAAAATTATCCGTCGGGACGAGCGGATCGGGACTGCCCGGCCCCCAGTTTGCGGCAAGGGTATCCTCGATGCGCGTCACCACCGGATCACCAGCCAGTTCGCGATTATCAAAATACTCCGCAAGCAGACCCCGTTCTTCCGAATGCCCGTCGGGCGGCACAAACCAGGCCGGCGAAACAGGAGGATAATCGCAGGGAATCGTCATGCCCGGCGCATAATCAACCTGTACGTCCTCCCCGCAACAGGCGCGCAGACCGTCCAACGGGCTGATCATATAAAACGGTTCCACCGTCGAACTTCCTCCGCCACCGACGCGCCCTGTAGACGCGTGCGGGCCAATCACCGCTAGCCGTTTCACAGCTCCCTTCAGCGGCAGGACCCCCTCCTCGTTTTTCAGAAGCGTAATGGACTCTTCCGCCACGCGCCGCGCAAGCACCCGGTGTTCCGGCGTATCCAACGCGCCCGGGCGGTTGCTATTATCAGGATTATCCAATCCCATCAGAAAGAGTACGCGCAGAATGCGACGTACCATGCCATCGATTTTTTCTTCCGGAACGCGCCCGGACTGCACCGCCTCCAACAGCTTGCCGTGACCGAACCATTCCCCTTCGCCGGGCATCTCCAAATCAAGCCCATGCAGGGCGAACTCCTCCGTACCGTGCACTGCGCCCCAATCCGAAACCACCAGCCCGCGAAAGCCCCATTCCTCCTTCAACACCTCGTCCAGCAAATGACCGTTCGCACAGCAATAGGTGCCGTTGAGCCGGTTATAGGCCCCCATGATCGTCCAGGTATCGGCCTCCTTTACGGCCCGCTCAAAGGCGGGCCAATAAATTTCACGCAGCGCCCGCTCGCTGACCTCCGCGCTGATGGTCATGCGGTCGCACTCCTGGTTGTTCGCTGCAAAATGCTTGGTAGAAGTGCCGACGCCCTCCCCCTGAACACCTTTAACATACCCTACCGCCAATGCTCCCGACAAATAGGGATCTTCAGAAAAACTCTCGAAGTTCCGTCCTCCCAGCGGAGTGCGGTGAATATTGATGCAGGGGCCCAGAATAACATTCCGTCCCTTCGCCAGGGTTTCCTGTGCCAACGCCCGCCCCACTTCCTGTAGCAACGCCGGATTCCATGTGGCACCCATGCCCACACCGGTCGGAAAACAGGTCGCCCTTCCCTCGCGCACGCCATGCGGCCCATCACACATCTTCAACGAGGGAATGCCCAGCCGTTCAATCTCCCGCGTCTCAAAATACCCCCCGCCATGCACCAGGCCCACTTTTTCTTCCAGCGTCATGCGCTGAAGAATATCGCTGATTTTTTCTTCCATGATCGTGTCCTTCTTTGAGTTTTCGGAAAAGGATTGGCCATACCCCGGTATCACAACGAACAGAAACAACACCCCACAGCAGGCCAGCCGCTGAAGCGCTGAATGAATCAAAGTTTTCTTAAACATGACGGTGGTCTCTCGTTTTCAACCGATTGCAAAAATCAAAATGGAATCGTTTACAGTCATGTTGATATCTAGTTCTGCGCGTTCGCCTTGTCAAGGCCATCCCGATGGGAGAAAATTTCCTTTGACCCCGAACACGAGCAACAGTACTATGTGCCGCGAAAACCGGACTTTAGCATCTGAGATCAGGAGCAGATTATGGACGAAAATACGGAGCAACCAAAGGATTCTGCCAACACCGTTCCGCCAACGATCCGGTTGACACCGGCTACGGGAACTCCCTCTTCCGCCGTACCGCCAAAAATCAAGCTCCAACCCGCCACCTCTTCTTTCACCAAAGCGTTTGAACCAACCGATGCGGCACGCGAGAAAAAAGAAACCTCCCGTGTGAATCTGCCTCCGATTGCGGATCGACGTCCGGACACGGTGACCGTACCACCGATCAAATTGCCCGCATCCGAGTCTACCGTTGACGCGCAAAAGCAGAGCGACGCAGTAAAATCCATTCGGATCAAACGTCCGGGCACCGCTGTCCTGCGTCCTCCCACGGTGGAATCCAAAAAAGCTACCTCCCGCGTGGACATTCAGGAAGCGCTGGCTGGCTCTGGCACGAGCGTTCAACAGCCAAAAACCATCCGTTTAAAACGCCCAGGCACCACGATTATAGAAAAGTCCCAGCAACCAATGCCTGAAACCACTACGGCGTTTCGGATTGAGGAAGCCAAAAAGAGCGAAACCTCACGCATTGAGCTGCCGTCCGAAGCCTCCGTGGAAATGCCGCGCCGCCGAAAAACAGTGCAGATTAAACGGTCGACCGGCGGGTCCTCCACGCGCGTGATGAACACCGGAGCAACGGCCACCTCTTCTGCTCTTTCAGAGGAGACCTTCATCACCTTTAAGGCCGAAGAAGAATCGACGGTAGTGTTTTCCGTGGTCGGTCTGGCGGCGGCTATCGTAACTTGCATTCTGCTTTACGTACTAGCCGCCCAAACCATTCTGCCGGCCCTTCCTTGGCCCGGAAAAATCTAACAAACCTTCGGGCTTAAGTTTTTTGGATACCATTCGAAAGAAAAGCATCCCTCGCGGGCGACCTTGACACTGCGGCCAGCCAAATTCACCCATTGGGAACGAAATGCGGCGTTTGCTGGCGGCTCGCGGTGACGCTCGCCCTCCAATGACGCCTTCCCGGGTGCGCCCGTAGCCTCGCAGAAAATCACGGACTGGAAGTCCATGCTACATAAGCGAATCACGGTCTGGGAGTCCTCGCTGCATTAGGCGGTTATTTCGGCGCTTCCGCTCCATTCGATGAGGCCAAGACACAACGGCGTACCCGCTGTTGTTGACTAGCAGGCAGGCGGGCCCAAAACCCGCCTGCCTGCTAGTGAGCGAAGCGCTCGAAATCGCGCACCAGATAGTTCACATCGCCAATTCGATAGATGTCGCACAGCGCCTGCTCCAGCGGCATCCCAGAGGTCAGCGCCGCCACAAACGCATTCATTTTTTCCGGCGGATATTCCAGCATGAGAAAGCCCGTAAGATACTTGCTGGTCGTATAGAAAAGTTCGACCTCTTCGTGAGTGCGGGGATAGCCCACCTCCGCCATCATCTCCCGTATGGGGCACCACTTCTTAAGCGGGCGAAACGGCGCCTTCTTACTCTTCCCTGTGCCCTTGTAAGCCCCATAGCCGAATTCCTCATACCACTGCGCCAAACCCTCGTTCAGCCACAAGGGCGGCGGGCGCCCATAGAAACGAAACAAAATCACATGCACCATTTCATGCGCCACAATCTCACTGCTCTCATGCCGTGCTCCCGCGCGCTGCAAAAACATGTCCGGACCATGCACAAATGAAAAAGCCCACTCGCCCAGCCCGGAAATTGTTTCCGTGAATTCATCCCAACGTCGGGCATTGTTAAAGATGAAAATATGCGAGCGACCCTTGACCCGATCCTCGGTCACGCCCAGTTCCTCCGCCATATAGGCATATAAAAACTCCGCCAGCCGTGCGACATGCCGGGCAAAATCCTTCCGCTCGTAATGGACCGTAAAATGCTCGGTCTCGGCGTGCCGCCAATTCACCAGACCGGACTCCAAACAGCGCCGTCCCTTATCCGTCAATGCCGCCACATCCATCTCCTCAGGGGCGGTCTCCTCAAAAGAAAATTCTGCTTTAACCTGTTTTCGAATATTCTCCGCCGTGTTCTGCGCCAAGGCGGAGACTGGACCCAGCCAGGAAGACATCAGCGCGATCAACACGCCACACAGGAGTAAATCTAAACGACCTCGTTGGGTACTCATGCCGGAAGTTTGCCGCATCCCCCCGACAGAAGCAACCCCGCATGTTGAACTCATCGAGTTGAAATCGGGACCGACTTGGACCATCCCCTCCCAATGGACGGCACGGGGCCCTCAGGGCATTTTTTCCAATCATTGGAAACTTTCTCCCCGATTTTTCCAATCATTGGAAAAAAACAAAGACGATTTTCCAACCGTTGGAAGATTTTAAACGTAAGGGTCCGGGGAATGACCCCACCTCCTGCGCGTTGTTCTTGCGTAGCCGTCTGCTCGCCAAGTGGACGGAGGTCAGGTATCACCGCACAAAAAATCCGTGGCGCTCGGAGAGCACCACGCTACCAACGCGGTCGTTTCCACTCGTGGACGACACATGCCTCATGCGCCTTTCACCGTGACGCGATCCATTGCATCCCCCTCCCTTGGACGGCATGCGGCCTCGCGTGCCTCGGCGTCAAAGCCAGGCACCCGCCAGTCCCTCGAAACATCCCTACACCGGAGTAACTCCACACGCCCAAGGCGTCGGAGCCCGACGCCCTCCACCTTTTGTCCCTGGAGGGCGAGCGTCTCCGCGAGCCATTGGGTGCAAGCGCCCAACGCATCCCCTACACTCTGGACGGCGCGCGGCCTCGCGTGCCTCGCGCGTTAAAACCGAAACCCCCAGCCGTCAAAGCATCCTATCACGCCGGAATGTCACCACCTGTTTACGCCGCCTAAATCCACCTCCATGCCCAAAACAAAACTTAATAATCAGGGGTGACTAAAGCTGGTACTCTGACCCCGATCCCCTATTTGTCATTTCTTAAGGGCTGCTGGATGTCTATTCTGCCGTCGAGCAGCACAACGACAAGACCTGACCTCTTGTTTTTGAGTTCAATCGACTTGCCTTCGCCGATCCATCATGTTTTGACGGGCCGCATGCAGTTTATCAGGTCTTTAATGCCCACTGTTGCAATACTGGAATGGATGTCGGACATAGCATAAGGTATGATTAGTTCCTTGTTGTGAATGATGGCGCCACATGTGTACACCACATTGGGAACGTAGCCTTCGCGCTCTTCTTCGTGTGGCGTAAGGAGCGGGGTTTCGAGGTGTGCAATGATTTTGGCCGGGTTGTCTAAATCCAGTAACATGGCCCCTATGGAGTATTGGCGCATGGGTCCGACACCGTGGGTAAGCACCAACCAGCCAGCCTCGGTTTCCAGCGGTGATCCGCAGTTACCAATTTGGATAAATTCCCATGGCCGGGTTGGCTCCTGAATCATTTCGGATTCTTGCCAGAAGTGCAGGTGCTCGGAAAACATGAGGTAGTTGTTTTCACCATCTTGTCGCGAGAGCATGGCATAGCGACCGTTTATTTTACGTGGGAAGAGTGCCATTCCTTTGTTTTGAATTGCTTCCCCGTTGAGTGTACTCACGTTGAAGGTTACGAAGTCTCGGGTTTCGATTAGTTGGGGAAGAATGCTGAACCCATTATATGCCGTGTAGGTGGCATAATAGATCACTTGATTGTTGTCGTCTGTGAAGCGTACGAAGCGTGCATCCTCGATGCCTCTGCTTTCACTTTTCGAGGCAGGAAAGATGACACGTTCCGAGATCGGGTATTCGGCGCGAAAGGTGGATTCATAGTTAGACTCTGCCAGCCAGTCAATATGCGAAATGGCTTCGGTTTGTTGTGGTGAGGGAGTGATATATTCTGAACGGAATTTTTCTATAAAGTTCTTAAGGTCCTTGTAGGTAAAAAAATCAGGAAGTTGATTAAGAACCCAGGCGGTGGTCTCGTTACTAGCACCCATTTCGTTGAGTTTCAGCTCGAAGAGATGGCGGTCGTAGTTGGGATCGAGGCGTGGCGCAGGCGTTTCAACATACGCACTGACGGGGTCGAAGAGTACCACGTTTTCCTTGTTGAGAATTCCGCTACGGAAGACAATGGAAGAAATGTGTCCTTCACCGGTTGCTCGTAAACTGAGAATGAAGCGAAGTTCGCCTGGGTTTACCCCGTCTTGGTTCGGATGGGGGATAATCGACGGATTGAACAAGGCGGCCGATTCGATAGAATATTCTTTAGTGAAATAGGCGCCGATCAGGGTTTTCTTGGTATCGCTAAGCGGAGTGTCTGATGGTAGATATTCCTCTACTTGAATGAAGTGACGGAGGAAAATATTGTTGATATCGCGATGGCGTTCCGCAAAATCGACCATCACTTGTTCTAGCAGGTTTGTTGCAGAATCTTCAGATAGCGTGACGATGCGTTGGATAATTCTTGCGATACGGTCCGGATTGTCCGGCAGATGTCGTTGGGCAATGACGCGCTTCGGATCGCCTGAGAGTTTTATTTTTTTGCGTTTGATTTTCATTCTTCAATCTCCATTCCCAAAAACCGTTTTCCCTTCGCCACATAGCGGGGATTCAAGCAGCTTCTGATAAACGTTGATGTACTCATCGGCCATACGACCAACGGTAAATTTTTGTTCTACTGTTTTGCGGCACTGTGACCGGTCGATCTCCTGAATCTGGCCAACGCATTGGACGGCCTCGCTGCAGCGGTTCACCAGAAAACCGTTTTCTCCATGATGGATCAGTTCCGGCATACTTCCTCGGTTGAAGGCAATCGTGGGAGTGCCGCAGGCCATGGCTTCGATGATGGATAACCCGAAAGGTTCGTCAAAGTGGATTGGATGTAACAGGGCGGATGCCCCGCCGAGCAACTGGTTGCGCCGGCTTGGTCCCACACTGCCGATGTAGCTCACGTGAACGTTGTCGAGATAGGGCTCAACATGCTCCTGATAGTATGCATCATCCTGAATAATACCTGCAAGAATCAGCTTTTTATTGCTTTTCCGGGCAATCTCGATGGCTTCCCTGGCACCCTTGTCAGGATGGATGCGCCCGAAAAACAGTAGGTATCCTTCGGGGTTGGGCTGGAATTCAAATTGATGCAGGTCGATGCCGTGATGGATGGTTCCAATGTAGTCGAGCTCTGGGGAGCGATCGGCGTTGCTGATGGACACATAAGCTACTCGCCGGTTGTATTTTTGATAGACTGGCAGAATGCCGGGCGATGAAAATCCGTGAA
>CAZBEO010000083.1:0-1824 GCA_964490935.1 uncultured Verrucomicrobiota bacterium
CTCGTCACTTGTCCCAGCTTAAGCGTGCGGGCATCGTGACAGAGCGCAAGGAGGGAACGAAGGTGATTCATCATCTGTCCTGTCCCTGCATGTTACAGGCGTTTGAGTGCACGGTGGAAGTGATGAAAAAGGTGTCTAAACGTCGGGCATCCCTGCTTTAAGGAGTTAACCCTATGAATAAACAAATAAAAATAGCACTCGGTTTTGTGGCGGGGTTTTTCGCGCTGTATTTTCTGCCGATTGATGCGCCGCGCTTTCAAAGCGCGATCATTGAGGCGTTCAAGCTTTCCAAGTGGTACGCCCGGGAGCATGTGCTGCTGTGTCTGGTTCCGGCGTTTTTCATTGCAGGCGCGATCGGGGTGTTCATCAGCCAGAATGCGGTGATGAAGTATTTCGGGCCGAAGGCAAAAAAATGGCTGTCCTATTCGGTGGCGTCGGTATCGGGGACGATCCTAGCGGTTTGTTCGTGTACGGTGCTTCCGCTGTTCGGTGGTATCTACATGCGCGGGGCAGGGCTGGGTCCGGCGATTGCGTTTCTTTATTCGGGTCCGGCGATCAATGTGCTGGCGATCGTGTTGACGGCCCGCATCCTGGGGTGGCAGCTTGGGGTGGCACGCGCGGTGGGCGCGGTGGTGTTCAGTGTGGTGATCGGCCTGCTCATGCACCTGATCTTCTTAAAAGAGGAGCGCGAAAAGGCGGCCCAGGTGCAGGACGTGTATCTGGGCGATGACGAGGACGCGGGGCGTCCGCTTTGGCAGGTGGGTTTGTATTTTCTTTCGATGGTCGGCATCCTGGTGTTCGCCAATTGGGGAAAACCGATTGAGACGTCGGGCGTCTGGTTTGCGATTTATCATTTCAAGTGGTTGGTTACGGGGCTTTTCGCGGTATTGCTGGGGATTTGTCTGTGGCGATTTTTCAAGGTGCGTCTGATCTGGATCGCCTTGGCGGCTCTTCCTGCGGTGGTGATGGCTTTTGCTTTCCCGGGCAGTCCGGTGATTGCGTTTGCGGCGGGGTCGGCCGGGTTGATCAGCCTGACGTTTTTCGGCGGCGCAGAACTCCGAGACTGGCGCGATCAGACATGGGGCTTTGCCAAACAGATTTTGCCGTTACTTTTCATGGGCGTTCTCGCGGCCGGATTCTTCCTGGGAAGCCCGGATAGTACGGACGCGGGGATCGTACCGAATGGCTGGATTCAGGCGCTGGTCGGCGATTCGCCTGATGCGTTGCTTGCGATGCTTGGGCAACCGGATGGTACGCACTTCCAATGGTTGGAAATGATCTGGCCGTTATGGACGAACCTTTTTGCATCACTGGCTGGAGCGCTGATGTATTTTGCCACGCTGACCGAGGTGCCGATTCTGCGCGGCCTGCTCGACAGCGGGATGGGGCAGGGGCCTGCCTTGGCACTGCTGCTGGCCGGCCCGGCGCTGTCACTTCCGAATATGTTGGTGATTAACTCGATCATTGGGCCAAAGAAAACGCTGACGTTTGTCGGGCTGGTTGTGGCGATGGCCACGGTGACGGGGATGTTGTTTGGCTGGATCATGGCATGAGAAATTTAACCACTCGCTCTCGTTGGTCGCTGGAGAACACGGAGGGGGAGAATTAGAAAGAAACACGTTGAATAACTCTGTGGTCTCCGTGCCTCTAGGGCGAAATCGCCCGGGTGGTGAAAGAAATAGAAAAACAAACAGGAGGGTAAGATGAAGAAAATTCAGATACTGGGCACGGGTTGTCCGAAGTGCATAATGCTGTATGCGAATGCGGAAGCGGCCGTGAAGGCGTCGGGGGTTGAAGCGGAAATCAGCAAGGTGGAAAAGATTC
>CAZBEO010000083.1:1924-14480 GCA_964490935.1 uncultured Verrucomicrobiota bacterium
GCGGCCGTGAAGGCGTCGGGGGTTGAAGCGGAAATCAGCAAGGTGGAAAAGATTCCCGACATCATGAAGTTCGGGGTGATGGTTACCCCAGCGCTGGTGGTGGATGGCGTGGTGAAAAGCGCGGGCAAAGTGTTGAGTTCGGACGATATCCAAAAGCATCTGGCGTAGGGCGTATTTGTGACGAATGCCAGTATGGATTTTCTTCCGGGTACCTGTTGCAGCGAGCCCGGTGGCGAGCGACTGGCCACGCTGATCGTGGTGGTCGGTGTGTTTTTGCTGGTACTGGCTGTGACGAAATGGATGAAAAGGAGAGGACTCATGAACAAGGTAAAGTCTTATGCGGTGGTGGCGATTCTGCTGATTGCGGTGGCGGCGGTTGTGGCGATGAAGATTGTGAAAACGCAGGGGAGGAACGCGGTGGCGGCCAGCAGCGCGGTGACGAATCCTGTTGAGACGCAAGCTGCGGAACAAAAGGCAGCTCTTCCGCGTCTGGTGGACTTGGGAGCGGATAAGTGTATTCCCTGCAAAATGATGGCCCCGATTCTGGAAGCGCTGAAGAAGGAATATGCGGGCGTGATCGAGGTGGAGTTTATCGATGTATGGCAGAATCAGGACGCCGGACAGGAATACGGGGTACGGGTGATTCCCACGCAGATCTTTTTTTCGTCGGAAGGCAAAGAATTATTCCGGCATGAAGGCTTTTTCTCTAAAGAGGATATTTTGATGAAGTGGAAGGAGTTGGGGTATGGGATAAATGTTCCAACGAATGGGGAGAGCAACGAATGAAGAGGGAGATGTTTCCAACGAATGGGGAGAGCAACGAATGAGAGGGTTGATTCATCCTGAATTGTCGTATGCTGTGGTTGGGGCAGCCATGGATGTTCACAATGAGATGGGGCCTGGACTGGATGAAGAAGTATATCATTTGGCCATGCTGCGGGCACTCTCCGACAGAGGTTTGCGGGCAGATAGCAAAGTGCGTGGGAATTTGATGCATCGGGGAGTGATCGCCCATGAGTTTGTGCTGGATATCCTAGTCGAAAATACGGTGATTGTTGAGTTGAAACAGTTGGTAGGATCGTTTGCTCCGATTCATTATCTGCAACTGCTCAACTATCTGAAATTCTGGAACAAGGATCTAGGGCTGTTGCTGAATTACGGGCTTGAGCGATTGCAATCTGTTCGCGTTCCGTATACCCCGTCCGTAGGCGAGGTGACTCGTGTCGGTTTAGGAACAAGTGCCGGCGCTGAGCTGGCGGAGGACTTGGTAGCAGGTATATGCCGTGAGCATGGGTTGGGATATGACCATCGGGTTTACAAGAGTTTATTCATGGCGGAATGTGACGTGCGAGGCTTCTCCTGTGTTCCTCCTATGGTAAACCTATGCTATAAGGGCTGTTCTACAGGGTCACGACTCCTTGATGTGTTTTGCCTGAACAATGACACGCTTCTACTTATTTCCGCCCTGGAGAAACAAACGTCCGGGGCGGATTATGCCAGAATGACGGGATATCTGCGGCATACGGGATTACAAACAGGGGTCATTGCCAACTTCGGTCGTGCCTGCCTGGAGGTCAGCCATGTCAGTCGTTAATTCTCGTTCGTTGGAATCATCTCCCTCTTCATTCGTTGCTCTCCTATTCGTTGGAAACAGCTCCCTTCTCATTCGTTGCTCTCTTGTTCGTTGGAATCCTCTGCTCTTTCTTAGATTCGTAATTAGTTATTTAAATCAGGTGGGAGTCCATTTATGCAGGAACTATTTATCACATTGACGCACGCGGTAGAGGGAAGTCCCTTTATTGCCTTGAGCGCCTCACTGGCCTGGGGAATTTTGAGCATTCTGCTCAGTCCGTGTCATCTGGCGAGCATTCCGCTGATTGTTGGTTTCGTCAATGAGCAGGGAACGATCAGTACGCGTAGGGCCTTTTTGCTTTCGTTGCTGTTTTCTGTTGGGATATTGATCACCATCGGGCTGCTCGGTGTGTTCACGGCGCTGGCGGGGCGTATGATGGGGGATGTGGGAGCCTATGGGAATTATTTTGTGGCTATTGTGTTTTTTTTGGTGGGGCTGCATTTGCTGGGGGTGATTCCCATGCCTTTCGGTGGTCCGGGGCAGGTGGGCATGAAGAGGAAGGGATATTCAGCGGCACTGATTCTAGGGCTGGTCTTCGGCATTGCGCTGGGTCCGTGCACGTTTGCCTATATGGCGCCGATGCTTGCGGTTTCCTTCCGCTTGGCCGCCACCGATCCGGGGTATGGCGTTCTATTGCTGGTAGTATACGGGGTGGGGCATTGCGGGGTGATTGTCCTGGCGGGAACATTTACCGAAGCCGTTCAGCATTACCTGAATTGGAATGAGAAGTCGCGAGGGGCGCTGATGCTCAAAAAGGGTTGCGGCGTTCTGGTGTTGCTGGGTGGTCTCTACATGATTTATACGGCACCGTGATCGGAGTCAGAAACGGGAGGAACAAAGTGAGTAAACTGAAGGTGTTGTTTTTGTGTACCGGGAATTCGTGTCGCAGTCAGATGGCGGAAGGCTGGGCGCGTGCGTTGAAGGGGGACGTATTCGAGGCGTATTCCGCTGGAATCGAAACACACGGGCTGAATCCGAATGCGGTGCAGGTGATGGCCGAAGCGGGGGTGGATATTTCCGGGCAGCACTCGAAGCATGTGGATGATCTCAAGGATGTGGCGTTTGATTATGTGGTGACGGTATGCGGCCATGCGAATGAAAACTGCCCGTTCTTTCCGGGTGGGGCCAAACTCATTCACGTGGGCTTTGATGATCCTCCGCGTCTTGCTCAAGATGCTGGGACGGAGGAAGAAGCGCTAAATATCTACCGGCGTGTCCGCGATGAGATCCGACGCTTTGTCGATGGCCTGCCCGATAATTTAAAGTAGCGCGATGCCACGCTTGCCAGTAGAAGATGACAGGGCTTCTATCGCTGAGTGCCCGCTCGGGACGGTCCCGCTCGTTGGTCCTAAAAAGAGCGGGAGTCCGACGGCGGGATTGGACGGACAACGATACAAAAAAAGCCGCCCCATTACGCTGAACGCTGATTCTTCTAATGCGTTATCATGTAGAAGATAATAGGTTAATCCATATTTCTCCAACGTAATTGACTCCAACTATTCCATTGACGGATATACCACAATGGGGTAAGTACGGATAAATATGGGACCGAAACCAAAACAAGCGCGGGGGCTTTGAGTTATGAAAGCACAGAAAAGATTCACCGGGTGGTTGTTGTCGGCGGGGCTGATGTTGCTGGGATTGGCGCCAGCCTACGGGGCGTATACGACGCTGCATTCGTTTGCTTCATCGGCGTCGGATGGTCAATGGCCGTCTTCGGAGCTGGTGAGTCAGGGCGGTTTGCTGTACGGCATGACGCCTTATGGTGGCGTGAGTAATTGCGGGACGTTTTTCAACGTGAACACGAATGGCGGTGCAGTTTCGATTCTGTACCGTTTTGAGGAACCGACGGGGCGCATTCCGCTGGGCGGTCTCTGTTATTACAACAACCGTTTCTACGGGATGACCTCGCGAGGTGGTTCCAATGATTTTGGTGTGATTTTCTCGATTCAAACGAACGGTTCGGGCTACGCGGTAGAGCATACCTTTAACGACGGCAATTCGGCGAATGGTTCGTTTCCGTGGGGCGGGCTGCTGGAGAGCGGCGGGTTGCTTTATGGTATGACGTATCGGGGCGGCGTGAGTAACCAAGGGACGATTTTTAGCTTCCATCCTTCCACCAAAGTGTATGCGAATCTGCATTCGTTTGTGGGGGATGTGGGCGACGGGAAGTATCCGCAGGGGGATCTGGTGCTGGTGAGCGGTCGTCTGTACGGCATGACGCCGCAGGGCGGCGAGCATGGGTGCGGCGTGGTCTTCGGCATGAATATGGACGGGACGGGCTTTGATACGCTGTATGAATTCACGGGGCAGTGGGATGGATGCAATCCTTCGGGTTCGCTGCTGGCGGATGGAGAGTTGCTGTATGGGATGAGTCGACCGGGCAATGGGAATGCGGGGACGGTGTGGTCGGTGAATCCGACGACCGGTCATTTCACATTGCTGCGCAGTTTCACGGGAGCGGCGGATGACGGGGCAGACCCGGTTGGAAGTCTGATTAAACACGAGGGCAGCCTGTATGGCATGACTCGCTTTGGCGGGGCCTATTCGCAGGGGGTGGTTTTTCGGCTGGGTGGTTCGTATGAGAACATTCATCATTTTGAAAATGGCGGAGAGCCGTATGGTGATCTGCTGGTGGTCGGCGGCAAGTTGTATGGCATGGCATTCAACGAGGGGGACGCTTTTCAGGGCAGCGTGTTTGCCCTGGATATTCCGGCGGACGATGAGTCGGTGGGTTTCTGTGCGATGACGTGGATTGAAGAGGGGGGCATGGGTGCCACGCCGCTGGGCGATCAGAACAATCGGCTTGCCTATGTGGCACACAGCAATGCGGTGCCCGATGAGGTTTATCTGGGTTACGGTCTTACCCAGAATACCGATGATGACACGTGGACTTGGCAAGCGATGGGGCAGTATTCCGTATCGGGAAGCTACATGGAATTTACCGGCACACTGGGTCAGGCCACGGCCACTGGAACCTATTATGTGGCCGCCAAATTTATCAAGGGATTGCATGTCTATTATACCAAGGCCTCATTCAATGACTGGGGCGACTGGAATACGGCGCTCTCCGCCGGACAGACTTGGACGGTCACGCCGCTTTCTCCGCCGTCGGCGCTGACGGGCGGCTATTCTTCGGATTCAAACACGGTTGTTCTATCGTGTACGGGGGACGGCACGCACTGGGTGAATGTTTTCCGCAAAGAGGGCGCGTCGCCGGAGATGACCCCGCCGGTGGAGGGTACGGCCTATTCCGCTGGTACGGATTATCCCGATCAGGGGCGTTGTGTCTACGTGGGTGAGGCAGGAGCATTTATCGATACCAACGTGATCGCAGAGACCACGTATCGTTATGCCTTCTACACAGAAAACTGGAGTTTTTATTCCGTCGCCGCGTTGAAAAACGTGGTCACGGATGAGTATGATCCGGATGGGGATGATAACGACGATGGTATCCCGAATTGGTGGGAATTGCTTTATTTCGGGTCGGCGACCGGTGTGGTGGCGGGAGCGGATACCGACGGCGACGGGATGACCGATGCGGATGAATATATGGCAGCCACGAGCCCGACGAATGCCGAGGATGTGCTGAGCATTGATGGGCCAGTCCTTCAAGCGGGCGATGCGCCGGTTTACGGAACGAATCTCTTGTTCAACGGCGACTTTGAGTTAGGAACTTCCGGCTGGACGCTGACGGGGAATTCCGCAGTTATGAATTGGGCGGCCCGCAACGCTGGTGGTAATGGTGCTATCCTCTCGGGGACTTGGGTGAGCGGGGGGGTGGATCAATATGCCACCATTCTTCAGAAAGTTTCGGCTTTTTCTGGGCAGGCCTATCGTGCGGGTGGTTGGTTCTCCAGGGAATCGCAGTGGGATCGCCCCACGGCCCTGAAACTGGAATTTCTAAACAGCTCGGATACGGTGCTTGCGCGGACTACCAACTCATTGACCAGTCTGAGTGCGGGGGAGTGGTTTGAAGTTACTGTCAGTGCCACGGCTCCAGAGGGCACGGCCTATGCGCAGCTCGTGGCGGAGGCAACCGGTATAGATCATAACGATGCTTACGGTACATTGAAAATGGATGATATGATGCTTCAATCGGTGACTGCGGCGGGGTCTGCCGATCTTTCCTGGACAATCAAGACCGGACGAGTGTATCGCGTGGATTACAAGGCCGTCTTGACCGATGCCACTTGGCTGCCGGTGCGCACCAATATCACGTCGGTAACTGAGCAGGTCTATACACTTTCGGATACCAATTTAAACAGTGATGTGAGAAGAATGTACCGCATAGGCGTGAAACTTCCGTAAGGACAGGAGAGGGGTGTTCCATGAAGAAAAGAACGGTAATAGGTCTTTGTTGTCTGCTTGCCGGAGTCATGACGATAACCAGTGCGGTGGGTGCCGTGCAGCTTTCGCTGGATGCTGCTTCGACGAATCGCATTCCGATCAGTCCGCGCATCTACGGGGTGAATATCGCCAACTGGGCGGCGGACCATTATGCGCGGTTGTGCGGACCGATGCTCAAGGAGGCTGGCGTCTCGGTGGTGCGCTATGGCGCGACCAACATCGAACGTTACAACTGGCGAAACAACCGCCTCTACAACGTGATCAGTTTGGAAAACCAGTATGTGCCGATGAGCTGGCGGACGTTTGTGGAGTGGTGCCGCAACGATCTGGGGGCGGAGCCGTTTCTGCAGGTTCCGGCGTTTGGTCAGGTGGCCGCGGATGTGGAGTCGGGCAACTACAACTCCAATCAGCCGATCAGCGAAATTGCCGCCTGGGTGGAAGAGGCCGGAACGAACGTGAACATCTGGGGAATCGGAAATGAACCCTTCATCGCCTGGAAACTGGTGCAGTATCAGGGCGAGGGCTACAAATACAATGATGGCGCCCACGGCGACCAGATATTCCTCGAAGACCTAGACCCAAATGTGTTTTATCCGCGCTGGATTGAGATTGGTGCTGCCATACGAGGGGCCAATACCAATGCCGCTATTCTCGGGCCGACGCCCGCTAACTGGTATCTCTATTGGGGTACGGATTTTTCGGTGTTTTGTCCCTCCACCCGTGCACGGTCAGCCGACTGGCCGGATCATTGGAATCCGGATGGGTACGTCAACGATGCGGGCTGGCAGATCATGGCCGACGGCATGAATCAGTTTGACGGCCGCGTCTTCCCGGGTCGTGCAGGACAGCCCGGCAT
Organism: uncultured Verrucomicrobiota bacterium; assembly: GCA_964490935.1. Lineage (GTDB taxonomy): Bacteria > Verrucomicrobiota > Kiritimatiellia > RZYC01 > RZYC01 > JAQVYB01. The sequence goes on from CAZBEO010000083.1 coordinate 8,764, forward strand.
CATCGGGTGGGAGCAGAATCCTCAGACCGGCGAATTCAATGATAAGCGCAACATGAATATGTTTGCGAAGCATGTGGCGGAGTATGCGGCGGCAAATGGCGGTACGCAGGTGTGCAGCTATCTGGATTTTCATCGCTACATGAATACCGATAACGAGCGTGCCGCCATACAGGAGACGCGCGACCTGTGGGAAGAGGGCTTCTGGAGCAGCGACCAGGAAACCGGTTACGCCTATGACCCGCGCATCCTAGACCGATTCGGAAAAATTCTGGATCACTACAATCCCGACATGGGTATTTCCCTTTCTGAATACGATTATTTTTATTGGCAAGGGCATCCCGACAACTTCCAAACCGCCGCACTGGGTCAGGCTGATTATCTGGGCGTGTTTGCACGGCTGGGTGTGCAGTTGGCCTGTAACTGGTACGTAGGCGAGCCGGATCAATCGGGCGGGGATTATCACCATGCCGCAGATTCCGCCAAGCAGGCTCTCTTTAATGAGAAGGCTGAACCTAATCCGAAATACTGGGCCTTACGCCTGATGAGCCTGAACTTCCGGCATCAGGCACTGACCTCCACTCGTGTGAGTGATAACAGCCTGTTCAGTTTATATAGCGGTGTGAATACCAATGAAAACGAACTGGCGGTCGTGACCTTTTATAAAGGCGCATATGAATCTTCCGGTGCGTTTACAGAGGGACAGGGAGCGACCAATGCCACGATGGTGATCAGCAATTTCAATATCACCGGCGTGAAGAGCGTGCAGCGTTTCGGTGAGTACGATCCAGAAATCGTGACGATGGCGCCCGGCGGGGTCACGGTCGTTTCCAACGGTGCCGTACGTTCTTTCGACTATGATTTCGAACCGCTCGCCATTTATGCGTTTACGTTCTATGGCAATCCCGCTCCGCCTGCACAAACCGCGCCTGCCGCGTATCTCAATGTGTATCCCGCCGCCTTGGCATTCGGTGCATTCAACACGGGTGTGGAAATTGTGGAAACCGAAGATGCTGAACACGGTATCACCGTGGAGACGAACTATAACTTCCGGCTGCGCATCACCAACAACCGCAACGCACCGACCACCTGGAACGTATCATATCCTGCGACGCCCTGGCTTTCCGTGCATGGCGCGACCAACGGCGAAGCGGAAGTGACGGACCTCGTCGAGTTCTTCTGCGACCGCACAGGCTACCCCGTCGGGTGCTACAGTGTGGATGTGACGATTCAAACCTCGGAAGGCACGGTCATCGTTCCAGTTTCGATGGAAGTGGTGCCGGGTGCGGATGGCGGGGAGCTGCGCATCTGCGATTTTGACACCGGATCACTCGGCCACGCCTGGGGCAGTGCCGAACCCTACGCCGTGGGGTTCTATGATCAGCACGGGCAGCCTGCCGACATGGAGTGGCCCTATATTTACGATATGTCGCTGGATTATGACGAAGTTTCGTCTCTTGGTGGGGTGTCGTCCATGCGTATTGATTTTGATCGGTCCAATGGGGATAACGATCCGGGATGTCTCTACACGGCCTTCGGCAGTTACGGCCACAAGGTGGCCACCGCCGAGTGGGTGCCGGAAGGACAGCCGCTTTCCAATTACGTGTTCAAATTTGATGTGAAGACCGAAACCGAAGGCTTCGGCGAAACCTCCACCAAACTGCTGGTAACCGTTAGCGATGGCAATGGTGATGTAGGAAAGCCTTCCACGGGAATTAGCGATTACAAGGGTACGCTCTCGGTGGCCGATGGTGTTTGGCAGACCATCTCCACACCGCTGAATTTGGTGTTCTACGACTGGAAATACCCGGGCGGTCAAACCGGTGATGTGGTCAACCTCGACTTTTCCAACATCTCCTCGCTCAGCTTCACGCCGTGGATCGGTGCCGACGATAAGAAGGGTACGCTCTGGATTGACAATATTCGTGTGGAATCGTTAAACGACGGAAATCGGTTCCCGGTTTCCGTGCTGGCTCAGACGAGCTTTGAAATCTATACCAATCAGACGGCGCAGTTGGATGCCACGGGAAGCTACGATCCGGATGGAACCATCACGAACTTCCGCTGGACGCCGTCCGCGGGCCTTTCCAATCCCAACATCGCCAATCCCATCTTCACCCCGCCTTCCTCCGGCACCTATGTTTTCAATCTGGAGATCACGGATAATGACGGCTTGAAAGGACGCGATGCCGCGCAGGTACTGATTTATGCGCAGGACAGCCTGGTTCCCAGTGATGTGTTCCTTTATCGGGATGAGGAAATGACTGATCAGATCACCGATGGGGTAATCAGTAATGCGATAGATCTCTATGCCAAGTTTGTTTGCCTTTCCGGCGGAGCACCCAGTCGGATTGATACCGCACGGGCGGTGTTTTCCTCTGACAGCCTTTACATCACGGAGACGAACAACAACGTCGATCCCATTGAAGTTAGTCTCATGGAAACCACGACCAACTCGCTGATCTTCACCGGTCGATTCCGGTTGGCGGCGTTTTCGGATCAAAGTAAGGCTGAATTAGGCGTACAGGAAGGCGATACGGTAACGTTCAGCAATCTGTTCTATCAGGCCGAATGGGATGTGGGTTCGCAGACCTTCGGACTGGAAACCATCATCAACCATATTGAAGATGGAATCGATGGGTTCAATAACTTTGGTGGTGTCTGGTACACCTACGACGACAGCGGGGAAGGGCACGAATCCACCATCACGCTCACCAACAGCGGTCAAGCCGCCACACCCTATTCCACGGAGAGTGCCTACGTTGAATCCGTGCTGGTGCAGGGCGTTGAAACCAACTTGGATGTTATTTTTACCGGTGTGGCCGCCAAGCTGACGCCGTACACCGAGGAGATACCCTTCGTTAGTTGCACGGACCTCTCAAGCACCTCGGGATACGAAGGGGTCAGTTTCTGGCTTAAAGGAAACGGAACGCGCGTCACGGTGGTGCTGAAATCGCTTGGCGTGACGAATTATGATGACTACGCCTACACCATTGAGGCCACGCCCCCCACGATCTGGTGGCGGAAGTTCCGGATTCCGTTCGCGTGGTTTGAACAGGAAGGCTGGGGGCACGAAGCCGTCGCACGCGAGACCGCCCTGCGTCAGGTCAATGCCATCCAGTTCAAGTTTTCCTCCCATCTGCCTGGACAGACAAACCTCCTTTGGATTGATGATCTCGCGCTCTTCGGAGGTGATGTGAGTTATTCGCAGAAGGCTGTGTATAACAAACGGAACGATACGGCGATGGATGGCTATTCCGGATCGCTGAATTTCAACCCCACCTTTGATATGCCGCAAGGCGGATGGGACATGGACGGTGTCGCACAGTATGAGAACTGGGAAGATACGACCAACCTGCTGATCAATCCCACCTTCCAGCCCTCTGAAGGATCGAACCTGCTGATTAATTCCGGGTTTGAGGCTACGGGTGGTGGTTGGACGCTTAGCGGCAATGCAGCGTATGAAGATTGGACCGGTTATCGGTTGGTATTTGAAAATTGGGGCGGATTCAGTGGTAATGCCTCTCAAAGCGTAGGTGTCCAACAGGGCAGTGAGTACAAATTTTCCGTGAAAGCCTGGAAGAATTCGACCTATAACGGGCGTACAATCATGAGTGTGTCCTGGTATGACGTATCCGATGGGTTGCTTAGCTCTAACATGCAGGAAATCACATCCGGGCTTGTTGTGGATACCCCGCAGTCGTTTACATTGAGTGAATGTTTGGCTCCGGCTGGAGCGACCACGGCGAAACTGAAACTGGAGTCGTTGGATGGGGCGGTGCCAACTGGAGGGAATTGTGTGCAGCTGGATGATGCCGTGTTTAACGAAACGGGGTCGCAGGTGGATGGTGATTGGGAGCTGTTCGGTAATGCGCAATACAGCAACTGGGATAATGAAGCGTTGCCCTATCGTCTCATTATGCCACATTGGCAGGGCACCTATGGGTCCGCCACGCAGCGGGTTGACGTGGCTGAGGACAGGGCCTATCGCTTTGATGCTTCGGCACTCAAAGGGGACTCCTATGTGGGAACGGCCGCCATGGGCATTACCTGGTACGATGTTTCGTCCGGCGTGGTGCGCGTTGATTCGCTGGATATTGCCGCGAGTGAGTTGCTGTTGGACGATGCGAAGATTCATTCGCTGCGGTGGATGATGGCGCCTGCGGGTGCCGTGACGGCTGCCGTGGCCGTCGCGTCGACCGGTACCAGTGGTCCGGCCCAGTTTGATGGCAGTGAATTGGCCGAATACGATCCGCAGGAAGGCGATATCGCCTGGCGTCTGACCATGCAGCATTGGGATGGCGGGACGGGCAGCGCCTCACAGATCGTTGAGAATCTGTACTGGGACACGGAATACACGCTTCGTGTCAGTGGTGAGAAGAATGCCGACTATGGCGATGGTTCCTGCCAGATCAGTGTCATTTGGCTGAATAATCTGGATTTGCCCCTAGGAACCAACCTATTCACCAATCTGCAGGATTTGATGCTCGTGGGTGAAACAAGCGTTCTGCTCGAGACGAACATCACTTCGCATCCGTTCGGCACACTAGGTGCGAAAATAGTGATTGAGAGCACTTCCACCAACGGCTGTGTGCAGTTCCTCGAAGTCAGCCTGACCGATGGGCGCTACCGCGATGTTGACTGGGAAGCCTATCTCGATGGGTCCAGCTTCTCCTTCACCACGGATCGCGCGGAAGGGTCCGGCGCGTTACTCCTAAGCACGACCAATTCCGGTTGGCTGTGCGGCATGTACGTGCCGCCGTATGCCGTGCCCGAGGATGATTTCGATCCGGATGTCACCATGACTAACTTCGCCGCCTTTGATGGTGTTGCGCTGAAAGCCAAGCGCCACAATTCATACACAAGCACGGGCAGCGCTCAGGGACGCGTGCGGGTCGCCGTCATGCTGAGTTCCAACAAAGTGGCCTCGACGCAGTGGTATCCGGTCCATGCCTCAGATTGGGAGGATTTCATTCTCTTCCCGAAAAACAAATTCTACACCGAAGCAACGGTGGGTGATACTGATCCTGAGAACTGGGTGGTCTGGGATAATGACTGGACTTCCGTCGACCGCATCGTGCTTGAATACGGACCTTCCCGAAACGAAAACGTGCCCTACACGATCATCGTGGATGATTTCCGCCCGTACGTTCACGAGTGACGAAAATATGGGGGGACCCCGGGAGGTTGACCACCCAAAGTGGCCCCGGAGGGGCCGGAGATACTAGCCCGGGGTTAAGCGGTAATCTTACGGAGGGGTTGGCCCCGGAGGGGCCGGGGAGAATAGCCCGGGGTCGGTAAGACCCCGGGAAGCCGACAAAAAACAACACGCACCCCTCCCGGGGTGATCACTCACACAGACTTTTCTCGCCGGGCCCAATCATTGAAAAATTGACACCCCGTTCCGCTTTTCGCTAAGATTGTCCCGTTTAATCGGATGCATTTAAAACTAGGAGGAGCATGCACATGAATCGGAATAATCGATGGATGATCGGCTTGGCGGCGGGTATGGTGGCGCTGACGGTTTCGGCGCAGGCCGATGAGGCCGCGATGGGCTTTCTGAAACAAACCGGAGCCGTCGAAGTGGCGGCCAAGGCCCCCTACGGCGCGGGGATCGCGGAAATGCTTCTGGGCTACGATGCGGAGGGTAACGCCATCGCCGGCGTAGCCGCCCGCGAGACAGCCACCTATTATAAAACCATGACCTATGTCACGGTGGT
>CAZBEO010000084.1:0-14300 GCA_964490935.1 uncultured Verrucomicrobiota bacterium
TTGTATGTGCGGGATGAGCAGGGTGTCCCGTTGTATTTTCAGGGTGTCTTTATGGACATCAGCGAGCGCAAACACATGCAGGCTGAACGTGATCTGATGGAAATCCGATTGCGGCAGGCGCAGAAGCTGGAATCGATGGGGCAGTTGGCGGCGGGGATTGCGCATGAAATCAATACGCCCACGCAGTTCACGGGGGACAGCATTCACTATTTGCAGTCGTCGTTTGCGGATTTGTGCGAGCTGCTGCGCCGTTACCGTCTGCTGCTGGACCAGGCGAGGGAGGTGCCTGCGCTGGCACCAGCGGTGGCTGATCTGGAGGTTTGTCTGGAGGAGACGGATCATGAGTTCCTGACGGAGGAAATTCCGCGTGCGCTGGATCGTTCGCTGAAGGGCATCAAGCGCATCGCGGATATCGTGCAGGCCATGAAGGAGTTTTCGCATCCAGGCAGTGCGGACCGAACCCTGATGGATGTGAATCGGGCCATAGAGAATGCGATTATTGTTTCCAAGAACGAGTGGAAGTATGTGGCGGAGATGGAAACACGGCTCGAAAAGGATTTGCCGATGATTCGTTGTATTCCCGGTGAGATCAATCAGGTGATTCTGAACGTTTTGGTGAATGCGGCTCAGGCGATTGAGGAAACGATGCCGCCGAATCCGGAAAAGAAGGGTCGGATCACGATCACGACCAGCCGTCAGGACGACTTGGTGTGTATGGAGTTTCAGGATACCGGCGGCGGAATGCCGGCGGGAGTGAGGTCCCGGATTTTCGATCCGTTCTTTACGACTAAGCAGGTGGGCCGAGGAACCGGACAGGGGTTGACGATTGCGTACAATATTGTGGTCAATCGGCATGGGGGCCGTCTGCAGGTGGAGTCTGAACCGGGGAGTGGGGCCCTATTTAGGGTGATGTTGCCGGTCGAAAACCATCAGAAAGAAGAGTTCTTCGGGATTGAAGGGAGTCTCGCATGAGCAACGGGGAGCAGGTGCCACCGCTCGCACGGAACACGGATGCCATCCGCATACTGTTTGTGGACGATGAGCAGGATGTGCTCGACGGCCTGCGCTGCATGCTGCGCAGCCGTCGTCGGGATTGGGAAATGTATTTCTGCCTGTCCGGTCAGGAGGCGCTGGCCCGCCTGGCGCAGTCGCCGTGCGATGTGGTGGTGACGGATATGCGCATGCCGGGTATGGATGGCGCGCAACTACTCGAGGAGATTATCCGTCAGTATCCGACCACGATTCGGTTTGTGCTGTCGGGCTATTGCGACAAGGAGACGATCTTCCGCTCGCTGGGGCCGACCCATCAATTTTTGACCAAGCCCTGTGACCCGGAGACGCTCATTCGGGCGATTGAACATGCGATGAATCTGCGCGAGATGTTTGCAAATGAAAATCTTCAGCGGGTGATTTCGAGAGTCAAGTCGCTGCCCGGAATTCCCACGCTCTATAATCAGATGGTGGCAGCGCTGAACTCCTCCGATCCCTCGGTGGAGCAGGTGAGCCGGCTGATCGAGCAGGATATGGCGATGAGCGTTCAGGTGCTGCATCTAGTGAACTCTGCCTTTTTCGGATTGCGCAATCGCGTGAACAGCATTCTGCAGGCGGTCAGTCTGCTGGGGCTGGAAACCCTGCGTTCACTTGTGTTGATGACCGGACTTTTTTCGTCCTTTGAGAAGGCCAACATTGCGGGATTTTCTTTTGATGGACTGATTCGGCACGCGATGCGTGTGGGGCAGTATGCCCGTGCCATTTTCGAGAAGGAAGGGATGGAGGCGGTGGAGATGGATAACGCCTTCACGGCGGGCTTGCTGCATGACGTGGGTAAATTGATTTTGGCGTCCAATCTGACTGATGAATACCGGCAGGTTGCCGAATTGGTGAACCGGGGCCACTATGCCGTGATTGATGCTGAACGCAAAGTGCTCGGTGTCACGCATGCGGAGGCGGGTGCGTATCTGCTCGGGCTGTGGGGCATTCCGGATTCCATTCTGGCGGCGGTGGCCTATCATCACCAGCCGGAAGACTCGTTGCTTCAAACCTTCAATACCTTGACGGTGGTGCATGTGGCCAATGCTTTTGATCATGGGGCGCTGGTGCCCGGAAGGGGAGCGGCCAAGGTCCCCATTCATACGGATTATCTGGTGCGAATCGGCAAAGAGCATAACCTGCCGGACTGGCGGCGGCGTTGCCGTCAACTTAAAGGATGAGATTCCATGCGTGATAAAGTGCTGCTGGTGGATGACGAACCCGAGGTGCTCAAAAGTTTTGAAGCGCTGTTTCGGAGGCGCTACGATATTTGCTCGGCCTCCGACGGAGAGATGGGGCTTCAATACATCGAGCAGGATGGTCCCTTTGCCGTGGTGATTGCCGATATGAAGATGCCCTTGATGGATGGCATCGCCTTCTTGAATCGCGCCGCCCGAATGGCACCCGATAGTGTTCGTGTCATGTTGACCGGCACTGCCGATCTGCAGACGGCCGTGGATGCCGTGAACCAGGGGCAGATATTCCGTTTCCTGACGAAGCCCTGTCCGATGGAAGTGATGCGTCAGACGCTGGCGGCGGCGGTGGAGCAGTATCGGCTGGTGACGGCAGAACGGGTGTTGCTCGAGCAGACATTGCAGGGCAGCGTGGACGTGCTGGTGGAGGCGTTGTCGCTGACAACCCCGGCGGCTTTTCAGCGAACGCGCCGCATTCAACGGATTGTGCGCCACCTAGCGGAGGCGGAGCCGCAGGATACGCGGTGGGAGATGGAAATGGCGGCGGCCCTTTCGCTGGCGGGCTGTTTGACGGTCCCGGAAGATGTGCTTCAAAAATCGCTGAACGGACTTTCGCTGACGCCGGCGGAGCAGGGGATACTGCGCAGGCATCCGTTGGCGGGGAGCAAGCTGATTGCCCACATTCCGCGGCTCGAGCGCGTGAGCCGAATTATCGCCCTGCAGAATGAGCGTGCACAGACGCTGCAGGAGATGCAGCTCGATGAACCCACACGCAGGGGGGCGTTGATCCTCGGTGTTGCGCTGGCTTTTGATGCGCTGATTTTCCAAGGGATCAACCGGCAAAGCGCTGCCCGGCAGCTTGCCGATGCGCCGGAAGCGTATGACCCGACTGCGGTGGCGCGACTGGACGGAATACCCCTTCCAGCGACCAGCGGCGCGGCCCAGCGAATCCATGTCAACAACCTGAAGAACGGCATGTTGCTGGCCGAAAACATCCGTTCCACCAACGGACTCCTTGTGGCCCCCAGTGGATTTGAAGTGAACGATACGGTGCGAAGTCGGTTGCAGAACTTTGCCGAGCAGCAACAGATTCCGGAAGTCGTTCGGGTGCATATCGCTGGCGGCCAAGGCGGCTAAATTGTGGCGCGGGAAACGCTGAAAAAGGTTTCGCTCACCGCCGCTCACCGTGTTCCACCTGAAAAACACCGTCCAGGCCATTGCGTAACTACAACGAGGGCAAGAAGAAAAAACATTTATTCTTTTTTTCATTAACAAAGCGACCTCCCGCGCGTATAACTGGTACGCAACTAGTACATATTTTCTTTCGAAGCGCGCTACAATGTGGGGAAAGGAGTCCGGCAATGGTGAATAAGAAATGTTTGGCGGGTATTTGGGCCTTGTGTTTGACAGGGATTTTTTGTGGGGCTGCCTTCGGGTTCGAGGGGTATATCGGCATTACGAACGGCTACTTCTATGATACGACTACGGGCGAAGCGTGGGTGCCGCATGGCATTGCGTATCAAACGTGGAATCGTCCGCTAGGCGTTTGGCAGACGGATGAGCAAATCAATTATGATCTGGATGAAATCGTTAAGATGGGTGCGAACAGCGTACGCATCGACATGGTCTGGCAGCACATCGAAGGCGATGGCGCGGGCAGTGTGGCCGAGGGCGACAACCAGTTCAATTGGGAACTTTATGATGATTTCGTCGATGCCTGCGAAGAGCGCGGCCTGCGTATTTTTGCCCTGATCGGCTATCAGTGGCCGCCCAACTGGTTCCCTGATGAGTGGTATACCATGCATCCGCCGGAATGGGACAGCGAGGGCATCTGGCATGAGGACCGCTGGCAGTCGGACATCATCAATTACGAGCACCCGGACGCTCGCGCACAATATGCGGAGTGGCTCGGTGCGGTGGCGGGGCATTTCAAAGACAGCAAGGCGATTGCGGGTTGGATTGTCGGTAACGAGTCAGGCTATCTGGGATTGTGGAGCGGATTGCTCGATGGGTATGACCCGGAAACTGAACAGGGATTTCGCGTCTGGTGTGAAACAAAATACAGTACGATTGAAGCGGCCAATGCGGTGTGGGGGACCGCCTTTGGAGCCTTCACCAACGTGGTTTTTCCCGATCAGTATCGTGCGTATGGCCCTGAAGGCGCGGTCTGGGCGGATGCGGTGCAGTTTCGCGAGGACTCCATTGCCGATTTCACGGCAGTGGGCGCGATTGGTGCGCGGTTGGCCAACACCAATCATCTGATTTCCTATTCTACGGTCGGCATGCAGTGGGGTGAAGAGGACTGGCGCTACCACGCAGAAGACCGAGGCAAAATCACCAAGGAGTGCGCCCTGCGCGGTGCGCCGATCGATTTCTTCTCCGTGAATAATTACCCCTGGTCCGTGCTGGGGCATGAAGCGCAGAATGGACAGTGGGGTGTCTCTTACACGAAGAAAGTGGCCCAGGTGCCCGTGCTCTATTCCGAAACCGGCTTCACGAGTTCGGAAACCATGTGGCCGGGTATGAATGAAGACCGCCAGGGTCCGCTGATTCGCAACGCCCTGTGGGAAAGCCTGGAGGCGGGTGCCATCGGGACGCATATTTTCTCGTGGATGGATCGGCCCTGGATTACGGACCGCGAGAAGGGCTTCGGCATCGTCTATTCTGATCGGCGTATCAAGCCAGCATTCTGGGAAAGCCGGAAGGTATTCAATCTGATGGACCAGGTGAATATTCATGATCTGCTCATGGGTTCCGAGGACCCAACGCCCGACATCGCCTTCCTGTGGACGGATGCCAACGACTCGCAGCACAACCGGTATGAATGCGAAATGCAGCAGGTGGCCGGCGCACTCGAACGCCTGGGTTATGAACCGAACTTCATCGATCTGCAGGAGTTGGGTGATGGGGTCTATTCGAATTTCTCGCTGATCATTCTTCCGCGCAATATGCGTGTGGAGGATCGGGTGCCTGGGCATACCAACAGCGTACTGAATTTCCTGTTGAACCGGGTGATCCCGGCGGGCGTGCATGTGATGGCCACGGCGGACCTGCCGGGCTTGCAGAATCCAAACGGAAATCCCCGCGCCGAGTTTGCCGACGAATTGAATGCGCTGTTCGGGATTGACGCGACGGATATCGGCGGCTTCGAGGCCCCGATGCGCCGCAATGAATACGTCTCCTGGCACTGGAAGTTGATCGAGGTGGATTTCAACGCCAACTCCCCGATTGATGGCTACCACTGCTGGCCGCAGGTCTGGAAATACAGCGATGAAATCGAGGTGACCGACGGTACGGTATGGGCGACGATGGACTCGGGCTGGAACAAGGGCTTCGAGGATAGCGATACCGAGGTGGCCAAGTGGGACAAGACCTGGGGCGAAGTGCATGTGCGTTCGGATTGGAGTTGGGTCTTCGATGGCAGAAACATGGTACAGATGTGGGGCGATGCAGGCATGTGGTACGATCGCGACGTGGTCCCGTTCGGACGCTACACGCACAGCGCCTGGTTGCGCAGTAATGCCGGTGATCCGCTTTCCGGCGGACGCGAGGCGCTGTTGGAAATTGAGTGGTACGACAAAAGCACCAATCTTCTGGGCACGGCTGAAAGCGCCGTGCTGAGCACCGCCACGCCGGGCGATTCCTGGGTGAAGTATACAGTGGATGCCACGGCTCCCTCGAACACCTGGTTTGCCCGACGCCTGGTGCGTGTGCGCGAAACGGGCGTCGGCCCGCACTCCGGCGCGGTCTATGTGGATCATAAGGCATCGAGTCCGGCGCTGGTCGTGAAAGATCATGGCGCAGCAAAGGCGGGTATTTTCCTCTTCTCGGCAGGCGATCAGCGGCCGGACGGGGATTTGGACGGCGATCCGGACACCTATGCGTGGCTCTGGCGCTACGATTATTTCGGGGCGCTGGTGCGCGATGGCTTCGGCATTCAGCCGCAGGTGACGGTCTCAGGGCCCGAAGCTTGGCTTTGTCTGCCCGAACACCGTACCTGTGCCGATGGCTCGACGCTCTGGCAAATCAAGAATTATCAATATGACGAAGGCGACCCCGTGCAGTCGTTCACCATCTCCAGTGATTTGTTCGTGGGCAAGACCATCCGCGCACTACAGGATGGTCGGATCATCGAGGAAAACAGCGACGGAACCATCGAATTGCAACTGCCCGGCGATGGCATGGAAATGCTGCATGTCTATACGTCTGTGGCCAATGATTACATTGTACAAATGGAGGATGTCCCCTCGCTGGTCCGTCCCACTGGCGACAAGGCCTATCAGTACTTCGTGCGCTACGACTGTCGCAGTGCCTCCGATCTGACCCTGAAGCTGGCGTTCTGCGAAAAAGAGGATAATGGCGACGGCACACCGTATGAGGTGTATCAGTCGGTCGAGGCGGCGGTGTCCGGCCAGGGGGTTTATTCCAATTACATTTGGATACCCGATGCTGATTCGACGGACGCCGACTACCTGTCCAGCGAAGACGGAGGCGAATATGTATTTCGCGCCTGGTTGGAAAATGGGTCATCCAGTGTGGTGGCCGAGGCGGTGCCGCAGGATGTTCAGTTGAAATGGGGCGTCCGCCCGACCGGTTCATTTCCTTCGAGCATCGAGAAGGGCACGAATGTGGAGGTCGGAATCGAATGGGAAGACCTGTATGAATATCTCCCGTGGGAAAATACGCCGCTGGCCCGCAACGAGGCGTTCCCGGCACGCGTGGCGGTGTTTCGTTCGAGCAAGACCGAAGCGCTGTTCCCCGGACATTTTGATCAGGTCAATGCCGTGTGCGACTGGCTTGAAAGCCTGGGCTATGCCAATGGAAACAAGCTCGACCTCTCCTTTGACAATCTGACGGTGGACGGGCTCTATTCCGAAGATTTTAGTGGTGCTCTACCGGTGGACATGAGCCGCGACGCCGGGTGCGGAAACTGGGCCGTCGATGCTGGCGCGCTGCGGGCCTCGCGCATCGGAAACGACGACAATATCTGTTCGTTCGGAGATGATTCCTGGACCGATTATACGGCCAGCGTGGACATTCGCTATAACAGCCGAGGCTATTACACCGATGATGCCGAACTATATCTCCGCTACCTCGACCGCAACAATTTCGTGAAGGTGGGGATTCGTAATTACTATGGCAACTGGCGGCTGAAATATACCGTGCGCTGTGAAACCAATACCGTGGACCAGAATTGGGTGCACAACTTCGCCAAGACGAACAGCCCGTTGGAGAACCAGTGGTACAACCTGAAAGTAACCGCCTCCGGCGATGTCTATACCGTGTATTTCACGGATGCTCACGGGGAATTCACGGCAGGCGCCTTTACCAATGCTCTCTTCAGCCATGGTAAAATTGCACTCGGTTCCATGGCCACCCAACTGGGCATCTGGGAGGCGCACAAAGGCTACTTCTTTATCGATGACGATGAATACAGCTATTACTCGTCGGACGAAAGCGAGTTCGTTACGCTTGGCAAACCGCTGAATCTGGACTGGGGCTATCTGGTTTCATTCTATCCGACGCTGATCCTGCCCGGAACGTATGTGATGAGCGACATCGAAGTCTCGAATGTGACCAACTGGTTCGCGCGCGGCATGCGCAGCCTGATCGCCACCGATGGCGGGGTGGCCATGTTGAATGAGCAGGGCGAACCGGATGCCGGACGCATCGAATCGCTCTTCGGCGTCACCGGAGATCCCGGGACCCTGTCTGGATTGCAGACCCTGACCATTGGAACAAATGATCACTACATCGCGCTGGATTATGACGCTGGTGAGGTCGAAACGATCAGCGGTTCCGCCCATGCTTGGCCGACCTTGGACGGCGGAATCGACCTCGCGCAGGTTGCCTCCGCTTCCACCTCCGCTCCGGCATTCATCGCCTGCACCGATCTGCATGATCTCGATGCCCCGAACAAGGCGGTCTGTTTCAATTTTGACGCCGCAGCCGGTGGCCAACTGACCAATACACTGAGCACCCTGGCGCAGCGCGCCTTCGAATGGGTGCGCGGAGAATCCTACCGGGTGATCTTCCAACTCAAATACCAGGTGGACGCCGAGAATCCGGATGGCGACCTCGCCGTGATCACGCTGAAAGGCTGGCTGCTGAGTTCATCGGGAACCATGACGCTCTCGATGGATATTCCGGAAGAAGGAATCATGACCGGTCCGAACATGTATTGGGTGCTGTATATCTATCCGCGCGAAGCGGAAGATGCTTGGCTGGACCACCGCGGTTTCTATGTGTCGTCCAACGATGGCGAGATCGGCGTGTATTCCACCGTGGATGGGCAGGGATTGCAGATACTCGGCGGCGCAACAAAGGTGTTTGCGGGGCGTGCTTGGGACCTCTTTGTCGCCTACAACACTGAGGGCGAAAGCCTGGTGGCGCGGCATGGCTTGCGCAAGAAAGGCGGAACGCTGCCGGAGGATTATATTTCTTCCGCCCTGTTCGAATTCAACGGAGTTTCCGTGCCGACCAGCACCGTGCCGGACTACATGTCGTGGGCCCCTGATTTTGACCCGGGCATGCCCGATTACGTCAGCACCTCGAAGGGCGGAGACTATCAATGGTATATCGAGACCACCAACGGCGCATTGAGCGCCTATATCGATGCGCAGATTTATGAAGCACCGCGCCTGATGACCGAGGAGCCTGCCTTCCCGAAAACCATGGCGCAGGGGCGTCTCGTGCAGGTGCCAGTGACTTGGGAGGAGCTGACCGGTTCCAACATGTGTCCCGCCAGCCTGACCATCAAACTTGAAAACGCCTTCGCGGGGGAAACCTATCTGGAGGAAAACTTCCTGATCACCAACAGCGCCGGAACCCAGAGCTTCCCGGTTGTGGTGCCCACCAATATCCCCGTGTCCGATGGGTATCTCTGGACCGCGTTTATAACGGCCACCAACGCAACCGAGCCGTGGGAAGGCCGCTTCGGTGCCGACGAGACGTTCCGGTTTGATGACGCCGGGCTGCCCGTGGGGCCCGAAACCACCATCACCGTGAGTTCCGTCTCCGGCAATAGTCTCGTCACGTATGCCGACATCGGCATACCGCTGGGCTGCGAGATTATGAGCTGGTCTCACCTCGGTGGTGCCTCTTTCAACGGCGACTACACCAATCAGGTCCCGCCGGAAGGGGAGAAGTCCTTCATGACCACCTGGACGTCCTGGGCCGGGTGGGGCGTCTACATGCTGGACGGCTCTATCAACATGAGCGCCTATGCGGGCGGTAATTTGAAATTCTGGCTCCGTTCGAGCGGGCAGGTGGAAATAGCCCTAGAAGATGCCCTTGGCGGGAATCAGGCGAAGTTCCTGCCCACCACCACGAATACCTGGCTGGAAGTGACCATCCCGATTGATTCTTTCAACACCATTGATCTTTCGCAGGTCTACTTTCTATTTAAGGCGACGCAGACCGGAACCGGAAGTTTCTATGTGGACTATGTTCGCTGGGAGCTGGATCCCACGCTGAATCTGGCACCGACGATTAGTTTGCCCGGTCCGCATATCGTGCTGGTGGGTTCCACCACGAATTTCAACGTCACGGCGGTGGATCCAGAAGGATTCCCGGTGACGCTTGCCAATACCGTCAGCCCGGCGGGAGCGAGCTTTGCCGGTGGCGTATTCACTTGGACGGCACCCGCCTCCGCCTGCGGCACCACCAGTA
This sequence comes from uncultured Verrucomicrobiota bacterium, assembly GCA_964490935.1. Classification (GTDB taxonomy): domain Bacteria; phylum Verrucomicrobiota; class Kiritimatiellia; order RZYC01; family RZYC01; genus JAQVYB01. The sequence continues at coordinate 9,894 of CAZBEO010000084.1, forward strand.
TCGTCACATTCGTGGCCGATGACTTGCAGGGAGGAACCAACAGCGTGGTTACCAACAATACCCAAATCGTCGTGCCGTGGGATGGCGATGAAGATGGCCTGCAGGATGGGTGGGAATGGATTGCCTTCACCTCGCTGGTCTATAACGCCGATGAAGATAATGATGGCGATGGCGCGAACAATCTGAACGAATACCAGGCTGGCACCGATCCATGGAGTGCGGGTTCGTTGTTTGCCTCTGAGATCACCAGCGATCCGGCGCAGCCGGGTGAGGTTTTCTCCATTCACATCAGCACCGTGCCCGGAAAAAAATACACGATCTATTATTCCGATGATCGCCTGATCGACGGCATGACCTGGCATCCCTTTGCCAACAGTGCCAACGGCATCGGCACCTGGAGCGAAACTGACAGCGTGGAAGGCTCTTTCACCTTTGTGGATGATAGGAGTGCCGACACCACAGGCGGCGCACCCGCCGACGGCTGCCGATTCTTCCGAGTCAAAGTACAAGCGCAATAAACCGTCCGTGAGTGGAGGGCGTCGGGCTCCGACGCCTTGGGCGCGTGGACTTACTCCTGCATGGGGATATTTCGACGGGCCGGTGGGTGACTGGCTTTGACGCCGAGGCACGCGAGGCCGCGTGCCCTCCAGAGAGGGAGATGAGGTGTGTTGGTAGCGTGGTGCTCTCCGAGCGCCACGGGTTATTTTCGCTTTTCGGCGAAGGGATTAGCGGCGCGGCGGGCTCCGGCGCGGGGGGCGATTCCCGCCTCGAGGAGGCGGACGCCGCCCGCCGCCGCTCGGACGGGACGATCTGCGCTTGACCTCGCCGGTCATGCCTTCTGGCAGAACAAGCCACTCGTCATCGGGTTGTTCGCACGGCAGGGTGCGCCCAATATAGGTTTCAATGTCGGCCAGGTAGAAGGAGTCGTCTTCGCAGGCAAAGCTGATGGAGGTGCCGGAGGCACCGGCCCGCCCGGTCCGTCCGATGCGGTGGACGTAATCTTCCGGATCGGTCGGCAGGTTGAAGTTGATCACATGGCTGATGCCACTAATATGCAGGCCGCGTCCGGCCACGTCGGTGGCCACCAATACGCGGATTTTCTTGTCCTTGAAATCCTGCAGGGTCCGCTCGCGCTTGTTCTGGGGTAGGGCCCCGGAAATCATGTCGCATCGAATGCCCATTTTGGAGAGGCATTCGTTGAGCCCGAAAACGCCATCGCGTCGATTGGCGAAGATGAGAACCTGATCCGGATTTTCGCGCTGCATGATGTTATAGAGCAGGGCGACCTTTTTGTTGTTTTCCACAATATAGACCCGCTGATCCACCGTATCCACGGCGACGTTTTCCGGCTCGATTTCCACCGTGACCGGGTTTTGAAGCCATTGCGAGGCTAGGCGGACAACATCGCTGGTCAGGGTGGCGCTGAAAAAGAGGGTATGGCGCTTGGCCCGGGGAGGTATCCGGTGAATGATGGTTCGGACGTCCGGAATAAAGCCCATGTCTAGCATGCGGTCCGCTTCGTCAATGACCAACACTTCACAGTGATTCAGATGCAGGGTTTGCTGACGCATCAGGTCGATAAGTCGTCCCGGCGTGGCGATGATGATTTCCGGCGCCATCCGGGCGAGTGCTTCGCGCTGGTGATGATAGGAGGACCCGCCGTAAATGGCGAGTGCGTTAACGTTCGTGTGTTGGGCGAGCGCGATGGCGTCACTTTCGATCTGCTGCACGAGTTCCCGGGTGGGTGCCAGGATCAGGGCTCTCGGGGAATTTTTGCGTTCGGAGGGGGAGAGGGGATGCCGAATGAACCGAGTCAGGATGGAGATCAGAAAGGCGGCTGTTTTCCCCGTGCCGGTCTGGGCCTTGCCGGTGCAGTCTCTGCCTTGCAGGGCATGGGGAAGGATGGCGGCCTGAATGGGGGTGCAGTATTGCCAACCCAAATCCGCAATGGCGTGGAGAATGGACTCGGGAATGTCAATATCCTGAAAACGGGTTTTCCCTTCGAGGGGTTCCACGATGTGTTTGGACGGATTCCAGGCGCTTTCTTGGGCACGCGGTGTGGCGGCTTTAACCGGAGCGGGTTTTCGGGCCGAGGCGGCTGGTTTTGCTGGAGCGGGCTTTGGTGCCGCAGTGTCGGGGTTTCCCGGGGTGGCTTCCGGACCCGAGGCGTCGAGCGTGGAGGTTGCCTCGGCTGGGGCCGCTGGCCTTTTCCGTCCTCGCCCGCCGCGGCGGCGGGGACGGCGCTTGGGCTCGCCGGTTGACGTTTCGGCGCCGGGTTGTTCGCTTTGCGGTTGCTCGGGGGACTTCTTTTCTGTACGGGCCTGCTCAGGCTGCTTTTTCTCCAGCTCCTTTTGCTCTGGTCGTGGTTTGGGTGCCCGTCTTTGTTCCGGCGCGTCCTCTTGGTCCCGTGCGGTAGCGCGTCGGGGGGTAGGATTGGATTTGCGTGCGGGCCGGATGGGCTCGCCGTTGTTATCGGATATGAATGTCACCATGTTAGTTACCTCGTTGTTTGAAAGGGGGGGATGGTTGCGTAGTGAAAGCAGGCCACCTGGCGCTGCCCGTTTTCGTCCGCCGACGTGAGCGGCGGCGGTTGTTTCGCGCATTGTTCCGTGGCGTAGGAGCAGCGCGGATGAAAGTGGCATCCAGAAGGTGGATTCGAGGGCGAGGGGACGTCGCCATGCAGCACGAGGCGGTTTTTTGTTTTTCCGTCAATGCGCGGGATGGCCGAAATCAGTGCGCGGGTGTAGGGATGTAGGGGGGTGTCAATAACGGCCTGCGCAGGCCCCTGTTCCACAATGCCGCCCAGATACATGACCAGAATGGTGTCGGCAATATGGCGTACCACGCTCAGGTCGTGCGAAATAAATAGGTAGGAAAGCCCGTGCCGGTCGCGCAGGTCCATCAGCAGATTGATGACTTGGGCCTGGATGGAAACATCCAGCGCGCTGACGGCTTCATCGCAGATGATCAGTTGCGGCTGGAGCGAGAGGGCGCGTGCAATGCTGATTCGCTGGCGTTGCCCGCCGGAAAATTCATGGGGGTAGCGGTGCAGTGCGTGGGGGCCCATGCCTACGTCGTGTAGCAGGCGAACTGCTTCAGCCTTGCGTTCGCGCCGACGGATCATGCCGTGTTCGACCATGCCCTCGGTGATGATATCCATCACATTCATGCGCGGATTCAGCGAGGAGAAGGGGTCTTGGAAGACCATTTGCAAGTTCCGGCGCACGGGCTTCATGGCGTGCGCGCTCATGGACAGGATGTTCTGCCCGTTAAAGTGAATGGTGCCGCCGGTGGCCTTTTCCAACCCAACAATGGTACGGGCCAGCGTGGATTTTCCGCAACCGGATTCGCCCACGAGACCCACCGTTTTGCCTTTTTCCATGCTCATCGAAACCCCGTCCACAGCACGTACATGCCCGGCGACGCGTGAAAAAAGTCCGCGCCGAACAGGGAACCAAGTTTTGAGATGATCAATCGCCAAGAGGGAATACATGAAGGGCATAATAAACTTCTCTGAAAAAAGTTAAAGGAGAAATTCAAGGGGAGCAATCCGTCAGTTTTGGGTGTAGAGCGACCAAGGGCCGCTGGCCACAATGAAGGGTGCTATATGCTCTAGGACGAGATGACGGATTGCTTCATGCAACCGTCGTTTGCGGGCGGTTCAGCGGAGGGGGCGGATGTCCACGGCGGTCATGCCAGCGGCGCGGATGGCTTCGAGGCCGAGTTCGCCGTCTTCATATCCGCAGCAGGCGGAGGGGGGAATGCCGAGCAGGCGGGCGGCTTCCAGAAAGATGTCGGGCGCGGGTTTTTGTCGGCGGACGTCTTCGGCGGTGACGATGGCGGCGAAGAAGTCGACCAGCCCGAGTACCCGGAGTGTTTTCATCACGGTGGGACGCAGGCTTCCGCTGGCGACGGCCATGGGCAGGATGCCGGCGTGTTCGCGCACCATGGCCACCACCGGTTCGATCGGGAGGATGGTCGGGAGTTCTTCCAGATAGAGGCGTTCTTTTTCGTGGGCAGCGGCTTCGATATCCACGGCTTTGCCCTGTTCTTCGGCTAGGCGGTGGATAATGTCGCGCGTGGGGATGCCGGCCCAGGCATAGAAAACAGCTTCCGGGAAGTTGATGCCAACGGGGTTCAGGGCTTTACACCAAGTTTGGTAATGCAGGGGCATGGTGTCGGCGATTGTGCCGTCGCAATCAAAAATCAGCGCTTGAAAAGGTGTTTTCATGTCCGGCTTCCGTACTATTTTCGGATGGTGCTGATCCATTGAAATATTGTTATATTGTGCTGTTGGGGGTGTTATCCCTTGGGAGCGCCCGCGGCCCGCGGGCATTGCAGAGCAGAGGTTGGCGTGTCGGAAGATGGCATGGGGCCCATGCCGCTCCCGGATTTTGGTGAGCCCTG
>CAZBEO010000085.1:0-14194 GCA_964490935.1 uncultured Verrucomicrobiota bacterium
TCGGCGACAAAGCTCCGCGCTGCTTCTACGTCAACTGGTTCCGTAAAGACGAAAACGGCAAATGGCTCTGGCCTGGTTTCGGCGAAAACAGCCGCGTCCTGAAATGGATGTGCGACCGCGTCGAAGGCAAAGTCGAAGCTCGCAAGACTCCGATTGGTCTCATGCCGATCGAAGGCGACCTGACCCTCGAAGGTCTGGACATTCCGGCGAAAGACTGGGCTGAGCTCATGAAAGTCGACGTCGATCTGTTCAAAGCCACACTGGAAGATGCCAAGGAATACCTCGGCAAATTCGGTGCCAAGCTGCCGGCGAAGATGAAAGAGCAGATGGCGGCTCTCGAAGCCCGCCTCAACGGCTAAGTTTTCCAAAACTTAAAAATAGAAAGGCGCTCTGGAATCCAGAGCGCCTTTTTGCATATCGAAAATTGCTTGTTCGGTGCGGCTGCGTAATACCAGAAGGAGCTTGACGTAGAACGTTTCTCTGGTTATTTTTTAACTCTTCGTGCCGCAGGTTAACTGAGGCGAAACAAGAAACAACAGGTGCCGTGTGGCTGTTTTTATGCATAAACAATGAATTTGTAGACAAGGAAACGGGAAGCAACACCTTAACAAAAAAGGAAACAGAAACGATGAATGAAAAATATGTAGAACTGCTGAAAGCCAAAATGAATGCAGCCAGCTACACCAAGCTAACCGCACTTGAAAACGATAAACTCTTTAATTTCGTGGGTGAATATATCGAACTGTGTGAGCCGGATTCTGTGTTCATGGCGGATGACAGCGAAGAAGATGCGGAATATATTCGTCAGCGTGCCTTGAAGCTTGGCGAAGAAAAACAGATGGCCCGAGAAAACGTGACCATGCATTACGATGGCAAAGGGGACCAGGCCCGCGACAAGAAAAATACAAGGTTTTTAGTGACGGCTGACAAGCTGGCCGACATGGGTAAACTTAATTGCGTGGAATATGATGAAGGCATGGCGGATATTCGTCGGATTGCCAAGGGCATCATGAAGGGCAAAGAGGTGTATGTGAAACTCTTCTGTGAATGTCCAGTGGGCGGTCCTTTCGCCATTGGCTGTGCACAGATTACGGATTCTTCGTATGTGGCCCATTCGGAAGATATTTTGTATCGCCGCGGCTATAAGCACTTCCAAAACATGAAGAATAAAGAGGAGTTTTTCCGTTTCTGTCATAGTGCTGGCGAATTGGATGCCACGGGTTGCTGTGCGAACCTGGAAGATCGCCGCATCTATCAGGACATGGCGAATAACATCGTTTTCTCCATGAACGCACAATATGCGGGCAATACGATTGGTCTGAAAAAACATGCGATGCGTTTGGCGATCAACAAGTCCGGCAAAGAAGGTTGGCTCTGCGAGCACATGTTTATCATGAGCATCTTGAATAAAGCCAAAGCTCGTTCAAGCTACTTTGTGGGGGCCTATCCTTCCGCTTGTGGAAAAACATCGACCGCGATGATCCCGGGAGAAAAGATTGTGGGTGATGATATTGCCTATTTCCGCAATATCAATGGTGAATTCCGCGCTGCGAATGTGGAACGCGGGATCTTTGGTATCATCAAGGATGTGAATCCTTCCGACGATCCGGTGATTTTCGAAACGCTTCAGGAACCGAAGGAAATCATCTTTTCCAACGTGTTGACGGGGCCGGACAATCTTCCCTACTGGGCAGGCATGGGCGTGGATACCCCTAAAACTGGCGTGAACTACGCCGGCGAATGGACAGAAGGTGGCCCTACTCCGATTTCACACGGAAACGCTCGGTACACCATGCGCATGGAATACCTTACGAACCTTGATCCTAACTGGAATGACCCCAAGGGTGTGAAGGTTGACGGTGTTGTTTATGGTGGACGCGACAGCGACACGACCGTTCCTTGCGAAGAGTCCTTTGACTGGACCAACGGAATCATCCTGAAAGCCTGTCCGTTGGAATCGGAAACGACCTCGGCCACGATTGGCCAGGAAGGTGTTCGTGTTCCTCAGCCTATGGCTAATCTGGACTTCATCAGTTATCCCGTGGGTGACTACGTGAAGAACAACATTGATTTCGGCAACCAGTTTGGTGAGAACTGCCCGAAAATCTTCTCCACCAATTACTTCCTGCTGACCAAAGGCGGCAAGTTCTGCACAAGCAAGCTGGCAAAGAAAGTGTGGATGCAATGGTTTGAAGGTCGGGTACATGGCGAATTTGAGGCCTACAAAACGCCGACCGGATTCATTCCTAAGTATGAAGACCTGAAAAAGCTCTTCAAGGACTTGCTGAACGAAGAGTATGCCGAAGCGGATTATACCTACCAATTCAGCTTCCGTATTGATGCCTGGATCGCAAAAATTGAGCGGGCTATTGCATTCTTTAAGAAAAGCGCACCCACGTTGGGCGAAGACGTCTATGCCTACTGGGAAAAGAGTATTGCGGCTTTCAAGGAATTGAAGGCGACCTATGGAGAAGAAATTCTTCCGGGCAAATACCAAGGCTAAGCGCTAAGGTATCGCGAACAAATAAAAAAGGCATCCCGATGGGATGCCTTTTTTGCTTTTGATTGACCCTGGCAACCTAGCAGCCTGTCGGGCTTTTGGCCCGCCATCCTGAACTTCGGGAAAAATCGGACTTGGCGATATTTGGGCCTTGTGCTACCGTGCGCACGCCTTTTTAGAATAGTCATCCAACAAAGGATTCGCACTCATGAAGCGTTACGCATTGGTTTTTCTTCCGCTCTGTTTCATCCTGTTCATGGCATCGAACGGACGTGCCCAGAAACTGGGGCTGGATGACCGTCAGGAAATTGAAGTGACGGCCGATCGGCTGGAATACGATGCCGAACGCAAACTGCTGATCGGTTCGGGTAATGTGCTGGTTTCTCAGGGGACGGGCTCGCTACAGGCGGATTTCGTGACGGTGCACACCGTCAGTGAAGAGGTCTACGCCGCCGGAAACGTGATGTTCAAGGATCTGGACCGCACCTGGCAGGGCGACGAGTTGACCTACAACTTCAAAACCGAGCAGGGCGATTTCGGCGAATTCAGCGCCTATGTAAACCCACTTTATATCCGCGCCAAGGACTCCGAGCGCGTCACCCCCGAGCTCTTCACCATTCAGGATGTGTTTATCAGCTCCTGCGAAGGCGAAAAACCTGAATTCTACATCACGGCTAAAGAAGCCTCGATCGAGAATGAGCGGTACATCCGCGCAAAGCACGCGGTCTTCCGTCTCGGGGGCGTACCCATCTTTTATTTCCCCTACTATAAGTACGATATGGAGCGCGGCTCGCACTGGGATTTTCTGCCCGGATACCGAAGTAAATGGGGTGCTTTCCTTCTTTCCACCTACAACATGCGCGTAAACGACTGGATGCACAGCGCCACGCATCTGGATGTGCGCACCGACCGGGGCCCGGCCATCGGTCAGGACTTCAAATGGGAAACCCCGGAACTCAAGGGCGGCATCAAGGGCTATTACACTCATGACAGCGACCCCCATCAGGACGAGGATCTCACCGAAAAGGAAAAGAAGCTGATCGATGAAGAACGCTACCGCATTCAGCTCTCACATGTCCAAAGCCTGACCGAGCAGGACTACGTCATCGCCAACATCGATTACGTCAGCGATCCGCAATTCATGGATGATTTCTTCACCCGCGAATATGAGGACAACGTACAGCCCGAAAACTATGTCAGCTTCACCCACGTGGACGACCGCTACATAGCTGGCCTCCTCATCAACAAACGCCTGAATGATTTTTATGAAAATGTGAACCGCGTGCCGGAAGCCACTTTCGACATGCGACGTCAGGAGATTCTCGACACCGGTTTCTACTACGAAGGCAACAACAGTGCCACCTTCCTGGAGAAAGAATTCTCTGAACTGGGCACCGCGAAAAAATACAGCACCTTCCGACTCGATACCCGCCACATGGTGTACTACCCCACCAAGCACTTCGGGTTCCTCAACGTCACGCCGCGTGCTGGCTATGAAGGCACCTATTATGAGAAGACGAAGAAAACCGAGTATGTGGATGAGACCATTGCCATCGTCGCCACGAACGTTGTGAACGGAACGACGGTCACCGAGACCTCCTTCACCAATCAAACGCGCACCGTGATTTCCGACGGAAATTCCGAGTGGCGCAATCTTCCCGAGCTGGGGTTCGAAGTGTCCTATCAGGCCTTCAAGATTCTGGAAGAAGCAGGGAAAACCGATGGTGGAATGCGCCATGTGGCCGAACCGTATGCGGGCTACACGTTCGTCCCCAAACCCAACGTGGAGCCGGATGAGCTCTATCAGTTCGATGCCATTGACGAGTTGGGCAAGCAGAACGCCATCCGCCTCGGTATGCGCAACAAACTGCAAACCAAGCGGAGCGGTTCAGTGGCCAATCTGCTGAATCTGAATGTCTTCATCGATTACCATTTCAGCGCCGATGAAGACAAAGGGGAAGAAAACGTCGGCCCCGTTGGCTTCGATGCCGAATCCTATCCGCTAGAGGACCTGAAACTCAGGGTGGACGGCACCTTCGGAACGCACGGCGAAAGTTTTTCCAACTTCAACGCCTACGCCACCTACAAAGCGTTTGACCTGAGCACATTCGGTTTCGAATACCGCTACCGCAAAAACTACAACGACCTCTACACGCTTTCCATCGATCTCTTCCCGGAAGAAACCTGGTCGTTCGGTGCCAACTGGCGCTACCAAGTGCTCGGTGCCAACATGGAAGAGCAAACCTACTACATCGGCCATCGCAGTGACTGCCTCGGCAAACGCTTCGGCTACACCGGGCGCGGCAACGATTGGGACGTCTGGTTCCAAATCTGGCTGATCGCCCTGCCCGACTCTCAGGTCGGCTCCTCGCTCAGTTATTGATCTCCATCCCGATCATTGACGAGATGACTGAGGCAGCGTGAACTTCCCGCGTGCCGCATACCGCGCTGCTCACCACCCATTGCGGTGTACGCGCTCGGGGATGTATCGTTCCATCAGGTTGCCCGTCTCATCGGGAACCCCCACGGCAATTAAGGCAAAAGGAATGATCGGTTCCGGCACCCCGAGAAGTTTGCGACATGCCTGAACCCGCTCCTCCACCAGATACATCGCCAGCCAAACCGCGCCCAGCCCCTGCGCATGCGCAGCTAGTTGAATGTTCTGCGCACAGGCCGAACAATCCTGCACCCAGATGCCCGGCAATTTTTCCCCGGTGGAATCCCCGCAAATCAGCACTGCCGACGCCGTCAGCGCACACGAATCACACCCCGGCATGGCCGCAGCAAGCCGCTGCATCAAGTCCGCATCCTGAATGGTCACAAAATGCCAGGGACGCGCATCAAAGCCCGTGGGTGACGCCATGCCTGCCTGTACCAACCCATCCATCGCCTCATCCGAAATTGGACCGCCCGCTTTGAATTTACGAATCGTCCGGCGCATAAGGATTGAATCAATAACAGCATTCTTCATCGCATCACTCCCACACCGTGTGACCCTTGCAGTAAAAATTACTTTCTGAATTTCCGCCGTCAATATACATCTCTTCATCCGGCAGCCAACCGGCATGCCCATCCAAATACGCCACATTAATGCCTCCCCGATGCGCCCGGTAATCATCCGTAGGTTTATAAGGAAAATCATAAGCAATGGCCGCCTGGGAATAATCGACTATTTTGCTCTTGGAAGTTTGCTGCCGCCCGACATCGCTGCAACTACATAACCAACCGTTTATTTCATAGGTCGTATAAACTCCGGTATCTGCCTGTGTATCATCGAAATCCTTAATCAGCATGTCCTGCGTTTCTACGGGATGCCGCTGTGATGGACATTGAAACACAGATGGATCATCGCCAAGGTATTGCATCAGATTGTAACAGGCCTGGCCGTAATATCCCGCATTTTCCCGATACGGCATCCAGCGCTTGCTATCATCAAACTGACTCTGCGCGGCGAGGGAAATCTGCCGAAGCTGGCCCAGGCACTTCATTTTGCGTGATTTTTCGATGCCACTGCCCACTGTCGGCACCAAGATCGCCACGAGAATGCCGATAATCGCAATCACCACCAGTAATTCCACCAAAGTAAAGGCCGTCTTTTTCATTTCCGTTCTCCTGTTATCCATGATGTATGTTCCCGTTGCTCGAACCATTTCTCTCTACCCCACGCTCCCGGAATCGGCAAGCGAATATCCCGGACCACTCCTGAAACAACCCCCAGAGGCACAGACCCAAAAGCACCGCATTTCTCGCCACATTGATCCAACCCATCGGCCCGGCTGACGCATCCTGTGAAAAACAGCCGCAGGAAATATCGATGCCGCGCCAGATGTTGAGCAGCATTGCCGCCGTAAACAGGGCCAACATCCCAGCCATCACGCAAAGTGCAGCATCACGAAGGCGGGGAATGGCCAACAGAGCCAGCGCACAGCAGAGCTCGATCACCGGAAGAAATATCGCCGTCAGATTCACCACGCCGTAGGGTGCCAGTTGGTATCTAAAAACCGACAGAGCAAAATCTCCCGGATGCAGCATTTTCGGAATGCAGGCGGCCAGAAACACGCCTGCCAAAAGTAGACGCACCAGCCAGGTCGCCACCGGATGATTCCAGTATCTTGTCACGCTCTTCACAGTCCGCTCCATTCCGCCCAGCCCCCCGCATAGAGCACCAGATTCGTAAAACCCTGTGCCCGCAATGTCCGCGCCAGCACAATCGAATCGTCGCACTCATACCCCGAGCAGTAAATCATCAGCGCATCAGAAGGAGCAAGGATGCTCAGCACCTCGAGATGTGCACCGGGGTCATCCGACGGCATGGAAAGAGCCGACTCAATATGGCCCGCCTGATAATCAGCCGCCGGGCGTGCATCTAGGATGAGATGCGATCCGCTGCGAATCATCCCGCGCACCACCTCCCGATCCACCAGCAGCAGGTTTTCCTCGCGTGCCTGCGCTTCAATATAGTGCGCCCAATCGCCCACCCAGGGAATCGTATCACGACGCACAAGCTGGACGGCACCCGCCAAGATGCAGGCACCCAGCAATAACAGGATCACGCGAAACGCCAGCCCTCGAAGAAAGAACCACAACCACGCAAACGGCTCCTGTATGACAGCGCAACTCATAAGGCTTTTCAGGGCGACGGGATGATCTTGAAGGGTATTTCAATCACGGGCATCTTTTCCACCGTGGTGCGAATGATGACCTTCATTCCATCCAGTTCCGGTTTAGCCTGGATGTTGCCAATCTGAATGCGGTAGCCATTGGCCCCGAGCGTGGTCACCGAGGCCTTAAGTGATTCATCCGGCATTTCCACCCCGGTTACCTCAAACGCCTGCACTTCACCCGGACGAATAATGATATACCGCGTACCCACATTCGGATCATCCGCCCGCAACACCAGTTCCTTCGGAGCATACGTCAACGCCCCGACAACCACCAGCGACACCGGGACCACCAAATCCTCCCCCCCGTCCCGCTGCAATCGAAGCTCGCCCTGCTGCGTACCGATGTCCATGGGCGGCTGAGTCGTCACACCAACCCGGTATTTTCTACCCGCCTCCACCTCTTCCAGCACCGGTGTCAGACAGGCTACCGTCGAAACCACCCCGGTAATCACTAACTCCCTGGTAGAGGTCACCATGACCGATTGGCTGGCGATCTGCGAAGGACTGATCTGCCCAAGGTATAGATGCGGCGGCTCAATCGTCAGTTCCGTTATAATGTTCCCCTCCAGATACAGCATAAAGTTCTGATTGGCCGGGTCATTGTTTTCCACCCGGATATTCTTGTGCTGCCGCCCACTGCGGCCCTTCAGCGAAAATTCCGTCGTAATTTCCGTCGTTTCCCCGGGCGGCACCTCCTGCCGCGAAATGCGTGCCACCGTACAGCCGCACGAAGGACGAACCCGGGCGATCTCCAGCGTTAAATCCCCTTCGTTCTTGATGGTAAAGACATGCGACACCACTTCACTGCTGTCCCGCTCCCCGAAGTCATAATTCGGCTCATCGCAAACGATTCGCGGTGCATGAACGGCCTCCTGTGCCTGCACCGTCAACAACAAACACCCCATCCACGCCGCACACCAAACACTGCAACTATTCCTTTTCATCATCCGGTTCCTCCTCTGCAAAAAACAACCAGTAGGCCTCCTCAAAAATTAGATGCGCACTTTAGCACAGCGACTTGAATTGGAAATGCTTTTTTATTACCGTATCTGCGCTTGCCTCTCACCATGCTTTTTCTCTACGTTCTCTCCCATGAAAAAACCCAGCCCTCGTCCCCATGCACATACGCCTCGCCCTCGAACGCCGCGCCCCCATGAGGACCGCATGCCGGCCTCCAATCCGCGGCTCGATGCCGCGCAGCTTGTGCTCCGCTTCATGGAAAGCCAGGCCTTCCCCGATCGTGAAATCGAACACACGGGCGATGGCCGCGCCGCTGTCATGGAAATCGGCTATGGAGTGATTCGCCGCCTCGCCCTCCTCGAATGGCTCCTCCATGAATCCGTTCAGGCACCTCGCCTTCCACGCTTGGAAGTGCAGGCCTGCGCCCTCTGCGGCCTCTACGAACTCTATTTTATGCAATCCGAAGAATACGCCGTCGTTAACGAGACCGTCGAAAACTGCAAACGCCTCGCCTCCGAAAAGGAATCCACCTTTGTCAATGCCCTCCTTCGCAATGCGCAGCGCGACCGCGAGTCCCTCCTACTCCGCATGAACAATCTTTCGCCAGCCATTCGATTCTCCCATCCCGATGCCCTGCTCAGCCGGTGGAAAAACAATTTCGGCGAAGAGGCCGCCACCGCCCTCTGCCGATGGAACAATGAAGTCCCCACCACCACCCTTCGTCCACTCCACTGCAAAACGACCCCGGAGGACTACCTCAAGCGGCTCCACGACGCAGGCATCACCGACGCCGAGTTCCATCCTTTCAGCCCCGACTTCATTCAGATACCCCACGGCATCGGTATCGCGAGCCTCCCCGGCTATCAGGAAGGCTCCTTCTACGTGCAGGACCCTTCCACCTCCCTCGCCCCCGCACTCCTCAACGCCCAACCCGGCGAAACCATCCTCGATGCCTGCGCCGCGCCCGGAGGAAAAACCCTCATCCTAGCCGATCAAATGCGCGCCCAGGGAAAACTCATCGCCATGGATATCTATGCCGACCGACTCCAAACCCTCCGCGCCAACCTTCGACGCATCGGCCTGCGGCACATCGACGTCCTTCAGGGCGACGCCAAAGACGCCGCCATCAACCCACGACTCAAAACCATGGCCCCCGGCGGATTCGACGCCATTCTCCTGGATGTCCCCTGCTCCAACACCGGTGTCATTCGGCGACGCCCCGACGCCCGTTGGCGCTTCAACAAAACCCGCCTCGCCGAACTCGCCCGCACCCAGCGCATGATCCTACAGGCCGCAGCCCGCCTACTCCGATCCGGCGGACGCCTCGTCTACGGCACTTGCAGTCTTGAACCCGAAGAAAATGCCGATCTAATCAACAAATGGCTCCTTCACATGCCCGGTTTTGTCCTGGAAGAACAGCAACAACTCTTCCCACCCGAATCAAAAACAGACGGTGCCTATGCCGCCCGCATACGCAAACTCTGATGGACTTCGCCGAAGTAAAAACAAAACTCCGCCGCCTAGCCAAACCGGATGATGCGGTTTTTTTGCAGCGTTATTTCAAAACCGGACCCGGCGAATACGGCGAGCATGACCGTTTCATCGGCATTCGGGTGCCGATACTGCGCAACGTAGCTCGCCAGGCACTTGATCTCCCGCTCACGGACGTGAAGAAATTTCTTCGGTCCCGCATTCATGAAGAACGCTTGCTGGCACTGCTGATGCTGGTGCTTCGGTATAAGGAGAAAAACACAACCGAGTCCGACCGAAGATGTATTTACCGGTTTTATCTGGACCACACGGCGCACATCAACAACTGGGATCTCGTGGACCTTTCCGCGCACTATATCATAGGACCGTATCTTGAAGAAAAACCGCGCGACATCCTTTATACGCTGGCCAAATCCTCCCTGCTTTGGGATCGCCGGATCGCCATCATTTCAACCTTCCATTTTATACGCCGCAACGACTTCACCGACACCCTTCAACTGGCGGAAATCCTGCGCAACGACCCTCACGACCTCATGCACAAAGCCGTGGGATGGATGTTGCGCGAAATCGGCAAGCGCGACAGAAATATCGAAGAACGCTTTCTCCTCAAACACTACCGCACCATGCCTCGCACCATGCTCCGCTACGCCATCGAAAAATTTCCTGAACCCCGACGCAAGGCCTACCTTTCGGGGCGCTCTGCGGTCTCCGCGACCTTTTCGTGAAAATATCCTCCAAGGAATCAGCGCCACTCGTGCTTGTGGTATTTCCGTTTTAACTCCTGCTTGATGGCGGGATATTGATTTTTCCAGAAGGAGTCGAGGTCTTCGGTGATTTGTACCGGTCTTCGGTTCGGTGCCAGAATTTCAAAGCGCACGGGAATACGCCCATCCGCCACCAGGGGTGATCGCTCCTGACCATACAAATCCTGGATAGTGGCAGAAACGGTCGGCTTGTTTTTTTCCTCGTAGGTGATGCGTGCCTTTCTACCGGAAGGCAGTTCCAGCCGAACCGGAGCGTACCGCTCCACCATCGCCTGCTGCGCACCACTCAGCCATGCCTTCACCGAAGCCAGCACCGGCTTGTCCTTCAGTTCCCGCGCCGAAAACGCGCCATGACAGAAGGATTCCAGAATCGTCCGGCGGGCCGCCTCATCCATCTGCGGCAATTCCCAGTCCGGACGCCACGCGGCCAAACAATTCACGCGCGTGATCCACTGCTCCACCTCGTCATTCCAGCGGTTCAATGTGACGCGCCCCTTCAAAATTTCTTCCGCGAGAAGTCGGCCCGCCTCCTCGGCATCGGCCTGATCATCCACCCGTTCTTCGAACGTCAGATCGCGAAAACGTACCAAGCGTCGCCGCCGTACCCGTTTGGCCGCCGCATCCCAAAATACCGTTTCCTCCTGCACGAAATCATCCGGAAATAATTCGCGAAGCCAGTCCTCTTCCACGGCGGTCGCCTGACTCAGCACAATATTCACTTCGTGCCGCCCCCGTTCAATTTCGGCCACATCCGCCACCACGAGCAGCGGGCTGCTGCGCACCACGCTCGAACGGGCCAGTTCCCCTTTTCCGCCGTGTACCATCGCGCATCGCAGTGAACCCTGATCCAGCCGACGCGCCAGCCGATCCATGAGCCCCGCCATCAGGCATTTCCGAACCGCTTCCTCCGGCGCGAGCCGTTGATTGATCGCGAGTTTCAGCGAGCGGGCCGCTTCCATAAATTGACGATATACCGCGCCAGCCTGACGGGCGCTTCCCGCATGAATCCCAAGTTTATCGCACAACGATACCTCGAAATCGTGTGCACGCGCATGTTCCCATGCCTTCATCGCCCGAAGCAGATCGGAAGTCTCCTCCGTACCCAGGGCCTCTTCCCGTCGCTCCTCCTGCGCGCCGCTCCGGCTTCGCAAAAAAAGATCGCGCCCCTGAAGCAACGCCGCAATCAGGGCGATTTCACACACGCATCCCTGCTGTGAGGCTTCGAGCAGCATCCGCGCATAACGCGGATGCACCGGGAAGGTCAGCATACGCCGCCCTGCCGCAGTGACCTCCCCTTGCCGATCCAGAGCGCCAATATCGCTCAGAAAAGCCAGTGCCCTCTCGAGAGAAACCGTTTCCGGGGCTTCCACCCACGGAAAGGACATTAAATCGCGCACGCCATACGCCTTTAGAGAGAGGGCGATTTCCGCGAGGTCATGGCGCTTGATTTCCGGGAGATGCTGGAGTGCGCGCCCTTCATGTTCTTGTCGGGTCCAGAGACGATAACACCGCCCGGGACAGGTCCGTCCCGCGCGCCCGGCGCGCTGATCGGCGGAGGCCACACTGACATTTTCAATGAGAAGCGAATCCATACCGCGCCGCGCATCGTAGGAAGCCATACGGACGAGACCGCTATCAATCACGGTGGTGACGCCCTCGATGGTAATGGAGGTCTCCGCCACATTTGTGGCCACCACCACCTTGCGCCGCCCCGTCGAACCCACGGCCTGATCCTGCTGCTGCGCAGGCAGCTCCCCATGGAGAGCGGCCAAGTCCATGCCCTTCGTTTCCGATCTGCCGCGCAACGCCTGAAGCGTTCGATTGATTTCATAGACCCCCGGCATGAAGATGAGGACATCGCCCTCGTCTTCCGGGTGCGCACGCACATGACTTGCCAGCGCATCCGCCGCCGCCTCTCCTATCGGTGTTTTACGGGTATCCAGCGGACGCGGCAGATACTCCATCTCCACCGGATAGGTGCGTCCGGAAGAAGAAACCGTTTGGCAAGGTGCGAGATAGTCGGAGAGTACGCGCCGATCCAGCGTGGCCGACATCACCACGATTTTCAAATCCGGACGCGCCCCGTCTTGAAGGGTGCGCGCCATCGCCAGCGTTACATCGCCAAACAGATGACGCTCGTGAAATTCATCAAAGACAATCGCCTGCACAGCCTTCAGGTGCGGGTCACTCACCAGTTCCCGCAGCAGTACGCCCTCCGTCACATACCGAATCCGCGTGTTGCGTCCCACACAACGCTCGAAACGCACCTGATAGCCCACCTCTTCGCCGAGCACGGTCTGACGCTCCTGAGCCACGCGCCGCGCCAGCATACGCGCGGCAATGCGTCGCGGCTGAAGCACCACAATCTGTCCTGGCACCTCACCCCCCTGCGCATCGGCCATCATCTGCGGGACCTGGGTGGATTTCCCGGAACCGGTCGGTGCTTCAATCACCAGCCGGTTATTCGATTCCAGCGCGGCGGCAATCTCTTTTTCGACTTCATAAATCGGTAATTTCATGAACCTTACGTTTTCCGTTCGGGGCAAGGGCTTTCAGGGCGATCATGGACCATCAGGATGCGATCCATCCACCACCAAGCACTTCATCGGCCTCATATACCACACCGGCCTGACCGGGGGCGATGGCGAACTGAGGTTCCTCGAAGTGAATAACCGCCCGGTCGCCTGCGACGGCCTCCACGCGAGCCCAAACCGGCTTGTGACGATAGCGAATCTGCACTTGGAAACGTCCCGCCTTCGGCGCTCCGCGTATCCAGGATGTTTCGATCAGCCGACAAACAGACGACTCTATTTCCTGACGGAACCCTACGACCACTTCATTGGTTTCCGGGCGAACCGTTTTCACGTAATACGGTTCTTCAGCGGCCAATCCGAGTCCTTTGCGCTGGCCGACCGTATAGTGATAAAATCCGGGGTGCTCTCCGAGTACGCGGCCCGACTCATCCACGATACGTCCCGGCGCCACAATTTCCGGATGAACCCGCTCAACGAATGCAGCGTAGTGGCCCGATTCCACAAAACACAAATCCTGACTTTCGCCGGACGGCACGGATTGCAGACCTTTTCCCGCCGCGTAACGACGCACCTCGTCCTTGTGCAGGCCACCCAGCGGAAAGAGAGCACGGGCCAACTTGTCCTGAGTAAGGCGATGCAGAAAATAGGACTGATCCTTGCGCGGGTCTACTCCGCGCCGAAGCCGCCAAACGCCGCTCACCACCTCCAACCGCACATAATGCCCCGTGGCCACCGCATCACACCCGCGCCTTTTGGCCTCCTCCAGCAGCAGTCCGAACTTGATCAATGGATTGCAACGTATGCAGGGCGACGGGGTGCGACCACGCGCATATTCATCGGCAAAAGGTTCTACAATGGTTTCTTCAAAGACGGCACGCGCATCCACCACCTCATGCGGAATACCAAGCTGCTCGGCCATGAGGGCGGCGCGTTCCGCATCGGCCAGACCGACCCGGCGAGACGAATCATCGCGCAGGCGCAGCGTCATGCCGAGGACCTCGAAGCCTTCCTCCCGAAGTAGCATAGCCGCAACGGTGCTATCCACTCCCCCGCTCATGCCCACGGCTATTTTTCTTCGTGTTTCCGTCATGTGCACTCCCATTCCGATTCAGCGGAGGAAAATTCCATTCTACGACCCGTCCGCACACATTCGATGGCCGCATTTGCCAAGCGAAGGGAGCGGGCGGCCTCCTCGACCGACACCCAAACCGACGACATGCCGCGCACCGTCTCCCACAAAATTGCGGATCACGGGAACATGCGGCTCCGGCGGTTCACTTT
>CAZBEO010000086.1:0-13758 GCA_964490935.1 uncultured Verrucomicrobiota bacterium
GGGGTCATCGACCCCGGGAAGCCGACAAACAAAACAACATGCACCCCGGACGGGGTGCATAGGATATTGGAGAATCAGAAACCCAGGGTCTTCCGACCCCGGGCTATATGCCTTCACCCCATCCGGGGTGATAATACATGCCGACTCTTGTCGGTGATTCCAATCAGTGGAAAATTCAGGAAAGGCTGATGCGTGCGAAGCCGCGTTTGCCTACGCGCAGAATCAGGCCCTCTTCAGGCGTCACCAACGCTTTCGGGTCCGACGCCTTTTCTTCGTTCAATCGAACACCGCCCTGCTCTACGGCGCGGCGCGCTTCGCCATTGCTTTTCGCTAGGCCAGCCTTGGTAATGAGCGTGAGGAGTCCGATTTTCCCGTCTTCCAAATCCGTCGCGCTCAGGGCCAGTTCCGGAATATCATCGGGCAATTGATTGCCCGAAAAGACACGCTTGAATTCCTCGGAGGCGGACAGTCCGGCGGCTTCATCGTGAAATTTGCTCACAATCAGACGGGCCAGCAGGTCTTTGATTTCGCGTGGATGTTTCGCGCCCGAAGTCATGTCAGTCTGGAGTGACGCCACTTCGGCTTCAGGCAGGCGTGCGATGTGGGAAAAGTATTTCCACATGAGATCATCGCCGATGGACATGGTCTTGCCGAAGATTTCACGCGGCGATTCGTTGACGCCGATGTAATTACCGAGGCTCTTGCTCATTTTGTTGACGCCATCGAGTCCTTCGATCAGCGGAAGGGTCATCACCACCTGCGGCTCCTGTTTAAACACCTTCTGCAATTCGCGCCCAAGGAGCAGATTGAACAACTGATCGGTTCCGCCCAATTCGAGATCGGCCCGGATCATCACTGAATCATACGCCTGCACGAGCGGATAGAGAAATTCCACGAGCGAAATCGGACGGTTGTCGGCATAGCGTTTCGCAAAATCATCGCGTGCGAGCATCTGGGCCACCGTGACGTGCGCGCTGAGACGGATGACTTCCTCGAAACGCATCGGAGCGAACCATTCCGAATTGAAGCGCACTTCGGTGTGCTCGGGGTCGAGCACCTTGAAGGCTTGTTCCTGGTACGACTTCGCATTCTCCGCGACTTGCTCTTTCGAGAGTGCGGGGCGCGTGGCGGACTTGCCCGAAGGATCACCGATCATCCCGGTGAAATCGCCGATAATAAACACCACGGTATGGCCGCATTCCTGAAACTCACGCAGCTTGTTGAGTCCCACCACGTGCCCGAGATGTATATCTGGAGCCGAGGGATCGGCGCCGTATTTTATCCGCAGAGGGCGCCCCTCCGCACGGGCCGATTCCATTTTCTTCTGTAATTCTTCACGTGAATGTAGGTCCACGCACCGTGCGCACACTTTATCGAGCTGTTGTTGAATATCCATGATCGGTCTCCGTGATTCAGGCCCGGTTCAGGACATCGAGTGTCCGTCGGGCGCAATTTTCCCAGGTGAATTGTTTGGCGCGTTCGAGGCATCGGGCGGCCTGCTCAGCGCGAAAGGCGTCATCGGTATATAGTTTTGCGAGGGCCTCGGCCATTTCAGCCGGATTGAAGGGGTCGGCAATGAGTCCGGCATCGCCTGCGATTTCCGGCAGCGCGCCGGTGTTCGAGACCACGGGTGGGCATCCGCAGGCCATCGCCTCACACGTCGGAATGCCGAATTCTTCATAGACCGACGGGAAGAACATGCAGCGTGCCAGATTGTACATGGCGGGCAGTTCATCCTGCTCCACCCAACCGGTAAAAATCACATCCTCGGCAATGCCATCCTCTTTCATCCGGCATTCCTCCAGATACTTTTCGCATCCGCGCCCCGCCACCACGAGTTTGCACGGCATCCGCTTGCGCAGGATGCGAAACGCTGCAATCAGGTTTTCAAAATTTTTGCGCGGATCATATTTCACCACCGCTAGAATGAAGCGCTCGGGCAGATTGTATTTTACGCGCACGGCCTCGAGGGCGGCGGGCTCTTCGATCAGCCGATATTTTTCGCTGTGCCCGAGGTGGGCCACGGTGACTTTTCCCGGCGGAAGGTTGAAGAGGCGGATGTAATCCTGACGGGTCAATTCGGAATTGGCCACAATGGCGTCGGCCTTGCGGCAGTAGCGCGGCATGATGGTCTTGATATAGGTGAGGTCGAGTTTGTTATCGTAAAGTTCCGGATGCACAAACCAGCTTGCGCCGTGAATGCTCATGACAGTTTTGCACGAGGTGAAAAAGGGTACGGTGAACTTCGTATGAAAGATCAGATCGCAGCCTTCTTTTCGGGCTTCGAGCGGAATGGCGCACTGATCCCAGAGCCACTTGTTCGGTGCGGAAACCAGCTTTTCCGTCACGCGGGGCAACGCGGCGTAGCGCCCGATGAAATCGGGGTTGCGATAGAACAGAACATACTCGTTGACCTCATCCATCGCCAGCAGACGGTCCATTAGGTTCTGGGTATACACCCCGATCCCCTGCTTTTCGTCCATGGTTCTAAGCATCACACCGATTCGCATAACCGCGCCCGTCCTTTTGCCGACTGGTTAAAACAGTCGGCGTGTTCTTCTTAGAGGTAGCCTTCCTGCTTGTACCACACCGCCGTAGCCTTCAGGCCCTCATCCAGACCCACGCGGGGGGCATAGCCCAAGTCCCGCTTCGCCTTGTCGATTTTGAATGCGCGGTTCTGTCGGAACCAGTCCACGCGGCGCGGGAAGATGGGCGGTGTCACGCCGAAGGGTTTGCAAATCTTCTCACAGAGGTGTCCCGCCGCCACCAGCGGCCAGACCGGATAATGCTTAATCTTGACGTGCACCTCCAGCGCGCGTGCCACGGCTTTGACAATATCTTCAATGGCGTAGTAGTGCTCATCGGCAATCAGATAGGCCTCGCCGTTGCCTTTGTTTTCATCCATAGCGAGCACCAGCGCATCGGTGAGGTTGTCAATGTAAAGAGGATGATACAACGTCTTGCCGCTTCCAAACATCGGAAATGCGCCCTTAACCACCCGTTTGAAAATCATGTAAAAGCGTTCCGGGTCACCCGGACCGTAGATGGCCGCCGGACGCAGAATCGTGGTGTTGAGTCCTTTGGTTTTGCAATAATCCACCACGAAGGGCTCGGCCTGATATTTGGTCTTCTGGTAGTAATCGGCTGGTTGAATCGGGGCCTCTTCACCGCCCGGCGGGTTATCGATGTTGCCATGCACTCCGCAGGTACTGCAATAGACCAGCTTCTTCACACCGGCCTGTTTCGCCGCCTCCAGCACAATCTTTGTGCCGCCGACATTCACTTCGTCGTAATGACTTTCCGGCACATCCAACTCACGAAAGGCCGCCGCCAGATGCTGCACCACCTCGACGCCTACCATGCAGCGCTCCACCACCGCTTTATCCGTGACCGATCCGATCACCACGTCCGCGCCCCACTCGCGCAGTTCCTGCGTTTTCAGGCCTTCCTTATAATCCAGTGCCACCACCTGATGCCCATCATCCAACAGACGCTTCACCAGTGCCTTGCCCGTAAAACCCGTACCACCCGTTACCAAAATCTTCATCAAACACTCCAATCAGATTGACGCGCGGTTCTTCCGCGTCGGAAAAGGGCCAATATAACGCCACCCCACCCCGTTTCAAGCCTTTTGCATCACCGCGTTGATTCTTCAGGCCTGCACTTTGATGTGACCGGGCGGCGGGGGTTCGGGAGGTTTTCGATCGGCGGGCGGTGGCGTTTTTTCCGTTTGGGGCTGCGATTCGTCCAAGCGGCCCATTAACTGCTGGGCACGAGCACTGAGCACCACATCGTCCTGAATGAACTGCTCCACCACCGGAATGGGATTGAGCTGCTCATCCGGCGTTTTATCTTCGCTTGGTTTTGCGCCGTCCTTCTTTTCTTCTTCTTCGGGGGGGGGCTTTTTTTTGCGCATGAATCCGTCGTAGAAATCTCTGCCACCGCCGGCCTCATCCGGATCGGTTTCCTTGACGCGGTATTGATCTCCGGGATTGTACTGCCGGACCGCCGAACTCAGGTTTACTCCATCCAAATCATCCGCCATGGCAACACCTCCCCGACACCTCCGGCCTGATTACATGTCATCTTTGGTCAGCGCAGCCTTGAGCTTGGCCACCGAAAGAGCGTGTATCTGGCATATCCTAGCTTCCGTCAGCTCATAGAGCTGGGCAATTTCACTCAGGCGCAGTTCTTCAAAATAATAGAGATAAAGAATTTTCTGTTCCTTGGCGGTGAGCAGCAGAAAGGCCTCGCGCAACGACTGGCGCAGATCATTGCGCTCGGCCTCTTCGTCGGGCGGAATGGCCGAACTATCGGCCAAGACATCACGCAGGGTCATTTCCCCCCCGTCAGATGACATCATCACCTTATCGAGCGAGAGCCACGGCTGCGAACGGGCAATCAGCGTGGAAACATATTCAGGGCGCAGGCCCATAGATTCGGCAATATCGTTTTCATCGGGTGAAGCGCCGTGCTCCTGTGTGTAAGCGCGTATGGCCGTTTCCACCTTGCGAATCTGCGAGCGCGTGGAGCGGGAAAGATAATCCATCTGCCGGAGTTCATCGAGGATGGCCCCCCGAATACGTGGAAAGGCAAACGAGGAAAATTTGTAGCCACGCTCGGGATCAAACCGGGTGAGCGAGTGGTAGAGCCCTAGGGCTGCGGCCTGCAACAGATCTTCGATGGCCACATGGGGCGGAAGGGTGATGGCTACGCGCTCGAGCACGGAGTACACTAGAGGAAGCTGCGCCTCCATCAGATCAGAAAGCGCCTGGCCGCCATCCGGATTCTTCCAGTAGGCCTCCCAGAGTGCGCTGTCCGCCAATCCGTATACGCTGTCTTTTGACTCTTCCGCCATAAATTCCGCCTGTGCGTTGACCGTCTTTCGCAAATCTTTCTACAGGCACATGCCCCCGTTGTCAATTTCACGCGCCGCCTCTTTTTGCACATGTACGCAAAAACCTGAAAACGGTTCATGACAATCCCGCCATTATTTTGTTAACTGCCCGCCTGTTATCTCGGAATAAAGGGAACAACCTATGTTTGATACGCTCTCAGAATCCCTGCAAAAGGTGTTTAAAAATCTGCGCGGCTACGGAAAGCTCACCGAAGGCAACGTCAAAGATGCCCTGCGCGAGGTGCGGCTCGCCCTCCTTGAGGCGGATGTCAATTATCAGGTGGCCAAGGATTTCATCAACCGCGTGCGCGAAAAATGCCTCGGCGAAGAGGTGCTCAACAGCATCACTCCCGGTCAACAGGTGATCAAACGGGTACAGGATGAAATGGTACACCTTCTAGGCGATACCCGCCGCTCGTTCGATCTTTCCGCCCACCCCGCCAAAATCCTGATGCTCGGGTTGCATGGTGCCGGAAAGACGACCACTTCGGGAAAACTCGCGCTCAAATGGAAAAACGAAGGCAAGAATGTGATGCTGGTCGCCTGCGATATCCGCCGCCCGGCGGCGGTCGAGCAGCTCCGTGTGCTCGCTGCGCAGGTCGGCGTACCGATCATCACGCCCAATCCCGGAGAAACCGTGCCGCAGATCGGGAAGCGTGCCTCCGCCGAAGCCCTGAAGCAGGACGTTCAGATACTCCTATTCGACACGGGCGGGCGTTTTCAGCTCGATGAAGAACTCGTTCAGGAACTGAAAGACCTTCGACGCGAAGTCAACCCGCACAACGTGGTACTCGTGCTCGATGCCGCCATGGGCCAGCAATCGGTCGAAGTCGCCTCGACCTTTCATCAGGCACTGAACCTGACCGGACTGATTCTGACCAAACTCGATGGCGATGCACGCGGCGGTGCCGCCCTTTCCGTGCAGTCCGTCACCGGATGCCCCATCCTCCTGACCGGCACCGGCGAAAAACTCGAAGACCTCGAGGAATTTTATCCCGAACGCATGGCCTCGCGCATCCTGGGCATGGGCGACGTGATCGGTCTCGTCGAAAAGGCCCAACAGACCTTTGCCATCGAAGATATGCAGCGCATGGAAGAGCGCATGCAGAAAAACAACTTCGATCTGGACGACTTTCTCGAACAACTGCGCCAACTCAAAAAAATGGGGTCTCTCGAAAACATTCTGGAAATGCTGCCCCTCGGCGGTCAGATGCCCGCCAAAGTGAAGGATGGCCTTGCCGCCGGGTTTACCGAGAAGGAAATGAAAAAAACGGAGGCCATCATTCTGAGCATGACCCCCCGCGAACGCCGACGCCCCGAACTGATTGCCGCCGCACGCAAAAAACGAATCGCCCGAGGTAGCGGAACCCAGGTGCAGGAAGTCAACGAATTGCTCCGTAATTTCACCCGCGCCCGGAAAATGTCGAAAATGTTCAAAAAAATGCAAAAAGGATTGCGCCGCCCCGGAAAGTAGGCTATAGACCAACCTTCTTTTTCGGAACGCGGATAGTTTCAGCGTTCACTATCGGACTCGAATAAACGCGGTCAAACACCGCGATGGACATGCAAGAGGGAAGATTAGATGGCAGTAAAAATCAGATTACGTAGAATGGGCAGAACCAACAACGCGTTTTTCCGGGTCGTCGTGGCCGACAGTCGTTCGCCGACCGATGGGCGTTTCATCGAGAATGTGGGCTGGTATGACCCCATGAAGAAAGACGGGGAAGACTGCAAACTGGACTTGGAACGCATAGCCTACTGGAAAGGCACGGGTGCGCAGCCCTCCGATACCGTGGAAAACCTGATCAAAAAGATGCTCCTTCGCGAGCCTCCAAAAGCTCAGCCGGTCGTAGAGGAAGTCAAGGAAGAAGCTGTAGCCGAAGCCGCCGTCGAAGCCTAAAGGAAGTTCGCACCATGAAAGAATTGATCGAATACATCGTCAAATCCTTGGTGGACCATCCCGAGGATGTGCGCATCACGGAAATTGACGGAGAGCGTACGGTTATTTTTGAGTTGCGCTGCCATGCGGATGATGTGGGCAAGGTGATTGGGAAAAGCGGAAAGACGGTCAGCGCGATTCGTATCCTGTTGAACACGACCGCCGCCAAGCAGAACCGCCGGGCCATGCTTGAAGTGGTCGATTGATCCACCACCCCATTGCGCGGAATACAATCATGACAGACGGCCCGGTGCCGTCTGTCTTTTTTTCTCCACACGGCCCAATATGGAACCACTAAAAAGTACGCCTAGGTGAAGAACCCATGACCAATCGACTTGATATTGATGTCGTTACCATTTTCCCCGGAATGCTCGACGGATTTTTGCGCGAAAGCATGATGAAGCGGGCCGAACAACTCGGCCTGGCACGCTTCAATTTCATCAATCCGCGCGACTTCACCATTGATGTACACCGCACCGTGGACGACCGCCCCTATGGAGGAGGGCCCGGCATGGTCATGAAACCCGAACCGCTCTTTGAAGCCATCGAATCCGTCCGAAGGCCCGATTCATCCGTCATCCTCATGACCCCGCAGGGACGCCCCTTCAATCAGGGCATTGCACGGGAACTGAAGGAACAAACGCACCTCATATGCGTCTGCGGTCATTACGAAGGGGTGGATGAGCGAGTCCGGCAACTGGCCGTCACCGATGAAATTTCCATCGGGGATTACGTGCTCACCAACGGAGCCTTGGCCGCTGCCGTACTGATTGACGCCGTGGTGCGCCTGCTGCCCGGCGTACTCGGCGCAGGCGAAGAAGGCACCGAGGAGGAATCGTTCACACGCCCTCTGCTCGAATATCCCCACTACACGCGCCCCCCTGAGTTCAAGGGTCTGGCCGTACCCGAAATACTGCTTTCCGGAAACCACGCCGCCATCCGTCAGTGGCGCGAGGAACAGTCCGTTATACGCACACGTCAACGCCGTCCAGACCTGCTGAAAATCCGTCAAACAGCGGATGCAGACCTGCCCGATAGCGACTGTTGACGATAACAATTTCATGTTTCAAATAGCATATCTCCTATTTCAAATAGGAGATGTCAAATTCCGCTAGGTTGCTTTACGCAAATAGTCAGTTTTTTCAAACGACGCTTGGCGTTTTCAACCCACTGTCGTATACTCGTACTGTTTTTCACATCCGAACTCCTTCGGGTATACGACGCCCCAACCAAACAGGAAAGGCACTTCATGGTTTCGCGGATAGAGCGCGTAGATCAGGTTTGCGAACTAGCCGACCGGGAAGACTGGCAGGCCATTGCCGCGCTGCTGAACAGTCTCCCCTATGAAGACGTCGCCGAAATCATCAACGCCCTTTCCACCGATCTTTCTGAACGGGTGTTTGACCTGCTTCATGAAGATATTAAACCCGATGTGCTCAGCGAACTGGAAGAACACGCTGAACGCGAAGTGGTGGAATCGCTCACCAACGATGAGCTCGCCGACATCGTCGAGGAAATGGCACCCGATGATGCCGCCGACGTCCTCTCTGAACTTTCCGATGAACGCTCCGAAAAAGTACTTAACCTCATGGAGCGCGAGGAATCCGAAGACGTACGCGAACTGCTGAAATACGACGAGGAAAGCGCCGGTGGCATCATGACCACCGACATCATTGCGCTTCCTGCAGGCATCACAGTGGCCGAGGCCATCGAACGCATCGCCTACATCGAAGACGATGAACCGTTCTACAACGCCTACATCGTGGACCCACAGGGCCGCCTCCAAGGCTCCCTCAGCCTGTGGGAACTGATCAAAACACGTAATCGAATTAAAACGCTGGGCGAAATCTGCCACCGGACTCCAGTCGTTGCCACCGCCGACATGGACCAGGAAGAAGTCGCCAAGCTCATGGCCAAATACGACTTGCCGGCCATGCCTGTACTGGATGAAAACAACAAACTCTTGGGCCGCGTGACGGTCGATGATGTCATCGACGTCATCGAAGAGGAGGCCACGGAAGACATCTTTCGCCTGGCTGGCTCCAACGACATGGAACTCTACGACACATCGCCTTGGCTTGCCTGCAAGGTACGCCTCCCCTGGCTGTTGATCACCTTGGCCACCGGATTCATCACCAGCTCCATCCTGCGCCATTTCATGAGCGATTTCAGCCATGTGATTGCACTCAGTTTCTTTGTTCCCGTGGTCATGGCTATGGGCGGCAACGCCGGAATTCAATCCTCCACGCTCGTCATACGCAGTATCGCGCTGGGCACGCTGGAGGGGCGTAGTCTGACACGGTTTTTCGGACGCGAAATTCTCGCTGGTGCGATCATGGGATTGTTTTGTGGGCTGATCGTGACCCTCTGGGCACGCTACTTGATCAATACCGACGGCCTGCCCACCGCTTCACACTCACCCTACTACCTAGCCTTCACCATCGGCATCTCCCTGTTTTCGGCCATGACCTTTGCCGTATTCTTCGGCGCTGCAGTTCCGCTGCTGCTGGAGCGCCTGCACATCGATCCCGCCGTGGCATCGGGACCATTCGTCACCTCCTCCAACGACATTTCCGCTCTGCTGATTTACTACTCCATTGCCATCCTGCTGATTCTCCACCCTCTCTTCGGAGCCGCCTCTTGATTGTCAAGACGCACGGAATCGTGCTGCGTTACTGGCCCTATTCTAACACCTCCCGGATCGTATCCTGGCTAACACCGGACCACGGAAGGATCAACACGCTGATCAAGGGCGCCCAGCGCCCACGGAGTCCCTTCCTCGGGCAGTTTGACCTTTTTTACACCTGCGAACTGCTCTTCTATTCCCGCGATCGAAGCGACCTGCATATCGCCCGGGAATGCTCTCCGCAAAACAACAGAAAATGGCTGCGCGAAAATTACCGCGCCGCCGCGCTGGCCTCTTATTATGCGGATATGATCTACCGATTTTCTCCCGCAGGCGAGGCCTGTCCTGCGCTTTTCGACCTGTTGAACCGCCATCTGGACTGCCTCCAAACACCTGAAATCCGTCCGGCCTACCTCTTCTGGTACGAACTCAAGCTGATGGACCTGCTCGGATTCAATCCTGGCTTCCGGCAGTGCTTCCGCTGTCATGCGGCCATCGACCCGTTGCGCCCTCCCCACTTTTTCTCCTTCGCACAGGGTGGCATGATATGCCCTTCCTGTGCCGAACGGTCCAATGTGGTGGCCGAACCAATCACCCCCGACGTACTCGCCAGCCTACTGGCCTGGCAGCAGACCAACTCACCACAGGCCGTGCGTGCCTGCCGCCATACCCCCCGCCAACTCGCTCACATCGAAAAAGCACTGGGCTCCTTCATCCGCCATCATCTGGAGTCGCCCATTGAGAGCCGGGATATCGCTCTGGATATTCTGCGTACCACCGAAAAACTCACAGATCCCCGCCGCACTCCATAATCGTGCAGGCACCCATCCGGGATTATGCCCGATGGCACAATCTCACAATGTCTCTACCTCTGATCCTTCACAGTATATATCATCCAGATAAAAGATGGTGCCCCTGTCCCTGCCGGAAAGTCTCCAGCCGAATCCGTTGATTATGTGGGTCAAATCGGCGTTGCGCAGATCAATTCTATACCGCATCCACTCAGGCGAGAGTCTGACATTCCCCGTGGAAAGATATGCAGAGTCCGAAAACTTCACCCCTTCAACCGGAAAACCTACCGTAAAAACAACCTGCTCTCCTCCCCATTCCCCACGTGCCCAGAACGTCAGAGTTTTAGCATTGGAAATGTCAAACTTGGCTGGATTCTGCCCGCGATTGTTTAGTGGCGCATGCCAAGAGCAGGCCACGACGTCAATGCTCTCGGCATAGTCTATACGAATGCAGGTTGCCCCGCTGTGAGGGTTTTTATCCCAGCGATCATCCTGCGAAACACTCTGAACATTCCCTACCCAGCCATAAGGCATAAATGGCATGTATTCGTTGTAATCAGAGTACAAAACAAAGGGCATTTCTGGAATGAATTGCCCCGTCTCGTTCATTTGCCACTGTATTTCCCTGTGTGAATTGTAATTTTTCGGCATCTCCTCGTTCGTTCCATAATCGGCAATCACCTTGACAAACCGCACGACAGGTTTCGGCATTTTCTCGTCCGGCTCATCGGACGAAACGGGCTTGCCTCCAGAAAGGACAACCTCAGCTACAGGAGTCGCGACCGGCAGTGCTACAACTTCTTTCGCCGACTTCCGTGACCCGGAAGGAACGGCTTGTTGTGACAAAGAGGACGCTTCAGGAATCATCTGCACAAGCAGACTGAACACAAGAATGCTGGAAACCCCAAGCAAAACGCCGTGTATGCGATCGCTGAAAATCAGCAGCACGATTCCAAAAACTACGCTCAGCAAAAAAACAGGCCACAGGACGAGACAGTCCACCACAAGCGACATAACTAGGAAAACGCCAGCCGACAGCGTGAGCCAGCCCAGCGTCCGCAGTGCCAAAATCCATCGGCGAATCAAGCGTTCTCTGGCCACCACGTCCTCCTGATTCGGCCCATCATCCAGAGGGACCTCAAATTGGCATCCGCAGACGGAACACTCCATCGCTTGCCCCCGCATCTCCGATGAAATGGCCATTTCGCTGAGACACTGCGGACACTGAATGTGTACATCGTACAGATCGGGCAGCCCTTCGGAACCCTGAGTAGCGCTCTGCTCTCTCATCTAGTAAAACCTCCTACCCCTTATTCTACATGTCTAGCTTACGGAAAATCCTGCTTAACCGGTTCAGCCTATATCTTAATACGCTCCAATCTACAAGCAGTTCCCTCCATCTATCGCGCCACGTATGATAAACACTTAATACTTGAATCCATGAGGTTGGCAGCCTATATTTTCCGGCGGTAGTAAGGGTCAGCAACAAGGAGTGTGACAGAATGACTTCATTCAGCAAATCGGTTCCGGTTCTCGGTGCGGTGGCCATCGTTCTTTTTTCGAGCGGCTGCGCTATGTTTCGTGCACAAACCACAGAGGTGGATGTTGATCAGATGGGCCATTATCAGGCCGATTATGATGCCACCGACATGCGTAAAATCACGCAAAGCGTAGTGAATCAGGTTCTCGGCAGCCCTTGGCTGAACAATCAGCCCGAAGCGCCCATTCTGGTGGACGCCGGCGTGGAAAACCGTACCAGTGAATATGTAGATACGAAAAACCTGACCGACCGCATGCGGACGCTCCTCCTTCAAAGCGGTAGAGTGCAGTTCGTCAACGCACAGCGTCGCGATGATCTGCTCAAGGAGCAGGGCTATCAGGCCGCCAACGTCACGGCCTCTACGCAGGCCGCCATCGGACAGCAACTCGGTGCCAAATATATGCTGACCGGCTCCCTAACGGAAATGTCCCAGAAGACCGCACGCCAGGTGCGCGTTTCCAAAACGGAGCAGAAATATTACAAGCTGACCATTGAAATCAATGACCTCACCTCCGGGCTGATCGTGTGGACCACCGAAGAGGAATTCGCACGCGCCGCAAGACAGCCGCTTATCGGATGGTAAGACATGGCTGAACGCCCGAGCAAATCATGGGCACTTTTTGTCCGGACAGGAGTGCTACTCCTGTCCGGTGCTCTGCTCTCCGCCTGCTCCACTCCCGCCATTGATCTCGCCCGCACCGAGTTTTACAAAGGCCATTACACACAGGCCGAAACAGAAATCAACCGTGCGGAAACGGACGAACTCAATGAAGTGCTCTGGCGCATGGAGCGGGGAACCATCCGCCAGGCCGCCGGGAATTATCAGGGCAGTTCCGAAGATTACATCCGATCATCTGACCTGTTGAAAAACCTGAACACCTACAGTGTATCCAAAGGCGCTGCCAGCATGGTGGTCAACGACAATGTGCAGTCCTTCATCGGCGTCCCTTTTGAACGGGCCATGCTGCATGATCTGACTGCGCTGAATCACTTCGCCGTGGGCAACTGGGAACATGGTGCCGTAGAAGCGCGGCGCATCATCCAGGTGCAACAGTCCGAGGTGCGCGGCGATTATCCCGACGATGCGTTTTCCCGTTATGTGGCCGGAACCGCCCTGTTCATGGTGGATGATTATTCCAATGCGGAACTGCAATACCGAACCGCATCGGGCCTGTTGGATGGACTGACCATCGATGCCATCGGAGTCATTACCCCTGCACCCATTAACAATCAGACCCCCGAAGATGGAACCACCACCAACGCGCCTCCACCTAAACCCGTGTTCCCCCGCGTACGCACGGCCACCAACCAGTACCCGGCCATACTGACCTGTTTCGCCCTTCTGGGAAAATCCCCCTCCGGACAAGAACTGCTCAACGGAATGGACCGTCACCCACCTGCGCGTTATGTTGAAATTTATCACCGCAATGAATACTTGGGCCGTACCTACACGCTGACGGATGTCTATGAACTGGCCTACCGAACCGCTGAAATGGAGGCCCTTCGCAAAGCCGCTAAAACCGTCGCACGGGTGGCCATGAAAGAAGGCGTCGCCCAGTCGCTCGAACACAACGACCAGGAACTGCTCGGTGCCCTGGTTCGACTCGTACTCATTGGCCTGCTCGAGGAACCTGATACCCGCCGCTGGGAGACCCTTCCGCACTGGCTGCAGGCCGCTACCATCCCCTGTCCGACCGAGTTGGATGAATACGATGCCGTGATCAAAACCGATTCCGGCATCACGTTG
Source organism: uncultured Verrucomicrobiota bacterium (assembly GCA_964490935.1). Classification (GTDB taxonomy): domain Bacteria; phylum Verrucomicrobiota; class Kiritimatiellia; order RZYC01; family RZYC01; genus JAQVYB01. Next base: position 13,541 of record CAZBEO010000086.1, read on the forward strand.
CAGACCATTCACGTCACCCTCCCCATTACTCGGAAAGGAAACCGACTAATCTCACTTTTCCGCGATCTGCCCAGTAATCCCTCGGACGGAGTCCCCTGTCCGACCCAATAACTGGACGGCCCACCGGCCCAGCGTAACAGCCCAACGCCAGAGTGATTCCACGCGCCCAAGGCGTCGGAGCCCGACGCCTTCCAGCAACTCATTCCACTCCCCCTGGA
>CAZBEO010000087.1:0-13503 GCA_964490935.1 uncultured Verrucomicrobiota bacterium
ACCCAACGCCCATTCAACCAGCCCGCCGCAAGGCGTCGGAGCCCGACGCCCTCCATATAAAATGCACATGCTGCGCCATACGCTTTTTTTGCCTACCCACTCCATTCGATTAGGCCGAGACACAACAGCGTACCCGCTGTTGTTGCCTAGCAGGCTGGCGGGCCAAAAGCCCGCCGGCCTGCTAGAATGGTGGCGGGGCATTGAAGCTGAGCGGCTCCCCTGAAATCGGATGATGGAAGGCGAGATGAGCCGCATGAAGACGCAGCTCTCCAGGCTTTGTTCCCGTACCATAGAGTCGGTCTCCCACGATCGGTATGCCAAGCCCCTCTGGATGAGCCGCGTGCAGGCGGAGCTGATGCGTGCGCCCGGTAAGCGGATGAAAAAGGACGCGGGTAAAACGCCCCTCCACGCCCGCATTCTCCCACTGAGTGATGCCGCATTTGCCATGAACGGGGTCCACGATTTGCAAGGGCCGACGGGTAATGTCCAATCTCGTCTTGAGGGTAATGGTGCCGCCGAGTTCGCGCAGCACTCCGTCCAGCAAAGCCACATACGTTTTGACAACCCGTCGGTGCTCAAAAGCGGAAGATAGGCCACGATGGGCCGCACGGGTCAGAGCCAACACCAACAAGCCCGACGTATCCATGTCCAAACGATGCACAGCCGGTTGCTCCATGCAGTCCGGCAGCGCGTTTCGTACGCGATTCACTACACAGTCCTGATTATCCGGTCCGCGCCCCGGGACAGACAGCAGTCCCGATGGCTTGGAAACCACCAACAGGAATTCATCCTGGTAGACCATGGGTAACGAAGGAATGATCCACGTCATGAACCAGCTCCGCATAACAGAAATCCAAGAATGGGATAACATTTTTCCCGACAGCTTGAATAGTATTGAGCATGGACCCGCGTGGCCGAGGCATTTTCGCGCCCCCAGTAGAATTCCGCTAATCCGGCGGGGCGGATATTCAGCCGGGCGGCCTGATTCAGCAGCTTTGGTGCGCAGCAATCGCCCGCGCCGGTTGGAATCCCTTTATCATGGGGAAAAAAGTCCGTGAGGGGCGCCGTGTTTCCACGGAAATTATGCAACAGATAAAGCGCGTGCAACTCTTTCATCAAGCGACGGGAGAGCGTTCTGCGTTCGCGAACCAGATCGTTCCGCTCCGGATCACTGGACGGAAGGGCCTGAATGCGGCGTCCCAGTGCCTTGATCGCCGCATCGCCGGGAACGGCAAGCGCCTCAAACGGCTCCAGATCAAACAGCGGCGGCGCCCAACCCTCCACCTGCCAACATCCATTATACTGACCAGAAAAGGCCCGCAACACGCATCGGGCGCCCGAAGCATCCGTTCCCGTAAGCACTCCGAACATGTGCCCCCGTGCGGGGCCGAACAGATACTCCGTGCTGAATCGCGGGTCCGCCTGATCATCCGCAACCGCGAAATCCACCCGGCGATGATGCTCCAAATCAAGCATCAGCCTGCGTGCTTCATCCAACGCATCATCAGCCGCGAGTCCGTGTACGTCCCCGCAATGCGGACACCATCCGGAATAGTTCAGTTGTGTGAAAACGTCTTCCTCCCTGCGAGGCCGCATTCCTCTCGACTCAACACAAAGGTCATTGGCTATCGCTGTTCCAAATATCGCAGGCGATCCGCCATGCGCCGTCCTTTTCCCGTTCGTAAATCATACTATATTTGCCCACATCCCGTATGGTCGGACCACCTGCATGGGGATACAGACAGTTGGTGTATCCGCCCCGCTCGAATGCCCAGTCGCCCGCGACACGGACCTCATGAACGGTGAGCGCGAACTGCGAACGATATTGATCAAACAGAGCCTGCGCACCAGACTTAATCTCCGCTCGTCCCTCGTTCGCAGGCACGTTGGGAGGCATCTGCACTCCGTTCTCTGTGAACTGCACGGCGGCGGCCTCGGCATCGCCTGCATTGAGGGCGGCCACATGGGCATCACGCCGTTCGTCAATCGCCGCCGGCACCGCTTCTTCTTCTCTGCGTTCATTTCTGCTCATGCGATCTCCCGGCTCGACTTTGCTTTCTTTACCGAACCAAACGCATGGACAAGTATTTTCCTGACGGCTTCCTGATCACTCACGGTCCATGACACGATTTTCGCCCCGGTCAGAATCATTCCCAGGCACAGCCACGCAAGCAGGATGCAGCCACCTCCGAGAAGAATCAAAGCCACGACTCGCGCAAAGTGATAGGTTGACCCTGCTATAACCACATCCAGGTCCTTCCCGCCAACGGCAGAAATCCACATTTCGAGAAAAGCCTGATAGGATTCAGGATTGCTCAGAGCCGTGAAAACCAGGCCGAGTAGTCGCGCGGCATAGAACAGGCCTATTATGATAGTGATGATTCCAAGAATAGCCCCCGCTGCCCGAATGAGTTGGAGCAACGAGTGCAAACCAAACGAACGACTCTCAACGCCTTGCCCATACTCTTGCATCATTGCCTCCTTTCAAACCTGGTGATCACAGGCCCCGAGTATGAAAATATCGACCGGATTGTAAAGAGTCATTTCCACCACCCGTCCGTGATACGCGGGACAGATGATGTGCCCTGCACCCGCAGCGGCTCGCGGGACGCTCGCCCTCCAGCAGAGCTGTTCGGGAGGGACGTTGTCCCCAACGTCCTTATATTTTACAAACCCATTCCATACTTCTCTTCCCCTCCACGCTCACTCTCCGCGCGGCCCGTGGGGACACGGGCCCTCCCGGGAGGGACGTTGTCCCCAACTGGTGGAATTGTTTGTCCATAAAAACAAAAACATGTATTGGTATAAATAACTCATGAACAAAATGGAAGTTAACACAGGAAATGCAGAATGGTTGGCGCATTGTCTGGATCAGGACATTCCTTATTGGAGCCGGGTGAACCCCCGCACCATCGCGTCGCCCATTAGCCGACTGCCCTGGCTTGCCGGATTGATCGAGACCCTGCCGCCGGTGGAGCGCGTGTTACGAATTCTCGAAATCGGTTCGTATGCCGGGGCGTCCGCCATCGTCTTGGCCAAAGCGCTGCAGAAACATCATGGCGGAAAAGCCCGCGTCTACTGCGTGGACCCATGGTTTCACGCTCCGTATGCCGCCTGTGATTTCAATTCGGAACGACTCTTCCGTCACAATATCGCCGCATCAGGCGTCGCCGACCTGGTGGTCGCCATCAAGGGATTCAGTCGCGACGTGCTCCCCCTGCTGAAGCCTGAACGTTTTGACCTGATCTACGTGGACGGGGATCATTCGCGCGGCGGCGCCGCGCTGGATATGCGTGCGTGCATGGAGCTGCTTCGCGACGGCGGCTTCCTGTGCGGCGATGATCTGGAACTCCAATACGAAGAGTTCAACGGCCTTGAAGTTCCGGAGAATGGTTCGGTGGCCGTCATCCACGGAACGGCCTGTCATCCCGGCGTGACGCTGGCAGTGCATGACGTCTTTGGCCGCAGAATCAGCGCAGTGGATGGATTCTGGGCTCAACGCAAGGCCGACGGATGGCAGGATGTTAAATTTTCGCGCCCCGATCCGGACTGGGTCACGCCGCTCTTCTCCATGCAGTACGAAAGCACCGCAGGTCTATTGCTGCGTCGCATTCAAAAGGAAGGCTGGACCAAGGTGCTACTGTACGGCGCAGGAAAACACACGCAGACCCTGCTGCCCTGGTTGCTGAAGTCGGAGTTGTTATCGGCCACGATATGCGGGATTGTGGACGATGCTAAAACCCAGGGAGAGTTGTGCGGGATTCCCATCGTTTCCCGCGAGGTGCTTTCAGAAAAAAGCATTGATGCGATAGTCATCAGCTCGGATGCCCACGAAAACGTACTGGCCGAAAAAGCCGCATCGTGGGCGGGCGGTATCCCCATTTGCCGCATTTATACGTGCTGAAGCGAGGCGGCGGGCCGTGGGTAGTAGCGTGGTGCTCTCCGAGCGCCACGAGGTGTTGGATTCACGGGGATCAATGTCAGATTACGCAGATATTGCTCGTCCACCGCATAAGACATTCACCACAAAGATCGCAAGGAACTCAAAGAAAGAAACGGACTGGAAGTCCATGCTACGTTCAGGAAATCCTGTCCAATCCTGTTCATCCTGTCAAAAACCAGCAAAACCCGAGCCTTTCCTCATCCCAATCCGCGTAATCTGCGGACAAAAACAAGCGAACCCCGAGTCTATGTGTTCTGTGCGCTCTTTGTGGTGAATTCTCTTCTGGGGGGATCAGAATCAGACCCGACGGCTTGGGAGGGATGCTGTCCCCAGCGTCCTTTTATTTTTCTCCAGCTCATTCCCTATTTCCCTTGGTCTCCGCGCTCTTCCTGTGCACTCACTCTCCGCACGGCTCGCGAGGACGCTCGCCCTCCCGAAACGCGCTCACTCTCTGCACGGCCCGTGAGGACACGAGCCCTCCCGAAAGCAGTAGCGTGGTGCTCTCCGAGCGCCACGAGGTGTTGGATTCACAGGGATCAGAATCAGACGGCTTAGCCTTCGCGTAGCATGGTCCCTAACGGCTTTATCTTTTGCCAACTCATTTCTTTCTGGAGTTAACTCCAGAATAGTCTTGACTATTATGGAGTTGGCTCCAATATTGACACATGAAAAAGAGACCCTATTACCAGTGCCTGTGGGGAGAACTCGCTGAAGAAAAGAACATGGTATTCATGTCTGGGCCGCGTCAGGCCGGCAAGACCACGCTGGCCCTGCACCTGGGAGAATCACATGGAGACAGCCTGTACTTCAACTATGACCGGATGTCCGACAAAGCTAAACTTGCCAAGAACTCAAGTTTTTTTGAAGAAATCGACCGCCGCCACCCTGGAAATCCATTAGTGATTCTGGATGAAATCCATAAATTCACCGATTGGAAAAATTACCTCAAGAGTGTCTACGACGAATACGCCGAATGGTTTCATTTTCTCATAACGGGAAGCGGCCGTCTGGACTTGCTGACGCAGCAGGGCGACGCCCTATCAGGTCGATTTTTGCGGTTTCGATTACTTCCATTTACCCTGGGTGAATTGTTTGCTCTGTCGCCGCGCGGTGATGACTTTGCGGATTTGCTGGACGAGTTGCCCGAAACAAACGCCTCTTCAAACGAAGCCATGTCCGCTCTGTTGCGATGCAGCGGGTTCCCAGAGCCTTTCCTCAAAAACAACGAGCGCAGTTATCGACGCTGGGCGCAATCGTATCATCGACAGATTGTCCGCGATGACCTCCGTGAGCTTACCGCCATACGGAATCTTTCCGGCGTGGAAACGCTGTACGCCCTTATGCCCGAGCGCGTATGCAATCCGTTCTCCGTTGAATCGCTGACTCACCCATTGCGCGTTTCACACAAAACCATATCCGCTTGGCTTGATGTTTTCGAACGTCTATTTTTGATATTCAAAATACGCCCTTACAGCAGGCACGTCACCCGAAGCCTAGTTAAAGAACCTAAATATTATTTCTTTGATATCTGCCTGGCACCCCGCGAGGGGGCACGTCTGGAAAATCTGGTTGCCGTGGAATTGCTGCGAGCGGTTTGGTCTTGGACGGATTTTGGTCTGGGTGCCTTTGACCTGCATTATTTGCGCACCAAGGACGGCGTTGAAGTGGATTTTCTTGTTACCCGCGATCAAAAACCATTTTTTATGGTGGAAGTAAAGTCGTCGGACACTCAACCGAGCGCGGGCCTGATCAAGATGCAGAACATGCTGTGCATTCCCGCCATTCAATTGGTACAGAAACCAGGGACACGCCGCATCATCAAAAACAATGGGTTCAAAATTCATATTATTCATGCGGCTGATTGGCTAGCCTGTCTTCGCTGAAATCAGGTCGAGCATCGGAATGCCGCGTGCGCGTTGGAAGCGGGCGGAAAGCGCATCAGAAAACATCATGAAAACAGCAATGGGGGGATCAGGGTCAGATTACGCAGTTTGCACAGATTTTGCTCGTCCACCGCTTTTTAGCCGCGGCAGTAGTAATGCGTGAAATCACTCTTGACCAACGGTTGAAGATAGCGCTTTCTAAGGGACTATGAAACCGAGAGATATGGATATTGCAGCACCACTCTATGTCAAATGCGCGATGCGTTTGCGGGAATGGATTAACACGGGTGTTTATCAGCCGGGACAGTATATCCCGCCCGAGCGTCAGTTGAGTGAGGATTTCGGTCTGAATCGTTTGACGGTTCGTAAGAGTATTGATCAACTCGTGCGCGATGGGTTGTTAAATAAGATTCCTGGTGCCGGAACGATGGTGGTTAAGCGCTGAATTACAGCATTCATTCCAGCGACACGGTGCCCCCCGCATTTGGCCGTTATGAACTGATGCGCACGGGTTCTATGGGTGTTGATGATCGTTATACCTATGATTTTCGGTAGCGGACGTGGATAAGGATGGCGATGGCATGGATAACAGCTGGGAAGTGGCAAACGGACTGGATCCGTTGATTGACGATCAACATGGGGATATTGATGGTGATGGCCAGAGCAATACATCAGAATTTTACAGTGGTACGCGGGCGGATGATCCTGAGTCGGCGCTTCGCATTTGTTCCATGCGTTCCGAAGGCCTGAATAGCTGCATCGTTCTCCAGGGCGGAAGCAATGTTACGCAATACGTGTTGCATGCTGACACCTTGGTTAACCCATTTTGGAACTGCATATACACCAATGCTGCGCCGGCGACCGAGCTGTCTGAGGTGGTTCTGATTGATGGCCCGCAGTCGGGTTACTATCGAGTGAAAGTTATCCATGTCACAAATTAGATGAGCCTAGACCCACGGAATCCGTTTTAAACACCTGAAGTCCGAGGGATTGCTAAAGGGTGATCCCGATACCCCTTGGCACAGATATATGATCTTGCCTTGATCGTTCCTTTCGATTAGGCATTCTTCAGTCGTCAAACCGCAATCATCGCCCAACCGGCACCAGCATAGGATTACCTATTTTGAATCAAACAGAATTCGCATCACTCCACCTGCAACCCAACCTGCTTAGAAATATTGACTCGCTCGGTTTCGTAGAAATGACTCCCATCCAAGCCAATAGTCTGCCACACATTCTGGCGGGCAAGGATCTTATTGGACAGGCTAAAACCGGATCGGGCAAAACGGTCGCGTTTGGTCTGGGACTGCTGAACAGTCTGAATATCGACCTTTTGCGGGTTCAATCGCTGGTTCTCTGTCCCACACGAGAGCTGGCCGATCAAGTGGCCACGGTGCTTAGGCAACTGGCTCGAACGCTCCAGAACGTCAAAATACTCACCCTCTGCGGCGGCATGTCTTTTCGGCCCCAAACCCTTTCGCTGGAGCATGGTGCTCATCTGATCGTCGGCACTCCGGGACGCATAGGCAAACACCTGCGCAAAGGCACGCTAAAGCTGGATGCGTTAAGCATATTGGTTCTTGATGAAGGCGACCGCATGTTGGAAATGGGATTTCAGGATGAGCTGGATGCCATTATAGAAATGGCCCCCACCAAGCGCCAAACCCTGCTGTTCAGCGCCACCTACCCCGCTGCCATTCAGACCATTGCGAAGCGCGTGATGATTGATCCTTTGCTGATACAGGTTGATGCCGCGCATGACAGCAACAGCATTGAGCAGCACTTCTACAAAGTCGGCGACAACGATCAGCGCCTGACCGCCATTCGTCTGCTGCTCATGCAGTATCGCCCGGAATCTACCTTGATCTTCTGCAACACCAAAGTAGAAGCTCAGGAAGTGAGCAACCAATTGTCGAAAAGCGGCTTCAGTACGCTCGCCCTGCATGGTGATCTTGAACAGAGCGAGCGCGATGAAACGCTGGTGCAATTCTCCAACAAAAGCATTTCGATTCTTGTGGCCACCGATGTGGCCGCTCGCGGCTTAGACATTGACTCCATCGATGCCGTCATCAACTATCATATTTCGCACGATTTCGAGGTACACATTCACCGTATTGGACGCACCGGCCGCGCGGGCAAAACAGGTATGGCCTGTTCATTGTATAGCGACAAAGAGCGGCATAAGATTTCTCTGTTGCAAGAATTTCTGAAACAGACCATCAACAGTGAATCCCTGCCCTCAAAGCATCTTCTGGATGAGCCCAAAATGAAGCCCGCCATGGCCACTCTTAAAATTAAGGCAGGCAGGAAGCAGAAGGTACGCCCCGGCAATATTCTGGGGGCTTTGACGGGAGAAAACGGGCTGACGGGAAATCAGGTCGGGAAAATCAATGTTTGCGATAACTGGTCCTACGTAGCCATCGCACGCAATGCCGTAAAGCAGGCCCTCCGAAAGCTGGAAGAAGAACCGTGGAAGGGACGTCCCATACAAGCATGGCTCCTTCAGAACGAGTCCTCTCTCCAACGGCACAAGACCAACAAGTAGCCATCTAATCGGAATGCGACCGCCGCTGGCTGGACCCAGAATGTCGCTTCTTCTCCATGACCTTGGACGAGAGACCTCTGCCGAACATCAGACGTGTTTGCGCGTCCAGTGTGGGCAATGCGCTCAAAACGATTGCAGCAAGCGGGAGCCACAGCCATGCGGCAAGGTGCCGTAAGCGCCGGTGAAACGGATAGTTCGGCGGTGGTTTCGGGAGGTGTACCAAGCTGAGCACAATGGTCAAGACCAACCCCAGCGACGCAAGGAGAAGGATGGTCGGCTGAACCCTTGGAGCCAGATAATAGGCGGCGGATACCCGGCATTCACCTGCAGTGAGCAGAGCAGGAAGTAAATTGATCACAAGCAGCAGAAAGGCCCAGGTCGACCACGCCACATGCTTGTACAACATCTTGAATGCGTGCCGCGTCTTGTTCCAAGTCGATATCTGCCGTGTGTGAAGGAACCCCCTCATCACAATCGGGAAATTCTCGATGCCCCAAGCCCAGCGCCTCTTCTGCCGGTAAATGCTTGTAAGGGTCTTCCAGAGTGTGTCGGACTGTACGACATCCATGGACAGCGTAATGGGCATTGGCACGACTCGATAGTCGCCTTCGAAATGCAAAAAAGCCTTCCAGAAGATCGAGGAATCGTCGGAAACCATATCGAGAGGCCAATAGTCTATGGCCTCAAGCGCCGAGAGACTGATGCTGTGACTCGAAAAGCTGACCAGTTTTTCAGGGTCGGTCGCTTCAACCATTTGAAAAAACGATGAACCGACCTCAAGCATACAGGCCACGGGGGGCGCGTCCCAGACGTTGTTGTGGTAGACGGGGATGGGCTGGTAGCTGCAGCGGGTTCGTTTTGGGTAAACCATGTAGTGATACGTCAGACACGATAGGTAGCGCGGGTCGAGTACGGAATCGGCATCCAGACATGTAACGATGGTGTCATCGCGATGGATTCCTCTTTGTTCAAGGGCCTGGCCCGCCATCTTGGCAGCGTAGGTGACGTTGGCACCTTTAACGGGTGCCTCTCCTTCGGTGTCCGTCGGATGCGGTGAGATGTAGAATGCGCAAAAGGCATCCATGTGCTGGCTGCGCAGCGCCCAGACCGAGTTTCTCACGCTGGGTGCCGCCCGTTCCTCAATCGCCATGACGATGATGGTGCGATCTAGGGGAAAGTCCTGTTTTAGTAGGCTCGCAATGCAAGGCTCACCGATATCCGTCCCTTCTGTGAGGATAGGAATAATCACCACATGATACACATTTTCAAAAGCGGGCACCGCCGCGCCGCTGTCCATCAGGGCGCGCACCCGCTTCTGGTGTAGCCGGTCCGAAAGTCGTGCGCGCCAAGTGCGCGTTTCGGATGTCTTGTCGGACGTCATATCCCCCTCGGACAGTCGGCGGGCGCGTCCGAGCCAGTCCGTATTGCGTTCGGCGCTCAACGTGAGATAGGAGGCCAGCAGAAGTGCCATCGTATAGAAGAGGAAGAAAAGCCAATACAGGTCGAAGGCCAGAATGAAGACGATTGCCCACATGGGGCGGAGCCATGAAAGCGCTGTAAGGCTCAACAAGATGCCCCAGCTCAACGCGCCCGGCACGATGGCGAAGCAGCACTGCCGCCACCGCTCTTTGCCCTGCAGACCTCGACTGGAATATTGAAAGCTCATTCGCCCCCCCCATTCTCCACGTCGTTAGAGGGAAGACGCTGTTCACTCGGTGTGCGGACCGGAAGCAACCGCACCGCTACGAGGTGCGCATTGTCCGGATGTAGAGCGTATAGCATGCCCTCGTCCTCGACGTACTGCAGCGCGGCGTTTGGATACACATTAAAGAGCTGGCCCGGAGGGTCGGACATGTCTTTCTCGGCACGCAGATCGAAGACGGTTACAGCGTTTCCGAGCAGGCAGACGGCATGGGAGCCGCCGTTCAAAAAATAGGGTGAAGTCACGTGTTCTTTTCCCTTAAAAAGCCACCTGACCTGTCTGCCGGCCTCAAAGACCTCCCCATCACCTCTCCGTGCGGGTGACTCAAGTATCCCAAGAGCGTCGGGTTGCCAAACGAGTGCGCGGGCGTCTTTGTCATGACAGCGAACTCCGTCGACGCGCTTGTCGATCAACATGTGCGGGAGCTCCGTTTGAAGCAAACGACCGCCTGCCTCGTGGAAGAGTAAGGTATCGTCCGGCATGCGAAGAATATGGATGAAACTGAGGCGTTGGAAGAGGCCTGACGTTAGATCCAGCTCGCCTGCTTCCGTGGTGACGAGCTCACCCTCCATCGTCATCCGAATAAACCGGCCTTCGGCATCCAATCCTGACACAGTGTCACCAAAAACGCCTAGGCCGATCCAGCCGCTGGCGAAGTCTACCTGGTTGGTTTCTCCTTTCAGGTCCACGCGATCGACGGTCCCCCGTGCGAAACAGAAGAGCTGCTCCGGCGCTTGGGCCGACCAGAGCACTTCCGCAGGGCTAGAGGATAACAGGGCCGTTATGTCTTGAGGATTCGTCGGCTCTTCATCCAGGGCGATCCACACATATCGCATGTGGTCGTCGTCCTCTATTTCCACAAGCACATACGGGCTCTCCGGCACCGAAAAGACCCGGCGAATAGAACCGACGCCACTGGGCGAGTCAATCGGCAGTAGCCGAGATAGACGCTTGTCCTGATGATTGAAAACGCGGGCGCCAGCCGCCGAGCCCGTGGGCAATAGAAGCATGTAGGGTGTTCGTTCGATGGGGTGCAGCTTGGCGAACGGGGTGTCCGAAATCGTGGTCATAGAATCCGCCGTGGGCAGCAGGGTGACCTGCGTGATGACACAGGCCTGTCCTTGCTGGACGGTCACCTGCCGGCTCCATGGCTGGTACCCCGCCAATTCGATGCCAATCCTGTATTCTCCCGGCCGAATATGTGGGATTGTGACGGGCAACTCATTCGCAACCGGCTGGCCATCCAAAAGGACGAGTACCTTTGCGCTGTCCGTGTCGATGATGATCAGTCCGGTATTCACATAGCCAAGCACATGCAGAATCAGAAGGGGACAGCAAACGGCGTACGCCAAGACGAGACACCAGAACAATCGCTTGCGAAGCGTTTTCATTGGCGGCACCCTCGATGAACACCACGGCGATCCGCACAGACGGTCATAGAAGCTCCTTAATATCTTCCACGTTGCGCACGATAAACTCCCGGCAGGACTCAAGAATGGCGGTCGCGGTCGGCAGACTCAAGGCTTCCTGGGCCAAGCGTGTTGCATCCGTGTGGCGAATGCTTCTGACAATATGTTTGATGATCGGTACCGCAGCAGGTGCAACGCTCAATGCGGCGACTCCCATCCCAATCAAGATCGGAGCCAGCAACGGACTGCTTGCCATTTCGCCACAGACGGCGACCTCCAAATCGACCCGCTTTGCCGAATCGACCGTGTGTTTGATGAGCCGAAGGACTCCCGGATGCGCAGGCGCATAGAGCGCGGCCGTCTGCCGGTCGAGGCGATTAACCGCAATCGTATACTGCACAAGGTCGTTGGTTCCCAGACTGATGAAGCGGACATGTGGAGCAATCAAGTCCACCGTCATGGCGGCGGAAGGAATCTCGATCATCGCCCCGATTTCAAGTTCCGCACCAACGTCTTTTTTCTCTGCCCGCAGCGCTTCGGAGACCTCTCGAAGAAGGGCATTCGCTTCACAAACTTCCTCCGCACTGCTGACCATCGGATACATGATGCGTACGTTACCCATGCGGGCAGCCCGAAGGATGGCACGAAGCTGCACGCTGAACACATCGGGGCGCGCAAGGCTCAGGCGTATGCCGCGACACCCCAGAACCGAATCAGATTGTTCATCCAAGAGAAGATGCGTAACGAGCTTGTCGCCGCCAACGTCAAGGGTCCGGATGGTGGCAAGCGCTGGATGTACGGCCTTCGCCACCGCTTCGTAGGCCTCCACCTGCTCCTCTTCCGACGGCAGATCCGGCCGGGCAAGAAAAAGAAATTCTGTTCGGAACAGCCCAATACCGTCGGCACCTGATGCGTTCGCCAATTCCGCATGATCGGTCAATTCGATATTGGCCCGTACATTGATACGGCAGCCATCCTGAGTCGTGGCCGGCTCGGTTTTGTGTTTCGTCAGCCGATCCAGAACCTCGTGACGAGCCTTTTCCAGATGCCCGACTTGCACAAGCTGCTCCGGCGAGGGGTTAATGACAACCTGCCCCCGGGTTCCATCAATAAGCATGACATCACCCTCGGTCACCAGCGTGTGCACGTCTTTAACGCCAATAACGGCGGGAATTCCCAAGGCACGAGCAACGATGGCGGCGTGTGAGGTGCTTCCTCCCGTTTCGGTCACGATGCCAAGAACATGCTCTTTTTTCAGCGTTGCAGCAGCCGATGGAAGTAAATCTCTCGCGACCACCATTTCGGGCTGCCGGGTGGCTCCTGAGTCGGGTGGCATGTCATCATCCAAATTGCGAAGAATGCGTTCCAGCAAGTCGCGGATGTCCGCCCCCCTTTCCTTGACGTAGTGGTCTTCCATGCGCGCGAACTGATCGATATAGCCCTCCAGAACGCTGGAAACCACGGTCTCGACGTTTACCTTCCGGCTCCGAAGCCCTGCGACAATTTTCTCGATGAAGGACGCATCGTCGATCATGAGCGTATGCGTATCGAAGATGGCTGCCGCATGTTCGTCGATAGCTGCTGCGACCTGTTGTCGAATAGCACTAAGTTGACGATGTGTGTCCGCCAAGGCGTCCTCGAACCGTGCAATCTCACCGGGAATCTCTTCTTCGGCAATGTCCCGTTCTTCCGTGCGTCCTCGCGCATCGAAAACGATCCGGACCGGACCGGATGCAATACCCGGTGAAACACCGACACCGTGCAACGCAAGACTTGCAGGGGATTGATTGAGGCTTCTATCAGTCATGTTCAAAACTATACCAGTGTATCGATGCCGAAGGCAAGTCATAGCAGTCTCCCTTGCCGCATCTGTTTGCTTGATGCGTGACACGCGAGCCGATAGAGAATTCCGTCATTGTGATCGCGTGGTTCAGGGTCAGCCCTCGCGTGGTTCAGGGTCCGTGGTTCAGGGTCACCCATTAGAGGTTCTGGTCAAACACAAAAATTCCCTTGCGCCCGTT
>CAZBEO010000088.1:0-13418 GCA_964490935.1 uncultured Verrucomicrobiota bacterium
CCTGAAAAAACAAAAGCCTCATCCCCCCGTCCTTTCGCCCCCACCCATGAAACCTAAACTGAAATTCGCTCTCTACCACGGCAACTGGACCACCCTGCCCGACACCTCGCACCTCACCCCGAAAGTCACCGGGCACATCGCCAAACCCATGATTCCCGAAGGCGTCGTGGGCGATCACTTCGCCCTCGATTTTTCCGGCTTCCTCCATATCCCCAAAGGCGACGTCTACACCTTCCACCTCACCACCGACGACGGGGCCTGCCTCTACATCGACGGCGTGCGCCTCATCCATAACGATGGCCTTCATCCGCCGATTGAAAAAACTGCCACTATCGCCCTGGCCGCAGGATACCACCTTATCCACATCAACTACTTCGAGGGCGCCGACGAAGAAACACTGGATGTTCAATGGGCCTCCAATCACTTCACCAAACAGCCCATCCCCCCGGAAAACCTATCCCATGCCGATTCGGTCTGGTGGTTTTCTCTCCTCCAAAAACTCCGTCTCAAGCCCATAATCCGGGAATAAGAGAGGGAAGGGGGGATCACCCCGAAGGGGGGTGAAGGGCTCTAGCTCAAGGTCGCCAGACCCTGGGAGTGTGATTACAGCAACCTCCAGACGCTTACTATTATTCAGCCTGCTCAGAAAAAGAGAGGCAGGCCCCGGTTTCGCTTCTTTTCGGGCTCGGCCTTTTCGGATGCCTTCGGCTTTTCTTTTGCCTTCGGCTCTTTCTGCGGGAAGAGACAGGCAAACCGGGCCAGGTCGCCACGACGGGGATCGCCGGAGACAATATCGGCCACGATATAGCGGCCTTTTTTGTTGCTCACAAAACGTACGGTCCCCACGAGTTCGCCATCGCGGAATATCTGGGCATCCTCGCCGGGTTGCGGCAGTTTTTCGCATAGTAGAATGACGTATTTATCCCCCGCGTTGGCATGTACCACACGCGCAGCAGGTACGATGCGCGGTTCGAGGGGCGGGCCGGTCTGGGTATCCAGCGGTTGGACCGCGCCGCTCAACCCATCTTTCACAAAACGCTTCGAAGGCTCATCGAAGGCCGTAACCGGGGCCGAGGCCGCGAGCCCGGCAAAGGAGGGGCGCTGCATCTCGCGTCCGGTGGACGAGGAGGTCATGCGGGCGACCGTGCGTGGCGATTCGCGTCGGGGTGCCGGTTCGATCCAGCTAGACGACCTGGGCTCGACGCGGCGCGGCGCGGGGGTTGCGGAGGCGGTCGGCACGGGTGCCTCGTAATAGGCGGCATCGCCGAGATCATCCACCGGCACGAAGTTCAGGGGATTGGAAGAGGGCGTCATGGTTTCACAGCCGGTGAATAGGGCTGTGGCCAGAGTTAGAAGAAGGATGCCGATGGTGATGTGTGACAAGCTGCGCATAGGGGCTCCTCGGGTGAAAAGATGCTTCGGCTTTTAGCTCATAACAGCCATTTCCGCAAGGGGCATTCGGTACATTTCGGCTGCCGGGGGCGGCAGAAATCTTTTCCCAGACGAACGATGAGCGCGTGAAATCCATTGTAGCGGATGAAGAACGCCCGCCTCAATCCTAATTTATATTCGACGAGGGCGGGCACGCCGTGTACTGTGGCTTCTACTAGGCCATTGCAATATACAACAAGGAGAACCGGTATGCGGCTGCACTTTGTGGGCGGAATCGATACGGTAACAGGATCACAACACATCATCGAAGCCAACGGAAAGCGTGTGCTGCGCGATTGCGGTCTCTTTCAAGGCCGACGAAAAGAAGCGGCTGCTCGCAACAGAGAACTGAATTTTGATGTGGATAGCATTGATGCCGTGGTGCTTTCCCATGCGCATGTGGACCACTGCGGCAACCTGCCCACGCTGGACCGGTATGGCTACACGAACCCCGTGTACGCCACCTCGGCCACGGAAGCGCTCTGTGAAATTATGCTGCGCGACGCCGCCCACATCCAGGAACAGGACGCCGCCTACCTGAACCAGAAAACCAACCGAAAGGGGCTTGACCCGATTGTGCCCCTATACACCGCTGAAAATGCCGAGGCGATCATCGGCTGTTTCCAGGGAGTCGAATACGGCGCAACCGTTGGCTTCACCAAGGACTTCTCCGCACGCTTCGAGGACGCCGGCCACATCCTGGGCTCTTCGGTAACTATTTTCAATATCCACGAAGACGGACGCTCGTTCAAGATCGGCTATGCGCTTGATCTCGGTCGGCGCGACCTGCCCCTGATTCGCGATCCTTACATGATGCAGAACCTCGATGTCCTCGTGATGGAAAGCACCTATGGCAGCCGAAAGCACGGCGATGCGAACAGCGCGAGTGACCAGTTGTATGAAATCATTGTCAAGACGTTCGAGCGCGGGGGCAAGGTGCTGATCCCCTCGTTCGCCCTCGAACGCACCCAGGAAATTCTCTACGATCTCTACCGCCTCGTGGAGGAGAAGCGGCTCGAGCCGTTGCCGGTCTATGTGGACAGCCCCATGGCCAATGCCGTTACCAAGGTCTTCTTCGAAAAATGGGATTATCTGGATGAGCATTTTATGAAACGCGGCAAACGCTACGGCGCCAATATTCCCCCTTGGATGCACTTTGTTTCCGGTGTACAGGAATCCAAAAACCTCACCGCTTCAGAGGAGCCCGCCGTGGTCATTGCCGCCTCCGGCATGTGCGAACACGGACGTATCCTGCATCATCTGAAACACGGCATCGAAAACCCGAAGAACTCCATCGTCTTCGTCGGCTATCAGGCCCAACATACCCTCGGACGACGCATCCTCGAAAAACAAAAAAACATCCGCATATTCGGCGATGAATTTCAACTCGGAGCCGAAGTTCACGTAGCCAATGCCTTCAGTGCGCACGCCGATCGCGACGACCTAATCGAATACGCCCTGGAATCCAAGGCCAGCAAGATATTCCTGGTACACGGCGAAGAAAAAGAGCGCGAGGCGCTCGCGAAAACGCTGCGCAAAGAGAAACTCAACGTCTTCACGCCGGCGGCGGGCGAGGTGGTTGAATTATGAGTGACGAAACCGAGCGGGAACCAGATGCGCCGCCGCCCGACGCAGCATCTGCCGCAGTGCCTGCCGACGATCCGTCGCTGCGCTGCGGCATGGTGGCGGTGATTGGGCGGGCCAATGTGGGCAAATCCACGCTGATCAACGCGATTATGGAGGAAAAGGTCAGCATTGTCAGCCCGGTGGCGCAGACCACCCGCAACCTGATTCGTGCGATCCTCACCGAACCCCGGGGCCAACTTGTCTTTCTCGACACGCCTGGCGTACACAAAGCGCCGGGGGAACTCGGCAAACTGATGAACAAACAGGCACGCGGCAGCATTGAAGGGTCGGACGTGGCCCTGCTGGTGCTTGATCAGTCCCAACACCCCGGCATCGAAGACGACGGCTGGATGCGGCGGCTCGTGCATGAACCCGTCACCGTCATGGCCCTGCTCAACAAAACCGATAAAAATGCCGGATGCCGACAGGAATATGAAGACCTTTGGAAGGCCATCTGCACCGAAAAGGGCGTGGAAAAAGACATCCGCTGGATTCAGGCCTCCGCCCTGAAACCCGAGGGCATCGAAGAACTCGTCAACATCCTTTTTGATCACATGCCCTGCGCACCCCTGCTTTTCCCGGCCGACATGCTCACCGACTTCCCGCGTCTGCTCAACATGGCCGACATCATCCGCGAACAGCTCCTGGCCGTACTCTTTGAGGAGATACCCCATGCCTTGGGCGTCGTGGTGGAAAAAGTCGACGAAACAGAAAAGGGCTGGACTGTCTCGGCCACCATTTACGTGCATAAACATTCTCAGAAAGTCATCGTACTCGGCGCCAAAGGCCGCCAACTTCGCGCCGTCAAACGCAAATCCGAAAAAGCGCTGACCGAAATGTATGAGCGCCCCGTCAAGGTGAACCTCTGGGTCAAAGCCGAGCCCACCTGGAGCAAAAATTTCTGGTACCTGAAAAAAATGGGCTACATGCCCTAGCAATCCGTCGGGCGTTGGATGCAGACCAACCCAATAGATATCGTCCACGATGACAGGCGCAACCCACTCCAGGATGAGGTGACGGATTGCTGTATGCAAACATACGTTTGCGGCGGACCAAACTTTCTCCTCTTGGGAGGGCCCGTGTCCCCACGGGCCAAGCAGAGAGTGAGCCGTGCGGAGAGAACGAGTTGGCCGCGAAAGAACGCGGAAGAACTTAAAAATGAAGATTTTCGAACGAGCAGTGTGGCAAAACATTCTTCCCATGAAGGTTCGCCCCGGCGTATAATTTCAGCATTTTTACCCCCATCGGGGTCAGCCCTTAAATAGTAAATAAGGCACTTGTAAGGATGAATTCATGAGAGGCATATTTCTTGGAACGGGCACTTCGCATGGTGTGCCGATGATCGGATGCGGGTGTGCGGTGTGCCGCTCGTTGAATCCGAAAAACAAGCGGCGGCGGGCGAGTCTGTATCTGAGTACGGAGTCCACGCATGTGATTGTGGATACCTGTCCGGATTTCCGCGAGCAGGTATTGACGTTCCGGGTTCCCCGGGTGGATGCGGTGCTGCTTACGCATTCGCACGCGGATCATGTGTTCGGATTTGATGATCTCCGCTGCTTCTATTCCATGCAGGGCGCGCCGATTGATGTGTTCGGCTCGCAGGCCACCCTGGATTTTATGAACCGCACCTTCGCTTATGTGCACACGGATCATTTGCCGGGCGCATCGGTTCTGCGTGTGAATTTTCGGGAGGTGACGGAACCGTTTCAGGTGGGCGACATGAAGGTGACGCCGCTGCCGGTGCAGCACGGAAACTGGACCATTTACGGCTATCTGGTGGAGGCTGGCGGCAGCCGCATCGGCTATGTGCCCGATTGCAGCGAGATGCCGGAGGCCGTGATGGATCGTTTGAAGGGCGTCGAGGTGATGGTGCTCGACGGCCTACGCCACCGTCCGCATCCCTCACACTTCACGGTGGACAAGGCGGTGCGGGTGCTTCAACGAATCGGAGCGGAGCGAAGTTACCTGACGCATCTCTGCCACGAAGTGGACCACGAGGAAACCTCGGGCCACTTGCCTGCGGGCATCGATTTGGCTTATGATGGATTGACGATTGCGTTCTGAACAGCCAACCTCCACACGCATCAATGACAAAGACCGAAGAACTGAATTTCACTTAAGAGGAACAATACGATGGAAGCCTGGTTAAGCGAATGGATGAGTGAAGCGACCTTGCCGATTCTGCTTCTCGTTGTGGCGGCCATGATTTACACGTTGGGAAAAGGGGCCGACCTGCTGGTGCAGGAGGCCGTGACCCTCTCGCACAAGTGGCATGTCCCCAAGGCGCTGATCGGTGCCACGGTGGTGAGCCTAGGCACCACGCTTCCCGAAATGGCGGTTTCGGTGCTGGCGGCGCTCAAGGGCAATCCGGATTTGGCGATGGGCAATGCCGTGGGGTCGATCATCTGCGATACGGGGCTTATCCTGGGCTTGGCGGCCATCCTTTCCCCGCTGCCGTTGGTACGCAGCGTAGTGAACCGACAGGGCTGGATTCAACCGGCAGTGGCCGTGCTGCTCGTGGTGCTGGCCTTTCCCTTTGCGGCACCGGCCTCCGCCTGGACGGATGGCGGGCATCTCGCGCGTGGTTGGGGATTTGCGCTCCTCGGTCTGCTGGCGGCTTATCTTGCTGTTTCGGTGATCTGGGCGAGGCGCGACGGACGGGAAAGTTCCGATGGGGATGTGACCTTGGATGAACGTGGTACCGGTTTTGTCCTGCTGAAACTGATCTGCGGCATCGCGTTGGTCGTACTCTCCTCGAAGGTGCTGATTCCCGCCGTCGAGGCGCTGGCGCTTCGTCTCGGCATCCCTCAAACCGTGATTGCGGCCACGCTGGTGGCGTTCGGCACCTCGCTGCCGGAGCTGGTGACCTGCCTGACGGCGGTTCGGCGCGGACACGGAGAAATTGCCGTGGGCAACGTGATCGGTGCGGACATTCTGAATGTACTTTTTGTACTGGGCGCGGCGGTCAGCGCTACGCCGGGCGGGCTGGCCGTGCCGGCGCTCTTCTTCCAACTCTATTTCCCGACCATGCTGTTCATTCTGGTGATATTCCGTGTGGGGGTAGCCTTCAGCGGCGACCGCCTGAAACGCCCTTTCGGGTTTATTCTGCTGGCAACCTATCTCTTCATTACGGTCATCAGCTATCGCTGAACAAGTGCGGGCGACCTTTTGCCTGCGATTCCCTCTCGGGAGGGCCCGTGTCCCCACGGGCCAAGCGGAGAGTGAGCGCGTTTCGGGAGGGAGAGTTGGCCGCGAAAGAACGCATAGATCGCATAGAAAGAGGGGAGAGATTCTCACACAAAGGCACGGAGGCACAAAGGAAGAGGGGGAGGGAATTCCTGGAGGGCGAGCGTCCCCGCGAGCCGTGCGGAGGGCAAGTGCTCTCGGGAGGGCCCGTGTCCCCACGGGCCAAGCGGAGAGTGAGCGCGGAGAGCAGGAGAAATAAAGAATGATCTGGAGAAAAAAAAAAGGACGCTGGGGACAGCATCCCTCCCAACATTCGCGGTACTTGCTTCTCTGTATTCGAAACCTCTCCAAGCCATCGCCGCATCGTGCCTCCTTTTCGATGTCCAACAAAGCGGTGTCGTGTCGTTCCTCCTTGCCACACGCACTCCAAAAGGTTCACTGTTGATGAAGTGGACTTCACGAAAAAGCCAGAAACGCCTTTATTAACTACGAAAGTCGCGAAATTACGCGAAAAACACCAGTTATGGCCACGAGAAGGCTGGAGCAGCATCGCCACAATAAAAAATGCGAAAATAATGGTGAAAACGGAGAGAAAGAACCGAGTATTTGGGGAGATGAACTTTATGTATTTCGATACGCATGTGCATCTGGATGAGTTCGAGGCGGAGGGATTAACGGAAGCGGTGATCGAGCGTGCACAGGAGGCGGGGGTGACCCGTATGTTGGCGGTGGGAGGAAATCCCGAAGCCAACCGCTTGGCCGTCGAGCTGTGCGGACGCTATCCGGAAATTCTGTTTGCGGCCATCGGATTGGACCGCGATCAGGCGGACCAGGCCCCTGATCTGGCAGAACTGACCTCGCTCGCGCAAGCGGCCGGCGTTCGGGCCATCGGCGAAATCGGTTTGGATTATCATTATCATCCGGAGACGGTCGCCGCGCAGCGGAACCTCTTTGAAGCAATGCTCGAGCTGGCCCGGGACCGCAGGTTGCCGGTGATGATACACAGCCGCGAGGCTGAGGAGGATACGCTCGCCCTGCTGCGGGCCTATGCCGAGACGCTAACCGACCCCTCGCGTGCGGGCGCTCTGCATTGTTTCACCGGCAGCCGCCGGATGGCGAAGGCCCTGCTAGACCTCGGCTTTTACATCAGCTTCAGCGGGATACTCACCTTCCCCGGGGCCGTCGAATTGCAGGAGGTCTCCAATTATGTGCCCGAGGACCGCCTCCTGATTGAAACCGATTGTCCGTACCTAGCCCCCGTGCCCCATCGCGGCAAGCGCAACGAACCGGCCTATGTCGTCCGCGTGGCTGAAAAACTTGCCGAACTGCGCGGGAAAAGCGTGGAAGAAATGGCTCAAATCACCCGAAATAATGCCTCCATTCTGCTGCTGGCAGACGGTCGGGCTATGGCCCGCCATCCTGCCAGTTAACAACAGCGGGTCCGCTGTCGTAAGGAAGGGTCACTAATTTCGGGAGGGATGCTGTCCTCAGCGTCCTACTATTTTTCTCCAGATCATTCCTTATTTTTCTTACTCTCCGCGCTTACTCTCCGCTTGGCCCGTGGGGACACGGGCCCTCCCAAGAGGGAAAAAAGGGCCATTGCGCCATTATTTTGCGAAATATTCCATTGATTTCATAGAAAAGAAGCCATATAGCTTGTTTTGCGAAAAACAGGACGAGTTTCTGAATTTTCTGTCGTTTGAAGGAGGTACTTCATGGATTCCCAGCATGACATCATGACGGTTGAAGAAGTCGCTAATTATATACGTGTTTCGGAGAGAACTGTTTACGAATGGGCCCAGAAGGGAGAGATTCCCTGCGGAAAACTGGGGGCCACCTGGCGTTTCCGCCGGGAAGAAGTGGAAAACTGGCTCAATAAGCGCCTGGGCGGCAAGGCATCGCCAGCGCCAAAAAGAGAGGGAACGGACCTGCTGAAGACGCTCCTGAAGCCGGAAAACATCCTGATTTTGGAAAAAGCAACGAAAACAGAAATGCTGGACCGTCTGCTTGATCTCCTCTCCGGGCTGCCGGAGGTGCAGAATCCAGCGGAGTTGCGAAAAGGCATTTATCACCGGGAAGAATTGATGAGTACGGGGATTGGTCAGGGGCTGGGCATTCCCCATGTACGCATGGATTCGGTGAAGAATGTCGTGGTGGCGATGGGGGTATCGCGGGAGCCGATTCAGGGTTATGTGGCCTTGGATGAAGAGCCGGTGCAACTGGTGTTCATGATTGCCGCCGCCAAACACCAACATGCCGATCATATCCGCCTGCTCTCGTCCATCAGCTTCCGCTTCAAGGACGCCACTCTGCGCCGTGCGGTTCTCGATGCGACGGATTCGGCGGAAGTGCATCAACGCATTATGCGGTCCTGATCAACGAGCCGGCGGGAAAGGAAGAGCGATTATGCCTCATGAAATTCATTTAGGCGTTTTATTCATTCTGGGCATTGGGGTGTTCGGGGGCATTCTGGGCGCGTGGTTGTCGCAGCGCATCCGCTTCCCGCAGGTGGTAGGCTACATCGTGATCGGGCTGCTGATCGGAGAAACCGGTTTTCAGCTTGTGCGGACCAGTGATATCGAGGCGCTTCGCCCATTCAACATGTTTGCTCTGGGCATTATCGGCTTCCTCGTCGGGGGCGAACTGCATATTGATGCGTTCAAAAAATACGCACGACAGTTTACGGCCATTCTGATCGGCGAGGGCGTCGGCGCTTTTTTGATTGTCGGCGCGTTGTCCTATGCCGTGCTGTATGTGGTCTCGCGCAACCCCGTGCTGTCGCTGGCCGGCTCCGTGGTTTTTGGTGCGATTGCCTCGGCCACCGACCCGGCTTCCACGATGGATGTACTGTGGGAATACCGTTCGCGCGGGGTGCTGACCACCTCGCTGACGGCGATTGTGGCGCTGGACGATGCGCTGGCCATGGCGCTGTACGGCGTGGGTACGAGTTTGGCGTATGTCCTGGTGAGCGATGCCGGAGGGACCATTGCCGGAGGGCTCCTGAAGATCGTGGTGGAGCTGGGTGGATCGCTGCTGATCGGGGCGGTGTTTGCCGGGGTGTTGATGCTCCTGTTGCGCTGGTTATATCAACCGGAAAAATGCCTAGCCATGTCGATCGGCCTCATCCTGCTGCTGATCAGCGTCACGCTGGCGCTGGACATGGACGTCATTCTGGCGGCCATGATGCTCGGATTCATCCTGGCCAACTTCGCGCCGCGCAGAAGCCGTCAGCTCTTCGAAATGATGCGCGGATTTTCGGTGCCGATTTACGTCCTCTTTTTTGTGCTCGTCGGGGCGCGTCTCTCGCTGGCTAACATGCCCATTTGGCTGATGGTGCTGGTGGTGCTCTATGTGATCGGACGCAGTGTCGGCAAAATGGCGGGTGCCTGGTACGGCGCGAAGATCACGCACAGCGAAGACGTGGTCCGCAAATATCTAGGCATGGGGCTCTTTGCTCAGGGCGGCGTGGCCGTCGGTCTTTCCATTATGGCCAGTCAGCATCTGAACGGAATCCCGTTGACCGAGGGCTTTTCACTGGGAGATGCCATTATTTTCGCCGTCACCGCCACCACCCTGGTGGTACAACTCGCTGGCCCGCCCATGGTGAAACTCGCCATCAAGCTGGCCGGCGAAAGCGGACGCAACATCACCGAAGAAGACATCATCGAACAATGGCAGGTCAAACATGTGATGATGAAAGACGTGGTGAAAATCTCTGAGGACATGACCGTTGAACAGATTGTGAAACTCTTCGTGGCCCATGATTACCTGGCCTATCCCGTGGTCAATGCCGAAGGCAGCATCATCGGCATGATGTCGCTGAATGCACTCAAAGCGGTGATGGATGACCAGGCCGCCTGGCAATGGTTGCTCGCGTCCGACGTGATGGAGCAGCCCATGGACTGCATTTCCGAAGAGCTGCGCCTGCAGGAGGCCCTCGGGCGAATGCAGCAGCTTAACATCCACCACATACCCGTGGTCGGCGACAAAAAGACCATGCAGCCGATTGGCATCCTTGACCTGACCCATGCCCGAAAGAAAATCGGGGATGAACTGATCCTGCGCCAACAACCCGCGCCGCAAAACGCCTAAAATTGTTGCCTGTTCCACTTTCTGTAGAACAGCTTTTTCGCTAAAAACAACTGGACAAACCGGCCCTGCATGCGTACGTTATAGCGCACGACTTGAAACGGAGGATTTATGACTACGATAACCGCTACCGAAGCACGAAAACACCTTTATACCTTGCTTGATGATGTTTCCTTTTCACACTCGCCGATCCAAATTGCAGGCAAACGAAATTCGGCGGTTCTCATCGCAGAGGACGACTGGCGATCAATTCAAGAAACGTTGTATCTTACCTCAATACCAGGTATGCGAGAATCCATACGCAAAGGGTTAAAAACACCCGTTGAGGAGTGCTCCAAGGAGATCGTTTGGTGAGCTGGGAACTTGTGTATACCAAGCAGGCCCTGAAGGATGCGAAAAAGCTTTCTCACTCAGAGCTGAAACACCAGGCAATAAGATTGCTGAATGTTTTGCAAAACGATCCCTACCAAAATCCCCCACCTTATGAAAGGCTTGTCGGAGACTTAAGCGGTGCATGCTCACGCAGAATCAACATTCAACATCGACTTGTTTATCAAATTCTTGACGACATCAAAACGGTCAAAATTATTCGCATGTGGAGTCACTATGAATAGCGAGCCATGCGCTTCACGCATACGCGCCTCAAGGGCGCGCCGGTGAGGCGAGGCGTTCGCTCTTTGGTGGAGTATATGCAGTAATCTCCGCAATGGACATTCACCCTGTCCTCAGTATACTTTGGACGTTATGAAATTCACTCAATCCTTTAAAATCACTCAAACAAGGCCTGATAGTTGCAGCATCAAGGCTCAATGGATTGAAGCAACAGTGAATAGTCCTGATACACAAACCATTCAGACCGATGGACGAATCCACAGGTGGAATTATGCCGATTTATGAGTTTTACTGTCCGAAGTGTCATGAAATCTTCAATTTCTTTTCGCGTGGAATCCAAACGCAAAAGCAGGCGGATTGCCCGAAGTGCGGCAAGAAGAAGTTGAGTCGCGAGGTGTCCCGGTTTGCGGCGGTCGGCGGCGGGAAAAAGGACGAGGGCGGCGGAGACGGGCTCGACGACCTGTCGTTTGATGAATCCCGGATGGAAAGCGCGATGGAGGCGCTCGCCGGCGAGGCCGAGCACATGAACGAAGATGATCCCCGCGCCGCCGCGCAGCTTATGCGCAAGATGTCGGATATGACCGGCCTGAAATTCAACGAGACGATGGAACAGGCCATTGCCCGCATGGAGGCCGGAGAAGACCCGGAAACCATCGAGCAGGAGTTGGGCCCCATGATGGAGGGCGATGAGATGCCCTTTGTCCTGCCGGGCGGAAAGGGCACTCCGAAACCGCCGCCACGTCACGAGGAAACCCTGTACGATTTATGAATGCATCCACCACCAGCGAATCCGTTTCCATTCCCCGGGTGACCACTCCACATGGAGAAATGCAGATACTGCTGCACATTTGCTGCGCGGTATGTGCGGGGCCGATTCTGGAAATGCTGCTGCACTCCGGCATAGAAACCACCGCCTTTTTTTATAATCCGAACATTGATTCACCAGAAGAGTACGCCAAGCGCAAGGAGGAGCATCTGCGCTACGCGCAAAAGCTGGGCGTGCGTGTGGCGGATGCTGATTACGATCCATCGTGCTGGGCCGAAGCGGTGCGCGGACTGGAAAAGGAGCCGGAGCGCGGGGCCCGTTGCGACCAGTGTTTCGAGATGCGCCTGACCCGCGCCGCGCATACCGCAGAGCATCTGGGCATTCCCCTGCTGGCCACCACGCTCGGCATTTCGCGCTGGAAGGACGTGGATCAAGTGAACCGGGCCGGCGAACGGGCGGTTCAGCACACGCCTTCGGTGGCATTCTGGCCGCATAACTGGCGCAAACAGGGAGGCTCGCCGAGAATGGCGGAGCTGGCGCGCGAGGAGAATTTTTACCGTCAGAATTACTGCGGCTGCACCTACAGTCGGCTCGCGGCGGAACAGGCCGCAGCCCAAAGGAGCGGCACATGAGCGGACGACGAAAACGCATGGCACCCTGGTTGTACGCCTGGTTCTCGATGACCCGCCACGAGCGCATGACGGTTTCGGCCATCCTCTTCATCCTCCTCGTCGGAATAACCGCCCGGCATTTTTATTTGAAAAAACAGGTGCCGACGGATTATGATCCTCCGCAGCCAATGGAAACCACCAATGCACCGAGCGGCGCAGCGGGAGCGCAACGATGAGCGACTGTATTTTTTGTAAAATAGTGGCCGGGGAAATTCCCTGCACGCGCGTCTATGAAGATGAGCAGACCCTGGTGTTCATGGATATCGGCCCGATCATCAAGGGGCACCTGTTGGTGATTCCGAAACAGCACCACGATCCCATCACCGAAACTCCGGACGAGGTGCTGAGTCACTTGATTGCCGTGGTGAAAAAAATCGCCGCCGCCCAGAAGAAGGCGTTGAAGTGCGATGGATGCAACATCATCCAGAACAACGGTGCTTGCTCCGGGCAGGCCGTGCCGCATCTCCATTTTCATGTGATTCCGCGTTTTGAAAACGATGGCCACACGTGGAACTGGGCGGCCAAAAAATATGACGACATGCAGGAAATGAAACGACTCGCCGAGGCGGTGACCTCGGCACTCAACCCCTGAGGCCTATGATGCATTCAGTGAATTTTGACGAAGCACTTGAACGGATACTTGCAGAGGAAACCCGATTCCACCGCAATGCCTATACCTTCATCCGCGAGGGGCTGGACTATACGGTGCAGCGCCTGCAGAAACCCCGCAAAGGTTCCAAACGTCATGTTTCCGGACGGGAATTGCTGGATGGACTGCGCATTTATTCGCTCGAACAACTCGGGCCAATGGCCAAAACCGTTTTCAACCGCTGGGGCATCCATACCACACACGATATAGGCGAAATGGTCTTTATCCTGGTGCGCCACGGCATTCTCGGAAAAACCGATGAAGATCGCATGGAGGATTTTGACGGTGGCTTCGATTTTGACGAGGCGTTTCGCCGTCCGTTCCTGCCCAAAAGCCGCCGTCGGCACCTCGAACCGGTCTAGCAGCCTGGCGGGCTTTGGCCCGCCAT
>CAZBEO010000089.1:0-13121 GCA_964490935.1 uncultured Verrucomicrobiota bacterium
ATTTTCAAAAAATAATTGAATGCGTGAAAGTTCGCCCTTTTGGGACAAACTCTAGATATTCCTGATTCACCTGATTGTCTTCCGCCACCAAAACGCGCAATCCCTTTATCGCTCCGGTCTTGTCAACGGTCTTCTCTTTTTCCTGCTCAACTGGGGGGGCAGCGGATTCCTCCGGCATCTGTTCTTCCAGCATAGGCAGCGAGACCTTCATGGTGGTGCCTTGGCCCTCCACGCTTTCCACTCCTATTTGTCCGTGGTGCGACTCCACCAGCCGGCGCGTAATCGCCATGCCGAGCCCCGTGCCCACTTCACCCGCTGTGCCCTTGCGCGATGTCTTTGAATATTCATCAAACAGATGCGGCAGCATCTTTTTAGGTATGCCGATTCCCGTATCGCGCACCGTCACCTCGACGCAACTATTTTGGGCTGACTTCATCTCCACCGAAACCCGGCCCCCGGATGGCGTGAATTTTATCGCATTGGAAATCAGGTTGTTAAAAATGCGGCGCAGGGCGTTGTCGTTGCCGTTGATGATAATTCCGTCGGGACCATCCAGCGTCAGTCCCACCTGTTTCGGACCGGCCGTGTGCTGCAGCGTAACCAGGCAGGAGCGTATGATCTCCGGTAGATTCACCGGCTCAAGCGTCATGTTGGAATCATCCGACTGCGTACGCCCAAGATCGAGAATGTCGTTAATCAGGTTCATCAAATACTCGCCGGCGTTGCCGATATGGGTCAGCATTTCCAGCTGCGATTCCGTTGTGTCGGGGTCTTCTTTCATAATTCCCGTTAACCCCAGCATACCGCTGAGCGGGGAACGTAAATCATGCGAGCAGACCGCCAGGAATTTATCTTTGAGCTGATTCAGGCGTTTAAGCTCCGCTATGTTGGCTTTGAGTTGAGCATTGAGCAACTGACGGCGCATATGCACTTCGAGCCGCGCCATCATCTCTTCGCGGACAAACGGTTTGTGAATATAGTCCGTGGCCCCCGACTGAAAGATGTGCAGCACCTTCTGTGCCTGTTCATTCGCACTAAGAAAAATAATAGGCAGATCGGTCAGCTTCAATTCCTTGCGAATCGTCCTGCAATAAGCGTCGCCGTTCATTGTCCGCATTTGCAGGTCGGTGACCACGACATCAATTTCATCCTGATGCGCTTTGAGCTGTTCCAGTGCTTCTGCGCCGTCCTCCGCCTCGAACACCTTTACTCCGAAAGGCCTCAAACAGGATTTGATGAGATAGCGGATGATCATGCTGTCGTCCACCACCTGGACACCCAGTGAATGAAACTCGGTGGAAGGGCGCAGAATCTTATCCGTGAGACTTTTCAGAGCAGCACGCACTTCCGTTTTCAGAATAAACTCAGTGGCACCCAGTTCAAAGCCGCGCAAACGGTCTTTTTCAGTGTCCTGCGCGGTCACGAAAACCACGGGCACCCATTGATTGTTCATCTCTCGAAACTCTGCCTGCTTTTCGGCAGAGCGCATCTGTGCCAATGTCTCAAAGCCTGACCAGCCCTTCATCTGCACGTCCAGCAGGACCAGGCGGATGTCCGCAACCGAATTCAGCCTGTCGAGGGCTTCAGGCCCGCTTTCCGCCTCCACGGGATCATATCCCAGCTTCTTTAAATCAGCCGCTAAACTCCAGCGGATGAACGAGCTGTCATCCACCAACAAAATTTTAGGACGTTCCTCTGCCGGATTCATAGTCGTATCCCCGCGAATAAATGTTAAAGGACAAGCGCAACGGAGGCCAGCATTTTAAACTCTGGCGTCCGATTGTCAAACGGAGATATTCTCTCGCAAAGGTTGCAAAGAGCGCAGAGAAGCAAGTGTCGCGAAATTTGGGAGGGGCGCTGTCCTCAGCGGCCTTTTATTTTTCTCCAGCTCATTCCTTGTTTCTATTGCTCTCCGTGCTCACTCTCCGCTTGGCCCATGGGGACACGGGCCCTCCCAAGAGGGGAAAACGGGCCCCGCCTTCGTCGCTGTCCCGACATTGCAAAAAATTAAAAACCACATCAAAGCACCCCGTTGTTTCACGAAATTCCCGGAGGAACCCAAAACAACGCCTTTCAGTCAGCAATTTCCTGGCTGATGCGCATGGAACAGAACTTGGGGCCGCACATGGTGCAGTAGTGGTGGGTGCCGTCGTCGCTGCCGTTGGATTGCATGGCTTCGGGGTTGGCGGCCTGTTGCTCCTCGAGGGCTTCGCGGCGCAGGGCGCGTGCCCGTTCGGGGTCCAGGGCGAGATCGAATTGGCGTTTCCAGTCGAACTCGGCGCGCGCTTTGGAAATGGCGTCGTCCCGATCGCGGGCGTGGGGACGCTTGAGGGCGATGTCGGCGGCGTGGGCGGCGATTTTGTAGGCGATGACGCCTTCGCGCACGTCGCGATCGTTGGGGAGGCCGAGATGTTCCTTGGGAGTGACGTAGCAGAGCATGGCGGCCCCGTGAAAAGCCCCGAGGGTGGCGCCGATGGCCGAGGTGATGTGATCGAAGCCGGGGGCGCAGTCGGTCACGACGGGACCGAGGATGTAGAAGGGTGCGTCATCGCAGAGTTCGCGTTCGCGCTCCATGTTCATCTGAATTTCATCGAGCGGGATGTGGCCGGGGCCTTCGACCATGGCCTGTACGCCGGCGGCGCGCGCGCGGCGCACGAGGTCGCCGAGAACAGCCAGTTCCGCGAACTGAGCTTCGTCGGAAGCATCGGCCAGGCAGCCGGGGCGCAGACCATCGCCCAAGGAGAGGGTGACGTCATGGGCGCGGCAAATGTCCAGTAGATCGTCGTAATGGGTGAAGAGCGGATTTTCGCGGTTGTGTTGTTTCATCCATTTGGCGGTGATGGAACCACCCCGGCTGACAATGCCGAGGAGTCGTTTTTTGGCGAGCGGGACGTGTTCTTTGAGCAGGCCGGCATGCACGGTCATGTAATCGACGCCCTGGCGTGCTTGAAAGTCGATCACTTCGAGCAGGAGTTCGATGGAGATGTCCATAGGGTCTTCCACCTGATTGAGCGCCTGATAGATCGGTACGGTGCCGACGGGTACGGTGGCGTGCGCAAGAATCTGTGCGCGGATTTCATTCACATCCGCGCCGGTGCTCAGGTCCATGACGGTATCGGCGCCGTAGCGGACGGCACAGTGCAGCTTGTTCAGTTCTTCGCCGAGGCCGCTGCTGAGGGCCGAATTGCCGATGTTGGCATTGATTTTGGTGGAAAGCTCGCGTCCGATGCCGATGGGGCACAGCGCGGCATGATGGATGTTGGCGGGAATGACGATGCGACCGGCGGCCACGCCTGCACAGATCGCTTCGGCTGGGAGAAATTCACGTTCCGCGACGGTGTTCATGTGCGGGGTGATGCGGCCTTCGGCAGCGGCCTGAAGTTGCGTCTGCATTGCGCTCATCGTGTGTGCATCCTTTCATGTGCGGCACGGAAAACACGAGGGAAAGGATGGTGAACCATCGTTTTTTCGCGTTCCCTGCGCCGGCATTATCCGACAGGTTCGTAGGGTATGCTCTCAGCACGGCGCGATTGGCGCACCGGCACCCCCGGCGTAAAACAGCGGAAACCTTGCATGAATGAACCCGAAAATCGAGCGAAATTTCATGTCCGACAGGATAAGTTCTGAATGCCTGATATTTCACACAAAGGCGCAGAGACGCAGCGGAAGAAGGGGGAAAGGGGGTTTAACACCCGCCTGCCGCCTTCTTTTCTCAATCTGTGCCAATCGGTGTAATCGTGTGTGAGTTCCTCCCTGGGAATCGGCTTGCTATGAGCGGTCGGATGGTTTTAAGTGTGCGCGTTCGACGGGAGCGAACCATGAAAGAAACGCTTGAAATAATCAATCAGATGCAACGAGATGGGATTGTCGGTGCTTATGCCATCGGAGGTGCGGTGGGGGCGACATTTCACCTGGAGCCGGTTGCGACGCTGGATATTGATGTGTTTGTGTCGTTCACCTCAACACAAAACGGTGCGCTTATCTCGTTGTCGCCACTCTATGATTATCTTGGGAAGTTGGGTTGTGAGGCAAGAGGGGAATACATTGTTATCGCTGGATGGCCCGTTCAATTTCTCCCCCCATCAGATGCCTTGGCGGAAGAAGCGCTTGCCGCCGCTATTTCAACGGATGTGGATGGGGTGCCTACCAGGGTGATGTCCGCTGAACATCTTGTCGCGCTGGCCTTGCAGCTCGGCAGGGCCAAAGACCATGCCCGAATTGTTCAGTTTTGTGAGACGGACGTTCTGCGCTATGAGATACTCGAGGACATTCTCCGGCGGCATAAGCTGGACGATAAATGGGATCGTTTCAAAAAGCGTTTTATGATGGAGAATGACGTATGACGGAGTTGATGAGGAAAATTGCGGAGAGCAAAAAAGTGGAACGCCGTCGTCTGGCCGCCTTGCCGTTTTCGGAAAAAGTCGAGATGTTGGAGAAATTAAGGGATCGTCAGATTTCCATACTCCGCTCATCCTTTCTGAGTTACGGGACCAAGAGAATGAACGGCCAGAAGGGTATATTTCTTGCCACCCCATAACCAATCAATACAGCCATCGCCACCCACGGAACCCATCGCCTATAAATCCATCGAGGGTTCATGAACATCGCTCCAAGAATTGGAATGGAGACGACCATAAGAGGGTTCATTGAGAGTGCTGCGGATACATTTCCATGTAGCAGGCTGTGGATAGCTCGCAACGATCCACAGCCTGGACAATGGTAACCTGTCAGGAAATGAAAAGGGCATGGCGGGGAAAGCGCTTGCCTTGTTGGCGCGGATAGTTTTAAGTAAACGCAACGAGCCGGGGAAACAAACAGAGAATCCGGCTCGATTTCTTAGTGTGGGTCAACAACCCGGAGGTGAATTATGGAAAAAGTAGAAGTGAAATTTGGCGAGTGGATGCAGAAGGGATTTGATTTGTATACGAAGGGCAACATGGGACTGCTGGTGCTGGTGGCGCTGGTGGGGACGCTGCTCTCGGCGGTGACGGCGGGCATTCTCTCCGGTCCGATGATGGCCGGGACGGTGCTGATCACGTTGCGCCTGGCCCGCGGCCAGCAGGCGGAACTGAACGATCTGTTCAAAGGCTTCCAGTTTTTCCTGCAGTCGTTTCTGCTGTACTTTGTTTGGGGCCTCATTGCCTTTGTGCTGATGGTGGTGTTGGGAATGATTCCCTGCCTGGGAAGCATTCTGGGCATTCTGATCGTGTATGCCATTCAGACGGCGGTGATGTTCGCGCTGTTTCTGATTGTGGATCAGGGGTTGGATTTTTGGCCGGCCACGATGAAGGCCTTTGAAATTATAAAGTCCAATATCTGGCCCTTCCTCGGGTTCGGCTTCGTGGCGATGCTTATTGGCTCGCTGGGCACCATCCTGTGCGGTATCGGCATCATCCTGACGCTGCCCGCCGCCATCTGTATGTTCACGGTGGCCTATCTGGATGTGTTTGACAAAGGCGCGATCACGGTGAAGGCCGTC
Organism: uncultured Verrucomicrobiota bacterium; assembly: GCA_964490935.1. Lineage (GTDB taxonomy): Bacteria > Verrucomicrobiota > Kiritimatiellia > RZYC01 > RZYC01 > JAQVYB01. The sequence continues at coordinate 5,480 of CAZBEO010000089.1, forward strand.
GAAGAGCAGCCTGCACCGTCCGCCGAAGAAAAACCGACGGAAGAAACGCCGGTGAATCCCGATGGCAACAATGCCTGAACCCGATCGGATAGATAATCAACCTGCCGGGCGCCCGTGGATTTCCTGCGGGCGCCCGGCTTCCTATTGGCACGTTGTGGCGGCGCATCTCCCGCTACTGGTGCTGACGGGTATCCCCCTCCTGCTGGCGCATGTAGTCCCGCTGCACTGGTTCCCCCTGAGGGCCTGCACGTTTGTATGGTTGACGGGCTATCCGTGTCCGTTCTGCGGGGTGACTCGCTCATTCTGGATGATGGCGGATGGCGCGTGGCGCGCAGCGTGGGTGTTTTGTCCGTTGGGTTCGGTGGTGTACGTGCTGTTCTGGGGAATCTTTCTGTGGAACGCGGCGGGGATGCTTTCGGCGCGCGTGCTGATTCCAACCGGACTCTTTGCCTTGATTGTGCGGCATCGCCGGGCCGTCGGCCTGAGCGTGGTGCTACTTCTGCTGGCCCACTGGATGTACCGCCTGGTGTCTGGGCTTTGTTGAAGAAGGAGAGTCCGCCCGGCAACGGCTCGCTCAAGGTAAACGATCGTTTGCTGGGGAGGTCCTCACGTAAAGCGTGAGGCGGCCTGCGGCGCATTCTTCTCCTTTACAGGTGATGCGGCAGCGTATGGAAAAGAGCGGGCCGAGTTCGCCCTCCGCCGAGGCTTCCACGATCAGGGTGTCGCCTGCCTGCACGCGCCGATGGAAGGTGAATTCGGGTATGGCGCAGAGCATGCCGGGGCGGGGCGGGGCGTCGGCGTCTTGTCGGTTCAGCAGCCCGGCCGTTTGAGCGCAGAGTTCCACCAGCAACATTTCGGGGCAGGGGCCGGAGGCCCCCGGTGCGCAAAAAACGTCGTCGGCGGAAAGACGTTTTTCAAGGGTGATGGACACGCCGGGTTCTAGGTGCGTCACCCGGTCGGGCAAGCGCATCGGATAGCGGTGAGGCAGGTGTTCAAGCGCGGTGCTGTTCAATGTAGGCGGCCAGATGGTTGATGCTGCGGAAGGCTTCGCGTCCGTCGTCTTCATTCTTGATCTCGGCGCCGAAGGTCTTTTCGATCGCAATGGAAAGTTCGAGGGCATCAATGGAATCGAGCGCGAGGCCGTCGCCAAAGAGGGGCGCGTTGTCATCTATTTCTTCCGGCGTGATTTTCAGTCGCAGGCGTTCGATGATCATGTGCTTGACTTGCAGTTTCAGGTCCACGTGTACTCCTTGTTTTAGGTGGTAAGTCCGCCGGAAATAATGAGGTTCTGTCCGGTGATGTAGGTATTGCGGGGGGATACCAGAAAGAGAATCAGTTCGGCCACTTCTTCGGGGGTACCGGCACGGCCCAGGGGAATTTGCGCGGTCATCTGCTGTAGGCGCTCTTCCGAAAGGGAGTGAGAAATCTCGGTTTGAATCAGGCCGGGCGATACGGCATTGACGAGCAGTCCGTAGCGGGCCGTTTCGAGAGCGAGCGCCTTGGTGAAGGCAATGAGCCCGCCTTTCGATGCGGCATAATTCGTTTGGCCGGGAAGCCCCGTGACGCCGGAGAGCGAGGCGAGGTTGACGATACGTCCGCTGCGCTGAAAAATCATCTCGCGCACCACTTCGCGGCAGACGTGGTAGGCGCCGGTCAGGTTGGCATCAAGCACGGCATGCCACTGGTCATCTTCCATGCCTGCCAGCAGCGTATCGCGGGTGATGCCGGCGGCATGCACCAGCACGTCCACCGGACGCCCGTTTTCCGTGAGACCGCGCAGAGCGCTCTTCACGGCATCGTGTTGGGTGACATCCACCGCCGCCGTGGTGATGTTCGGCGAAAGGGCCTCCGTTTCGCGGGCACTCTCCGCGTTGGAGTGATACCAGCAGGTCACGCGGGCACCTTCCGCGGCCAGCTTGAGCGCCACCGCGCGCCCAATGCCCCGGGTGCCTCCTGTAATCAGTGCGTTTTTTCCTTCGAACGTCATAAATAATCCCACAGGGGGCCTTTAATGCCCCGCGCCCTCAGATAATCCATCTGCGAGGCGTCCATACTACCGGTCACTCCCGGATAAATCCATGTTTTGCGAGCGAGCTTTTTACAGAGTGACAAAATATCCGGCAAGCCTATTTTCGGCGGTTGGAGAAAGATGGGTGGCAGCAGCGAGGCATCCGTTGGGTAATCGGCTTGGTACGCAACCCGCAGCGGCGTGTTCGGATAAAGGCGGATGCCCACCGATATGATCACCGTCGAGGGATCGCAGCGGTCCATTAACTCCATACTCTCGCGCACGGAGGCTTCGTCCTCTTCCGGTTCACCGAGCATCAGATAATGACAGAACTTCAGGTGCAGCGCGCGGCAGGTCTCCGAGGCGCGGAGGATGTCCTCGGTTCCGAAGGTCTTGCGCATGGCCCGCAACACGCGGTCGCTCCCCGATTCCGAGCCGATTTCCAGTCCCGCGCAGTGCCCTTGCAGCAGGCGTTCCACGAAGGGTTCATCCAGACGATCCGGTGAGGCAAAGCCATACCAGCGCACGCGCGGCGGTAGCTCGGCTAGGGCATCCAGCAGCGAAAGCGTATAGGCTGTTGGCAGATTCACCAAACAATCCACCACGTAAAACACCTCGATGCCAATCGAGGCCAGATAGGTCATTTCATCCACCACCGACTCCACCGGGCGCAGGCGAAAACAGTTTCCCTCGATGGCCGGATAGGTGCAGTAATCACAATGCAGCGGACAGCCCCGCCGCGTTTGCAGTCCCATCATGCCCGAGAGGCGATAATACGTCTGTAACACCTCCGCCGGCGTTTCGCGCGCATAGGAATAGTCCAGCGGCGGGAGCGGGCCGGACGCGCCGAGCAGACGGGCCAACGCCTGCTCGCCCTCGCCGCAGAGCCCATGCACCAACCCCAGTTCATCCAGCAGCGCCTGCCCGAAAATGGAATAGCCAGCTCCGCCGATCACGATGCGCTCCACGGGCTGAACCTTCTTCACCCGTTCCACGCACGCCCGTATTTCCGGCAGATAACTCACGGAGTCCGGCCAGGAAAGATTGTCGATATTGCGCACCGAAAGTCCGATAAACCGATAGGACTTCCTATTCAGGAACTTCTCTTCGAGTTCATCGAGCCCGGCCATCAGATTCAAATCCGCCACCTCCACGGAAAAACCAAGCCGCGTCAAATAGGCAGAAAGCACCCAAACACCGACCGGGAAAACCGGGTACGGTGTTCGCTCGCAATTCACACTGATAAGCAGCAGGTCAATCATGCAGTACACACTCCAGCAACGGCTCGCACGCGCCGGTTAGCCCCGCCCGCCGCCGCACCGCATCCCGAGGCACCTTGCGCTTATACTCCTCCTGTTGATCCAGCGCCAGCACAACCCCGCAATCCACCACGGGAAACCCGTGCTCCGCCGCCCGCTCCGCCACCGCCGCCTCTTTGAGCGGCATCGGCGTGAACTGCAACGCCGCCACGAGAACCACGTCGCAAAGCCCAGCCTCCAGCAAGACTTGGCCCTCTTCCACCAGAGCGGGAATCCCGCCCGACTTCAGCGGCTGCACACAAATCACCGGCCCCTTCAACTCAAACAAAATCGCCGCCATGGCCGCCGCCGACATCTCGGACGTGTGCGGAAAAAGCAGCGGGGTCACTGTCTCGGGCGGAGTGGCCCGCAGGGGTCGGCTGTACTCCTCGCGCACGCCATCAAACGCACCGTATGCATCCAACAGCAGTCCGCGCCGTTCCGGCGGAATGCCCGCCAGCCGCTCGCCGTGCGCCTGCATCCATCCATACAGCGTGTGCAGCAGCAGCCCACTCGGCGGCGGGATGTAGCGCAGACGCCCCGTATCCAGCGGATCAGGTTCCGGCGGGTTCCAGGCGCCGTGTGCGCCGATCCCGTTCGGGCGCTCCCCCATGCCGTTGCCGTTCAGCCAGGGGTGCAGCAGATAAAATGCAGTCGCCATCAGCCGTCCTCCCGTTCCAAAATCAGCGCGGCATTCTGGCCACCCATACCGCTATAGACCAGCAGCATCCGGCTCATCCCGAACCCGCCTTCCCGCTCAGGAAAATAAAACGGAAATTCCACCTCCTGTCGCATCGCTTCCGGAATACCCGGCAGACGCTGCAGGAGCAGGGCTTCCGACGCCAGAATGGTTTCCACCACGCCGCAGGCACCCTGCATGTGCCCGATCACCGGTTTCAGGCAAAGACACGGAATCTCCGGCAACCGGTCGCCGAAACAAGCCTTCAGCGCCTGATATTCCGAGGCATCGGCAGGTCCCGTCCCCGCGCCGTTGAGTTTGATGGCATCCACCTCGTGAGGGCTAACACCCGCCTGACGCAGGGCCGATTCAATCGCACGCCGCAGCCCGAGTCCCTCTCGATCCGGTCCGGTCAGATGCGCCGCATCATTCGTTGTCGCCGCACCGGTCAGCCGAATGCCATTCCCCTCTTCCGGATGCGAAGAAAGAGCCAGCCAGCCAAAGCCCGGCGCAAGCCGAAAACCGGGCTGGCCCCGCGTGTAGGGTGCCGGGCGGTCCGTCAGACAACGCAGCGCGCCGAAGCCCTCCGATAAAAAAGGCGAACACTGCTCGAACGCCACCACACCCACCCGCTCGGCATGACCGGCCACCAAGCGCGCGCGCGCCAGTGCCAGTGCCGTCGCCCCGGAAACACACGCCGTACTTACCAGCGTGACCGGCACGCCCCCCGCCCCCCGCAGCGCCTCCAGAAAATCATTCTGCAACGTCATGGGCACCCGACGCCCCGCAAGCGCCTCCTGTTCCTCGCCCATATCCCCGAGAATCGTAGCGGCATACACCTGCTCCACCGAACGCAGCGCCTCACCCGACTCGCTCCGCACCGCGTCCAGACACGCCCCAAAATCTTCCTCCCCCTCCCGATACAAAGAGGATGAAAGAAAAACACCTTTCCGACTCATTTCCGCTTTCGTACTACACTCTTTCATAACGTTGTTTTTTCTCACGCAATTTCAGGGAGGGACGTTGTCCCCAACGTCCTTATATTGTTCTTCAGCTCATTCCGTATTTTTCACTCTCCGTGCGGCTCGCGGTGACGCTCGCCCTCCAAGCACTCACTCTCCGCATGGCCCGTGGGGACACGGGCCCTCCCAAGACCTTTGTGCCTCCGCGCCTTTGTGTGATAAATATTTTCCCTCTTCCTTCCGGAGTTCCCGCAGCAGCGTTTTCCAGGCCAAGCGGAAGCCCACATTCTGCGGAACGAAAATGGCCATGTTCTTTTTGAAATTCACCGTGCGCCGAACGATCGAACGCAGCGAATAGAGCGCCTTGTTCAGGGCGTAATATCCTTCCTGCAACTCATAGGGGGTGAAACCCACCGGACGGTACACCACGGTATTCATGTCATACTTACTCCAGTCGCGTGTCAGGATGCGCCCTTCCTCCTCTAGACGCTTGGTCACGCGGATGCCGGGAAAAGGCGTGAGCACGGAAATAAGAAACGCCTCGAGCCGGGCCTCCTCAATAAAGGAATACATCTGATCAAAGACCGCCGGCGTATCGAAATCGTAGCCCACAATAAAAGAACCCTGAATGCCGATGCCGTGCGACTGAATGCGCTGAATCCGTTCAATATTCTTATCCACCTCCACAAACTTCTTGCCCATCTTGGCCAAGTTGTCGGGATCGAGCGACTCAAAGCCGATGAAGAGCGACTTGCATCCGCAGGCCGCCATGGCCCGCAGCGCCTCCTCATCATCACCCACCGTGATCGGCGCCTGGCTACCCCACCATTTCGGCATGCCGCGCAACGAAGCGAAAAGCTCCATCGCCGCCTTGCGGTTCGACATGATGTTGTCGTCCACAATAAAAATAAAGCGGTCCTCGAGTTGCTGATATTCCTGCACAAAATCATCGAGCGGGCGCATACGAAATTTGCGCCCGAAGAAGGCGGTCACGGTGCAGTATTCGCAGTCGTGGGGGCAGCCTCGCGTTAGCTGGATGGTGCTGGAGGTGATGTAGTTTTTCTTTTTGAGCAGGTCGCGTCGGGCGGGGGGAATGGCCTCGAGCGTGGAAAATCCTTCCGCCTGGTATCTCTTTTTCAGCGATCCTGCGGCGAAGTCTTCGAGCCAGTTCAGCCAAGCGGTTTCGCCTTCGCCGATAATCACCGAGTCGCCATGTTCGAGCGCCTCTTCCGGTTCGCAACTGACGTGTACGCCACCCATCACCACCGTTTTTCCGCGCGCGCGAAAGTGGTCGGCCAGGGCATACGCACGATGCGCCAACGGCGTCATCACCGAAAGCGCGATGATATCCGCATCCGAATCCATTGGAATCGGCTCACAGTTTTCATCCACCAACTCGATGTCATACTCGTCCGGCGTGATCGCGGCAATCGTCAGCAGTCCCAACGCCGGGAATTTATATTTGAAATGCCCCCAGAGCGTACGATTCGGCCAGCGCGGAAAGATGAAAAGAATGCGGGGTCTGGTTGGTTTATTCATGGGACGTTGTTTCCTTGAGGAGTTCCATCCAGGTTTCGGGCAGAAAATAGGATTCGGGTGGCGGGGCATCGAGCGGGTCGTCAAACTGAATCACCTGGCTATCGCCACTGCTTTCATCCAAACGCAACTGACGCAGCAGCCCGGTCTGCGCATCCACCTGCAGAATCACCCGCACCACGGGGGCCGACCGAAGCGGCTCCAGCTCCACCACCAACCGTCCTTCCGCCGGTTCTTCCCGCGCCGACACCTTGAAGGCCTTCTTCAGACGCGATGGGTCGAGCCGGAACATTTGCGCGAGACCGGCCATCAGCGGTGCACGACGCAAATCCAGCCGTTGCGCCTCCGGCTGATCCGGACGCAGATGCAGCGCCTCACCTTCGCCAATCAGAAAGACATACGGTTCCGGTTCCGCGTAGTGAAGCGCGGCCCGTTCACCTCCGTCATAATAGAACACACCCCGCCGCGTCTGCGGTTGCTTGAAAAGGGTGGAATATCGACGATGGGTAAACGCCATGGCAAGCGCACCCTGCCTGCGCCCCAACTCTGCCACCCGTTCGAGCGCGGCGGAATCATCCTGCGCTCGCGCAGAAACAAGCCCCGCACAAAGCAGCATGAACAATCCCATCATCCTCATTCTCATCAGCCGATTCCCTCTTTTTCCAATCATTGAAAAAAATCTATAGCGGTTTTCCAACCATTGGAAACCCCACCAAGCAGATACATGGAACGCACGGCTTCATAAAGAATAAAAAAAGACTAGGTTTTCCCCACTTGCCGAGGCCCCGTCAACGCTATATGCTTACTCTGTAGTAAGTATCCTTCTTTATTCTTGTATTTCCAAATCCATTTAAGCATGACATTCTACCAATCTGATCGAAAGCGCTTTATCTCTTGAGCGAGTTTGATCCGGAAAACAAGTGAGCAAGACGCCATATTAACTAAAGAGAAGAAGCTAGGAAGAGAACGATGCCACAAGGTAAAATCAAATGGTTCAGCACGGAAAAGGGTTACGGATTCATTGAGCAGGAAGGCGGTAGCGACCTTTTTGTGCATGTGAACGACATCAACGGAGCCGCCCTTCAGGAGGGAGATCGCGTGGAATTTGAGATTGGCGAGGGCAAGAAAGGCCCCTGTGCCAAGGATGTGAAGACCATCT
>CAZBEO010000090.1:0-12954 GCA_964490935.1 uncultured Verrucomicrobiota bacterium
GCGTTCAGAGCCTCTTCAATCTATCGCCGCGCCGCTCCTCACGAAAAAGCCAGAAAAACCATCTTCTCCCATTTTTTCGTTAGCGTTCATCCCGAATTGTACTATATATTCGCCATTTCCTTCTTCTAACCCATGCAGAGTCAACGTTTCATCATGACTAAAAAAGACGAACCCATTGAATACGACGACGGCGAACTCTTCCCGCCGCACGCAGCGGTAGACGACATAAACGCCGCAACCGCTCCTAAGAGCAACGCACCGGCTACCACGTCCGAAGCGGAAAAGACCCCTGAGCATCAGCATCCCGACGGGCCGTTCAAGCGGCTCATGAACGAGAATTTTCTGCAATATGCCTCCTACGTCATTCGTGACCGCGCCATTCCCGATATCGAAGACGGACTCAAACCCGTGCAACGCCGCATCATGTTCTCTCTGCATGAAAATGATGACGGAAAATTCATTAAAGTCGCAAACATCGTCGGCTACTGCATGCAGTTTCATCCGCATGGCGATGCCTCCATTGCGGATGCCCTCGTCACCCTGACCAACAAACGCTATCTGATCGAAGGGCAGGGCAATTTCGGAAACCTGCTCACCGGCGATCCCTCCGCTGCCTCCCGTTACATCGAATGCCGCCTCACCCAGCTCGCCAGAAATGAACTGTTCAACGACGACCTCTCCGAATTTATTCCAACCTACGATGGACGAAAGAAAGAACCCGTCACCCTACCCTCCAAACTCCCGCTCCTCCTGATGCTCGGTGCCGAAGGCATTGCCGTAGGACTCTCCACACGCATTCTGCCCCATAATTTCCCGGAACTGCTCGAAGCGCAAATCGCTATCCTCCAAAAAAAGAAATTCACCATCCTGCCTGATTTCCAGCATGGCGGCGTGATGGATACCTCGGAGTACGACGATGGCAATGGACGAGTCAAGGTGCGCGCCATCATGGAAACGAAGGATGACTCCACCCTGATCATCCGCGAAATCCCCTTCGGTTCCACCACCGAAACGCTGATCTCTTCTGTCGAAGATGCCGCACGAAAGAAAAAGATCAAGATCAGGTCCATCAACGACTACACGGCCGAGCGCATCGAAATTGAGATCAAACTCGCACAGGATGCGGACATCAAACAATCCATCGAGGCCCTCTTCGCCTTTACCCAGTGCGAGATGTCCATCAACAGCCACCTGATCCTGATTCGCAACAACCGACCCGTCGAAATGACGGTCAGCGAAATCTTAAAATACAATACCGAAGGCCTGACCCACATTCTGAACCAGGAACTGCTGCTCGAAAAACAACGCCTCCTCGATGAACTACACCGAAAAACGCTCGTCCAGATTTTCGTAGAACACCGAATCTACAAGCGTATCGAAGAATGCAAAACCTACGAATTGGTGCAGCAGGCCGTCCTCGACGGCGTCAATGAACACCGGGACAAACTGCGGCGCGATGTCACCGCACAAGATGTGGAAATGCTCCTGGAAGTAAAAATTAAACGCATCTCGCTTTTTGACATCAATAAAAACAGACAAGAGACCGATAAAATCCTGCTCGATCTCGACAAGGTCGAAAAAAATCTCGCTTCCCTCGTTCCCTACGCTATCCGCTATCTGAAAGCCCTGCACAAACAATACGCCCCTGAATACCCGCGCCTCACTCGTATCGATACCTTTTCCGAAATCGAAGTGAAAAAGCTCACCGAGAAGCAGTTGACGTTCCGGCTTGACCGGGAGAAAGGCTATCTCGGCTATGAGATTGAAGGCGAAGAACTCTTCACCTGCTCGTCTAACGACAAGATCATCATCGTGTGGGGCGACGGACGCTACAAAGCACTCAATCCGCCCGAAAAACTGTTCGTAGACGAAAACATGGTCTATGCCGCCCCCTTCGATCGCGACCACAACATGCTCGCCGTTTATCGCGACGAGGCTGTGACCTATATGAAGCGTTTTTCCTTCGGTGGAGTCATTCTCAACCGCGACTACTCCTGCATCCCAGACCGCGCCGAGCTCCTGCTCTTCGATGCTGCCGACCCCAACGAACTCTACGTCAAATACGCCAAAGAAAAGCGTCAACGAATCAATCAGCAGATATTCCATCCCGAACGAATCGCCGTGAAAGGCGTCAAGGCCAAGGGCCTTCAAATGACCGTCAAGAAAATCAAAACCATCACCACCAAAAAACCGCGCAACTGGGATAACGAAGAAGCGGGGCCGCGCGGTGCGGTGATGGACTTCCTCTAAACCACATTCAGACCGGCAATTGGCGGACTCATTCCGGACGCTAAGGGGTAATTCGGTTCTTCCTATAATTTCATGAGGAGCAACGCGGCGATAGATTGAAGAGGCTCTGAACGCAGAGAAGTACGAATCGCGAATTTAGGGAGGGATGCTGTCCTCAGCGTCCTTTTATTTTTCTCCAGCTCGCTCCTTATTTCTCTTGCTCTCCGCGCTCACTCTCCGCTTGGCCCGTGGGGACACAGGCCCTCCCAAGACGTGCTTACTCTCCCGCACAGCTCGCGGGGACGCTCGCCCTCCAACATTTCTGCATCACTCAAAGAGTGCGAACATTGGTAGGGCGAATCCGTCTCGGTGAGCCGTCCCATATCCGATCAACGGCCCAACGGCGGCTCAGCCGGAGGCATTCGCCCTACCTCTCAGGACACAACTTGCCCTTCGCAACTTCAGCATAAAAAGGACGCCGCCTTCGTCGTTGTCCCGGACCTTAAAATAATTCGAAAACCACACCAAAAGCACTCTTTTGTTTCACGAAAAACCAAGGAGAACCTATACTTTATTGATCTGTTCATTTTACACCCAGCAGGCCGGGTGATACACTGATCTTGTATTATATCTGGCCACAGAGGAGTTTTATGAATATCGCTCAACGCATGACCACGATTTTTCCTACATCAGACGCCATCCCGGAACGATTCCGGCTGGCCCCCATCCATCAGACGGATTATCTCATCAATGGCGAACGGAAGCAGTGGGACGGCCCATTCGGTGAAGTCTTCTCGCCCATCTGCTGCATGGAACAGGGCATTCCGAAGCCAATCAAAATCGGTGAACATCCACGCATGGACCAGCAAACCTGCCAGGCGGCGCTGGATGCAGCGGTCAAAGCCTATGATCATGGTCAGGGCCTGTGGCCCACCCTTCCTGTTTCCGAGCGCATCAAACAGGTGGAGGAGTTCACCTGGCGCATGAAGGAGAAGCGCACGGAAGTGGTTAACCTGCTGATGTGGGAAATCGGTAAGTCTCTTGCGGATTCGGAAAAAGAATTCGATCGTACCGTGGAATATATTGTAGACACGATTGATGCCCTGAAAGAACTGGACCGGGTCGCTTCGCGTTTTACCATTCAGGGGGAAATCATCGGCCAGATACGTCGCGCACCGTTGGGCGTCGTGTTGTGCATGGGCCCGTATAATTACCCACTCAACGAAACGTTCACGACACTCATCCCGGCCCTGATTATGGGAAACACCGTCGTATTTAAGCCGGCAAAACTCGGCATCCTCCTGTGGGGTCCGCTGTTGGAGGCTTTTCAAAAAGCATTTCCCCCGGGCGTGGTCAACACCGTCTATGGCGAAGGCCGCACCGTGGTCGGCCCACTGATGGCGGGCGGACAGATTGACTGCCTGGCCTTTATTGGGTCGAGCAAAGTAGCCGACACGCTAAAGCATCAACACCCCAATCCGCACCGACTGCGCTGCGTACTCGGGTTGGACGCCAAGAACGCCGCCATTGTACTCCCCGATGCGGATATCGATGCCGCGGTCTCCGAATGCGTACTGGGGGCCTTATCGTTCAACGGCCAACGCTGCACGGCACTGAAAATTCTTTTTGTCCACGAATCCATAGCCGATGAGTTTCTAAAAAAACTGGTCGAAGCCATAAACAAGCTGCCCTTCGGAATGCCCTGGGAGAACGGAGTGAAAATCACCCCACTACCCGTCCGCGACAAACCGAAACAGATAACCGAATGGCTGGAAGATGCACGTCTGGGCGGAGCGAACGTACTGAATGAATGCGGAGGAACCGTTCACGGCACCTACTGCCATCCCGCTGTGGTCTATCCGGTAACACCGGACATGCAGTTGTATACCGCAGAACAGTTCGGCCCTGTGATCCCGGTCGTCCCGTTCACCGATATTTCCGAACCGGTGCGCTACGTCGTACAATCCAACTACGGCCAGCAGGTCAGCGTGTTTGGCAGGCAACCCGACCAGATAGCTCGCTTGGTTGATCCACTGGTCAATCAGGTCTGTCGCGTGAACATCAATAGCCAATGCCAACGTGGACCGGATTCCTTTCCCTTCACTGGACGCAAGGACTCCGCCGAAGGCACGCTATCGGTCTCAGATGCCCTGCGCGTCTTTTCCATCCGCACCCTCGTTGCCGCAAAAAACACACAAGCCAACCGTGAATTGCTGACCACTATTGTACGGGAACGTCAAAGCAGCTTCCTGAATACGGACTTCATTTTTTAGAAGCCAGGAACGCACACGGCTCAATCGCCGCGCACAAGGATTTCCTTCACGTGTGGCGCCATTGTTTCCCGGATACGCCGAAGAGTCTCGGGTTTGGTGCGGGTCAGTGCGCGATAGGAGAGGCCCGGAAGATTCTCGTTCGGAATGAACGGCTGAATAATGTAGCGCTGTGCTCCCTCAACCAAGTCGGCAATGCCTGCCATCTGGGCTTCATCGTGAAACTCTTCAATGATGGTGGTTCGGAATTCATAGGCCTTTGCTTTTTCCTGAATCAAGGCAATCGACCGGCGTAATCGATCAATCTGCGTGTACCCAGCCAATTCCACATAGCCTTCGGGCCCGGCCTTCACGTCCATCGCCACATAATCCAACAGCGGAAGGCATGACTCCAGCCTATCGGGCATCGAACCGTTGGTATCCAGCTTAACGCGCCAGCCGAATGACTTTAAAAAACGAATAAGCTCGGGCAGATCTTCGCACAGCGTGGGTTCCCCACCCGTGATCACCGCACCCGTTACCCACGACTCCTGAAACGCCACGCACGCCTCGGACAGAGCCTCCAGCGCCAAGCCTTCCTGCCGACGACCCATCAGCGCCGCATTATGACAAAACCCACAGGTAAAATTACAACCGGAGGTGAAAAAAACCGCCGCCAGACACCCCGGATAATCCACCATACTCGGATTCTTCAAATAGCCGTAAATAGAACTTCCACCCATGTCCTGCTCTCTCATGTTAATAAACCATCATCAATAAAAACGCCTCCGCCCAATAAAGTTCGGAGGCGTTCAACACATCCCACAGCACACTTAGCGTGCCGCAGTGGCCTCTTCCAACACCGTCGTAATCATCTTGGGACTGATCACGCCCTTGCCTTCATCGGTATAATCCGTTTGCAGGCCAATGTATTGATAGAGCTTTGAACTTCCACAGACCTCGTCGTCCCGGCCCGGCATCAGATTGATGACCGGCACGTACTCGCCCGTTGCGTCATCACGCTTTTTCAGCATGAGGGCGGGAATGCGCTGCGGATTAATGCACTCGGCTTCACAAAAGGTAATGATCCCTTCTTCCGTCTCTACATCGTAATACTTCTTCTCTATATCTTTCCATTCATCCTTTTGCAGCAGCTTGTCCAAGCGCTGCCCCAGCACCTTGCATTTGGCGCACCCGGTCTTTCCAAACAAATCAATTCGATATTGTGCAGACATCATCGCTCTCCTTAGCTCTTTACGCTTTGAATGGTTTCCGGTTGCGCCGCTGTGACGGACTCCCCGGGGCTTTGCCCGCTGTCTACGGTAACGACCGAATAGCGCCCGTTATGCCGAGCGGTCAGTTCTCCATAACGCTTCGACTTATTCCAGTTTTGAATCTTACTGAAATAGCCCACCACGCGTGCCTCGCCTACCACATCCTCCGACCCGCAGGACGTACAGGTTTCCAACAAACCGTTCATCACGTGATTGCAGATATTACAGTAGGTGAACTCCGGCGAAATCGTCACCTGCGCCGACTGAGTCCGGAAGAAAACCTCCCTCATCACCTGCGCAATGACTTCAGGCGAAGGCCGTTCCTCACCCACAAAGGCGTGCGTAATCGCACCCGACTCGATCATGCTGTGATACTTCGCCTGCTCGCGAATCCGCTCCACCAGCGATACCGGGGCATCCGCCGAAAGATGAATCGAATTGGTGTAATAGATCACATCCTCATCCGAGCCCTTGACGATATTCTTTGCTTCCTCTCGGAAATAGACCAGGTCCGTTTTGGCCAGACGACGCGCGGCACTCTCCGCAGGCGACTCTTCCAACGTGAACTTCAGGCTGTATTTCTTGGCCAGCTTTTTGATCTTAAGGAACATGTGGGCCACAATTTTCAAACCCAGCTTGGCCGCATCCCGACTCTCGTGCAGCTCCTGACCGATCAGGAAGTTCACCGCATCGTTCACGCCAATCAGGCCGATGATATACGTGCAGTCATCTAATTTGATGTAGGGCTTGCCATCGCACGACTCACGTCCGACCTGCCACAACGGGCGCCCCGGCCCACTCATCATATCGGCAATCACATTCTTTTTCTGGAGATGCGCCTGCACCGCCAACTCCATGGTCTTGTCCAACTCTTCGTAGAAGTTTTTATAGATGTCTTCGCTGCCGCGCCGTGAAGCACGGTAGGCCGCCTGTGGTATATTAATCGTAACATTCTGGAAGCCGCAGAAGCGCATACACTCGGGATGACGCAACATGCGGTCGTCCGAAATCGTCGTGCGCAATCGGCAACAGGCCGAGAGCGTGACTTCATCGCGGTCAAAGATGAAGTACGTCGAGCCGTTCTTGCTGGCCAATTCACACGCTTCCATGTAAATCGCAAACTGCTCCTCATCCTTAAAGGTCTCATCGCTCACATGGAAGTCGCATTTCGGAAATTCAAAAATCCGCCCGTTGCGATCGCCATCAGCAAAAACCTTCAGCAGCGCCCGGCAGAATTCACGCGTTTCTTTCTGATAGTCGCCATAGGTAACGATCGATTCTCCGCGCGCAGCCAATCCAGCCTCTATTTCGTGATTGAAAATCACCGCGCCTTTTTCATCCAGCTCTTCACGAAGCACCAGCCGTTTCGCACCGTTTTCTTCTGCATACAAGTCCATCATTTTGTAGTTGCTCGGATCGCGCTGTTCGCGCAGCACTTCCGTCAACGGGACCTTCACGCCGTCTTTGCAGCGAAGCATATACCGTCCGCCCGGGCCAATAGCTGGCACCTTCTTCATGTAGCGCGGCACACCGGTGTGAATGTTGAAATCCAGAAACAGCGTTTGGCCACCACGCGAAAAGGCATTCTGAGACCCGTTGAAAATCAGTTCCTGCGCGACCTGTTTCAGGTCATTGAAGGTCATGCCCTCCAAATAGGGTGCATAAAGAATATTGATATAGGCAATCCCCAGCGCACCGGCATAATTCGCCTGCATTGAAGCCAGGAAGGTATTCAGATGCCCCGTCAGCACCGAAGCCGAGCGGGCCGGATTCGATTCCGTGTTCAGATTCGACAGCCCGCGCAATCCGAATTTCTTCACATACTCGATCGAGTGCGAAGAACAGTACACGCGATGCGGATAGCCCAGGTCGTGCAGATGCACCGCACCAGTGTCATGCGCACGTTTCACTTCTTTGCTGAAAATCGTATCCAGTGCCCACTGCTTCAGCACCAACTCCGCAATGCCCAGGTTCACCGCTTCCGGATTGTTGTTCACAATGTTGCTGTTTTCCGTGGACTTGGAAAACATCAAACTCTCCACATAGTCACGGGAAAGCCGATAGAGAGAAAGATCGCGCAGTTGCGCATTGAAGCCGCGCTCCATGATTTCATTGTTCACCAGCTCACGAATCAACGTACTGTTCACACAGGAAATCTCGCCACCAATAATGCGATTCTCCACCGACTTCGCGATGTTGATTGCCTCTTCCACCGAAAGAGACGTCTTGTCAATAATCTGCTTCACAATCCGCTGACGATCCCACGGCAACGTCACATTCTGCGTCGTGGACTCCACCAGAAGCAGGCTCGCGTCCGTCACATCAATGCGTGCATTCTGATTGCCGCCCCGCACCCGGATGCGACTACGGGCCATCTCGCGCGCTTTACGATATCGTTTGTAGGAAGCGACAATCAAGGCCTCGCCATTTTCAGCCATGATGATTTCGGCCAGGTCCTGCACGTCCTCAATATTCGGAATGCGTTTGCCCTGTTCGTCCGGGTAGACGTAGTACTCGCTCGAGGGATTCGTCAACTGGCTGATCACCTGCTCCGTCATTTTTGCCGCGCTCTGCTCGCGCCGAGGTTGTTTCTGCTCTCTGCTGACCTCATCGAAGGCCCGCTGAACGGCACTCTCAATCTTCTCTTTTCTGAACGGAACCACCAGGCCAGACCGTTTCCTGAAACCATCAAATCCCTCTGCCTGAATTTTCTCATTACTCATGTCGCACTTCCCTCTCTTTTTCATCTCTGTTTTTATTATAAATGCCGATCAAAATAAAATTGGAGCAAGCCTGTTAACAAGTCGGATAATAAGTGCAGGCGAACGGGTTGGGTGATGCTTGATTTTCGATACTGTGCATTTTCCGTCTCCTTCGCTGGCTGGTCTTCACAACGCTGCGTTAGACACTCCCGCAAAACGGAAAGATAATGCCACCGCTCTAAAAAAGTGTCAACGGCCTTTTTAATACATTTTGTTGCTTTTTCTAATAATCGCCATATTACACCACTATATATGGTATTTATGGTCTTTTCAGCCACCGGTTCGTTTTTACTTTTTTTCCCCTTGCAAACAGATTCTTGAAGTGCTCTTCCCGTATCACACTGGAAATCAATTGCTTAGTTTTTCAGCCCCATTTTTATCGTCGAAAATGGATGCGATCTTCAGGGAAGGAAAAGCCCGAGCTGACAAACCGTGCGGATTGCGACTGGACAAGCCCTCCCATTTTCTGCCAGCATCCCCTCTCAGAAATGCAAGAGGTTATTATGAAAAAAACAAACTGGATCGCACCCTCCATTCTCTCCGCCGACTTTTCCCGCCTGGGAGAGGAGGTTCAAGACGTTGTAAAAGCAGGGGCAGACCTGATTCATTTCGACGTGATGGACAACCACTACGTCCCCAACCTGACGGTCGGCCCGCTGGTTTGCGAAGCACTGGCAAAACGTCAGTTCAACATCCCTCTGGATATCCATCTCATGACGCGCCCGGTGGATTCCTTGGTACCCTCCTTTGCCAAGGCCGGAGCGACGTATATCTCCTTCCATCCCGAAGCAACGGATCATGTGGACCGCACCATCAACCTGATACGGGAACACGGCGCAAAACCGGGACTGGCATTCAATCCCGCCACCCCGCTTGACGCACTGAACTATACTCTGCACAAACTCGATCTGGTGCTGATCATGTCGGTCAACCCTGGATTCGGGGGCCAGACGTTTATGCCCGAAATGCTTCGCAAGATCAGCGAAGTCCGGTCCATGATTGAAAAGTCAGGCAAGCCGATTCGACTCGAGGTGGATGGCGGAATCAACGCCAACAATATACGCGCCGTCATGGACGCGGGCGCGGACACCTTTGTCGCCGGTTCCGCCATTTTCTCGGTGCCCGACTACGCCGATGTCATAAGTCAAATGCGTCGAGAAATGGCCGACTGATCGGTTAAATCGATCTGGACAGCGACCCGAAATGGAGATCAAAATCCGACTTACTTGCTGATAGCTTCGGTCTCTTTCATCAGCGATTCAATTCGATTTCCAAACGCATCCATCTCCTGTTTCAAACGCGACGCTGCTTTCTCGTCATACCCCTTACGCTGAACCTCCATGCGGTGAAGTCGCTTCATCATATCTTCGTTCGAGGCGCGCAACGCTTTCAGTGAATCGCTGATGTCACGACTTATCACCAGGGACCGAGTCAACTCGGCATTTCGCGCTTCCAAATCACGCCCCGCCGATTTAAGCCCCACAACCTCCTGCGCCAAGTTCTGCGATCTATTTTCCAATTCCGCTTTCTGCTGCTGAATCTGATTCAGCATCACTTGCCTCGCCGCCAAATCAGCATCACCCGCCTTAACCTTCAGGCCCAGTTCGGCCAGTTCGCGTTCCTTCTCGCCCAGCTTTAATTCGTCATCAACCAAACTCTGGGAAATCTTTTTAATCCGCCCTTGAAGTTGCGCAACCTCTTCTTCTTTTTTCCGCACCCTTTCCCGAGCCAGGGCCGAAGAATCCACCATCTCATCCACTTTCCTTGTCAACTCAACAAACTTGCCGGATAGGCCCTCGCGATCCGTACGCAAACGATCACGATCAAGATTTGCCCGTTCCAACTCCTGCTGAAGCCGCTCGGCATCCGCTACCGACTCAGACAAGGCCGCCTCCGCCATCGTCCGCTTCTCGTCAATGAGTTTGGCCCTGTAACTGGCTTCCTTAAGAGTCTCTTCAACCTTCGCCTTTTCACCTGTGAGAGATGCAACTCTCTTACTCAGCAAGGAGGCCTGCTCTTCCAAACTCTTCCGGCCCGTCACAGCCTCCTGCAAGGCTTCCTCAAAATTCACACGTTCCGATTCATTCAGACGCAACGACTCCGACTTCGTCCCAAGCTCTGCCTGCAGCGTTTTGTTCTCACGCTCAAACGTCTCCATCTGCTGCCGAATTTTTGCGTTCTCTTTTTGCACCGCGTCACGCAGCTCTTCCCTTTCACGAAGGTCCATCCGAAGAGACGCCATCTGATCGGCAACTTCCTGTAAAGCCTTTTCGAGTTCCTTACGGCTCTGCTCACTCTGTGCCAGTTGATTCTGAGAAAGAGACAACTCCCCCTTCAGGCGCTCCAACATCTGCGTGTCCGACACTCGCTGCACCTCCTGGTCCGACTTCTCCTTCGAAAGCTTCGCATACCTTAAGTCTAAATCCTGCAGAGAACCGTCTTTCGACTTCAACTGGCCTTCCATATCCTTCTTCGCAGCAGCCAACGAAGCCAATTCCTTCTCCGTCGCTCCCTGCTTTTCTTCCAGCGCCTTGCGCTCCTTCTCGCTGCCAGCAAACGCGCTCTCCGACTTCGCCAAATCACCTTTCAACCCCTCCAGCGCCTTCGCATCCGCTGCTCGCTGGCTTTCGAGGTCTTTTTTCGCTGATTCAAGCCTTACCAACTGGCTTTCCAACCCCTTCTTCGACTCGCTCAACGTCTCCACCTCTTTACGGGCCGATGCCGCCTGAGAAGATACATTCTGAAGAGCCTTTTCCAACTCCTGACGGCCCTTCTCGCTCGATGCAAACTGCCCCTGCAAAACATCCTTCTCCTTTGTGACCTTCGCGTACTTCGCGTTTAAATCCTGCAGAGCCCCGTCTTTCGACTTCAACTGGCCTTCCATATCCTTCTTCGCAGCAGCCAACGAAGCCAATTCCTTCTCCGTCGCTCCCTGCTTTTCTTCCAGCGCCTTGCGCTCCTTCTCGCTGCCAGCAAACGCGCTCTCCGACTTCGCCAAATCACCTTTCAACCCCTCCAGCGCCTTCGCATCCGCTGCTCGCTGGCTTTCGAGGTCTTTTTTCGCTGATTCAAGCCTTACCAACTGGCTTTCCAACCCCTTCTTCGACTCGCTCAACGTCTCCACCTCTTTACGGGCCGATGCCGCCTGAGAAGAAACATTCTGAAGGGCTTTCTCCAACTCCTGGCGACCCTTTTCACTCGATGCAAATTGCCCTTGAACCTTCGTCAAATCACCCTGCAACCCCGCCAAAGCCTTCGCATCTGATTCGCGCTGTGCTTCCAGCGTATCCCTCTCTTTCGCGAGATTCGCGTACTTTGTGTTTAAATCCTGCAAAGCCCCGTCTTTCGACTTCAATGACGCATCCATATCCTTCTTCGCAGCATCCAACGATGCCAGCTCCTGCTCCACGGCCTGCAAATTCGCCTGCGTCGTCACCAGCTTTGCGTCCAACGCTTTCCGCCCCGCCTCGCTGCCTGCAAAAGCACGCTCCGACTTCACCAAATCGCCTTTCAACCCTTCCAACTCCTTAGCATCCGACACACGCTGGCTTTCGAGGTCCTTTTTCACCGCATCCAGCTTCGACAATTGGGTTTCCAATCCCTTCTTCGACTCGCTCAACTGATCCACCTCTTTACGGGCCGACGCCACCTGCGATGATACATTTTGAAGAGCCTTTTCCAACTCCTGACGCCCCTTCTCGCTCGATGCAAATTGAACCTGCACCTTCGTCAAATCACCCTTCAACCCAGCCAACGCCTTCGCATCGGACTCGCGCTGAGCTTCAAGCGCATCCCTCTCTTTCGCGAGCTTCGCGTGTTTCGCGGTCAACGCTTGCAGTGCCCCGTCCTTCGACTTCAATGACGCATCCAAATCCTTCTTCACCGCACCCAGCGACGCCAATTGCTTCTCCACCGACACCAAACTCGCCTGCGTTGCCTGCTGCTTCGCTTCAAGCGCCTTCCGCCCCGCCTCACTGCCTGCAAACGCGCTCTCCGACTTCGCCAAATCGCCTTTCAACCCCTCCAACGCTTTCGCATCCGTTGCACGTTGGGTTTCGAGGTCCTTTTTCGCTGCTTCAAGCTTTACCAATTGGCTTTCCAACCCCGTCTTCGCACCGGCTAACTGCTCCACCTCTTTGCGGGCCGACGCCGCCTGAGACGAAACATTCTGAAGGGCCTTTTCCAACTCCTGACGACCCTTCTCACTCGAGGCAAACTGCCCCTGCAAAACATCCTTCTCCTTTGTGACCTTCGCGTACTTCGCGTTTAAATCCTGCAGAGCCCCGTCTTTCGACTTCAACTGGCCTTCCATATCCTTCTTCGCAGCAGCCAACGAAGCCAATTCCTTCTCCGTCGCTCCCTGCTTTTCTTCCAGCGCCTTGCGCTCCTTCTCGCTGCCAGCAAACGCGCTCTCCGACTTCGCCAAATCACCTTTCAACC
>CAZBEO010000091.1:0-12716 GCA_964490935.1 uncultured Verrucomicrobiota bacterium
AAATGTGGACGCGGATTACTTTGATACCTGGCGCGCGAAGAAAGAACTCGCCGGTGGCGGCATTCTGTTGGATCAGGGCATTCACATGCTGGACCTCTTTCTGCATTTCGCTAACGACTTTGATGTCGTGCAGGCGATTGTTCAGAACCGCTATTGGGCATTGGACATAGAAGACAATGTGTTCGCGAATTTTTTGAACACAAAGACCGGCGTGGCGGCCTCCCTGCACTCTACGATGTTGCAATGGCGGCATCTTTTTTCGCTTGAGATATTCATGGAAAAGGGACACCTCGTGATCAACGGCCTCAAAACACCGTCGGGTGCGTATGGTGAAGAAGTGCTGACTATGGAGCGTAATATGGGCCAACCTCCCGAAGCGCGATGGGATGAGCCGCAGTCGTTTTTCTATCCGACCGATGGCTCCTGGAATTCGGAAATTGACAGTTTTTTCCGGGCGATTCAAAGCGGCAAACGCGTGGAGCATGGCAGCTCCACCGATGCGCTGAAACTCATGACGCTGATTGACCGGGTTTACCAGAAGGGTGTAAAAACAGGACAGGAAATGGAGGCGGACTGAGTCGAAGGCGAGGAGAGCGTTTTTAACGCAGAGACGCCGGGGCGCAGAGGTGTGCGGAGAGAATTTTGACGGGATGAACAGGATAAACTGGATTTAATCCGTATAATCCGTGCCATCCGTGGTTGAAATAGTTGATTTGGTTGCGGCTACGCTGCTCCAAGACATTCGTGGTTAAAAATTGTATGAAAAAAAAAGAATGAGAGAGGGTAACATGAAGAACTATCAGGAACGAATTGCGGATCTGACGGATATCCTGTTGCGCTTGGAGGTCACGCGGCAGAACGGTGAACCGCTGGACCAGGATGCGGCTCTTGCCGAACTCACGGATATGACCGAGCTGACGCGCACCTTTCATAAAACCATTTTCATGATCGGTAATGGCGCCAGTGCTTCGATGGCCAGTCACATCGCCGCCGATCTGTGCAAGAACGGCGGTCTCTGTACGGAGGTGTTTACAGACTTGGCACTGATCACGGCTGTAGCAAATGATCTCGGCTCGGAACAGCTTTATGCCACGCCGCTGCAACGGCGCGGTACGCCGGGTGACCTGCTGGTGGCCATCAGCAGCTCCGGGAAAAGTCCCAACATTCTGGAGGCTGTTCGTGTGGCCCGGAAGCTCAACATGTCGGTGGTGACCTTCTCTGCCATGGGAGCGGACAATCCGTTGCGCGGCGCGGGCGATCTGAATTTCTACGTGGACGCGCCGACGTATGGGCAGGCAGAGTCCGCCCACGCGGTGCTGCTGCATCTCTGGGTGGATTGTTGCGAACGGACGGATAACACCTGATGCTTTCTCCGATGATGACGGATGACTGGCAGATGCTGCCCGGCTCGAGCGCGGCGCTGAAGTGCTGTTTGCACTCGGCGGATTTAACCTGCTGCAATTCCTATCTGCTTCGTTTCGCTTCATGTTTTGTGGTGATTGATCCGGGTGGTACGGAAGGGCATCTCGCGGAGGTGTGCCGAGCGGTGGACGATGGCTCGAGACGCCCAGTGCTGGTGCTGCTCACGCATTGTCACCGCGATCATGCGCGCTCACTGCTTTGGATGAAGTCGCGCATCCAGTCCCCGTGTTTCTATCTGGCGCAACAAGCGGGCGTCGAGGCCTTGGAACAGGGCGATGCGGAAGTGACGGCTTCATTTGTGTATGGGGAAAATGATTTGCAAGTGGCGATGGATGGCGCTCTGCTGGGCGATGGTGGACATCCGCTTTCGCCGGAACTGACGTTTTGTTGCATGGGGCCGGTGGAGGACGCCGTGTACGGCGACGCCGCCGTGAAGAGTCAGGTGTTGACTCTGGATGGCACCGACGCGCTTACGGTTTTTCACACGCCGGGCCACAGCGACGATAGTCTGTGCATTCAGGTGGGGCGTTGGCTCTTTTGCGGAGACGTTCTTTTTGCGCACCGTCCGGTGGTGGCGGGCCTGCCTGGCTGGTCGGCGCTGAAGCTGCGCCAAACTCTAACCTTTCTGGATGGGTGGCTGGCCGCCGGTGAACTGGACGCCGTTTGGAGCGGGCATGGGAACAGGCTGAATGCCGCGCCCGCCCGGGGGATTATCGCCACCATTCTCCGCGAGACGGGGCAACTGGGAGAACTCACCCGGCTGGATGCCGCCCGCATACGGTTTCTGAAGGAGTGCGCGGTGGTGTTCATGCGCGAAGTGGGGGTGCAGTTGGTGGCACAGGGCGGGCGTCTCCTGCGTATTGCCGAGGGATTGGACAACCTGCAGGATGGTCTTGCCTCCGGCCTTCGGCACGAGCTGGATATGGACGCCGTGGATCAGTACATCGAAAAATTTCACGCTTTCGAGCAGGAGCAATCTGATGACCCCATGCAGGCGGCCATTCCCATGAAGGGCGTGGAGTTGATTCGGAAGATTCGGAAAATTCTGAAGAGTATGCCGCTGCCGGATGGGATGGGGGAGTTGTATCTGTTTCGGTTGGAATTTTTGTTAAATGATTATATTGCGCTCATGCTGGGCGTGGACCTGCGTCGGTGCGCCTGTCCTACCCCGCTTATTCCTTCGGTGAAGAAAGTCGCTTGTCTCTTGAAGCCGACGCCACTCGAACACGATGAACTCGCCGAGCTGGCCGGGGATGAAAAAGCCTTTGGTTTGTATCTGGCGCGCCGCTTGGACGAGCAGGCGCGGGTGGGCGAGGTGAGTGTGAATACCGCATCGGATGAGGAGGGCCTGTCGGTGCTGGTAGAGCCCGAACGATTATCGGTTTTTCTGGGCGACTTGCTGGAGGTGGCGTTGAGTGGGGAGCGGCGCGAGGTGGCTGTGAGCCTTTGCCATGAGCCGGGCATGCGCGGATTGCGAATGGTGATGACGCCGCCCATGACCCTGCGCAACGAAAAGAAGCTTTTTTATGAACTGTTTGCACGCTTGGCGGATGGCATTTTCTCGGTGGAACAGGATGGCGCACTGCGCGTTCTTTTCCCGGCGGCGGATGCGGATGGAAAGGATGGAACACGATGAATGTACTGATTGGACCTTCTTCTTTCGGCGAACAGAATGACCTCCCCTTGCAGCGTCTGCGCGAGGCGGGGTGCCAGATACTCCCAAACCCCTACAAGCGGCGCTATGTGAAAGAGGAAATCATTCGCTTGCTGGCGGGGGTGGATGGCTTGATTGCCGGGCTCGAACCGTTGGATCGGGATGTGCTGGAGTCCGCCCGCGGAACCTTGAAGGTCATCTCGCGTTGCGGGGCGGGGATGTCGAATGTGGATCAGGCTGCTGCGAAGGAATTCGGCATGCAGGTGTTCAATACGCCGAATGGTCCGACCGAGTCCGTAGCGGAAATGACGGTGGGGTGCCTGCTGTCTGTGATGCGTCAGGTGGCCTCGATGAATGCCGCGCTGCATGCCGGGACGTGGGATAAACGGGTAGGCTCTTTGCTTCAGGGAAAGACCGTGGCGATGGTGGGGTATGGCCGAATCGGACGGCGTGTGGCTGAATTGCTTGTGCCGTTCGGTGTGCATCGGCTGGTGGTGGACCCGCATGCAAAGGATATTCCAACGATCTCTTTGGAAGAGGCTTTGCCTCTGGCGGACGTGGTGCTGCTGCATCTCTCCGGGGAGTCCTGTGTGCTGGATGCGAAGGCTTTTTCTCGACTGAAACCTGGTGCGTTTATCTGCAATGCGGCACGCGGTGGTGCCGTGGATGAAGCGGCACTGGTGGCGGCACTGGATTCCGGTGCCGTGGCCGGCGCCTGGCTCGATGCCCTTCCGAAGGAGCCCTACATTGGTTCGCTTCAGGCGTATGAGCAGGTTCTGCTTACGCCGCACGTCGCCTCGTATACTGTCGAGGGGCGACTGAATATGGAACTCGACTGCGTGGAAAATCTCTTGAGGGGTTGCGGGTCCCCCGGATTTTAGAGCGCTGGGCAGGTCGTCTTCCCCTCGGTGAATGGCCCCATTTCACATGCGCCACCATCGCAGGTACGCTGTGGTGTCTTGGCCTCATCGACTTGGACTGTTATGCTGAACGCACAGCTTCTTCATAAAGCATTCCGCCTGTACGGAAGAAAGAATAGAGTAAAAGGAACTCCGAAACGGCTCGCGACTATATGCTGGGATAGCCGAAGCGAAAATGCTCGTAGCCGGGATGGTGGGAGAGTTCTTCAGGTGCGTTGACAAGCCGTACTTCGGCACCGGACTCCACGGTGCCGATGCAGGTGCAGGGAGTCTCGAAGTGTTCATACCAAGCCTTCTCCAAGCCGGATATTCTTTCTGCTGGGACAGTGAAGAGGAGCTCAAAGTCCTCTCCATCGGTGAGGGCGTGCGTGAGTGGAGAGCGGCCGTCGGTGCATCGCGCCGCATCGGGTGCCACCGGTACCAGAGCCGCGTCCACCACAACGCATATGCCGCTGCGTTCGGCAATATGGCGGGCTTCGGAGAGCAGCCCATCGCTGATGTCTATCATGGCGGTGGCGAGCTGCCGTTCCCGGAGCCATTGCCCCTCGGCAAGACGCGGCGTGAAATCGAGATGTTTTCCGAGAAGGCTTCCGCCCAGTGCGCCCGTGACATAGAGGAGGTCGCCGGGTTTCGCGCCGGAACGGAGCAGGGCGGTTCCCGCTGGCAACCGTCCAACGCCGAAGACGTGCAGCTCCAGACAGCTTCCCTGAGCGACATCCCCGCCGATAATGGTTCCGCCGCAGCGGGTGAGCAAGGCGTTTGCACCTTTATAAATCCCTTCCAGCACGGAGAGTTCGAGCGTAGGCGGGGCCACGATGTTGATGGCGAGCCAGAGCGGTTCGGCACCCATCGCGGCCACATCACTCAAGACGCGCCCGACGGCCTTGTGCCCGATACGCTGTGGAGTTTCCCCGGAAAGAAAGTGGACGCCTTCAATGACGGGATCGGTGGTGATGACCCAGTCGTCGGCCCCGGCGCGTACGACAGCGCAATCATCGCCGATTCCGGCGACCACGTCCCTCCCCGGCCCGACGAGTCGGGCGAGGGCTTCAATGATCTTTCGTTCGCCAAGTTGTTCGAGGGTCGTCATTTCGACTGGTTCTCCAGAGCGGCACGCAGGGCCGGACCAAAAGGCGGACGGAGTATGCCTTTTTCGCAAACGATGGCGGTGACATATTCGGCGGGCGTCACATCGAAGGCCGGGGAATAAACGCGTACCCCTTCGGGGCCGGTGCGCCGCCCGAAACCCATGACCACTTCGTCGGGGTGCCGTTCTTCAATGGGGATGTCGTCGCCATGAGAAAGAGCCAGATCAAACGTGCTGGTGGGGGCAAGGGCATAGAAAGGAATGTGATGGGCACGGGCGAGGACGGCGACGCCGTAGGTGCCTATTTTGTTGCAAACATCACCGTTGGCGGCGATGCGGTCGGAGCCGACGAATACGGCCTGCACCTTGCCCTCGCGCATGACTTTCGCGGCCATGTTGTCGCAGATGATGGTGACATCTATGCCAGCCTGGTGCAGCTCCCAGGCGGTGAGGCGGGAGCCTTGGAGGAGCGGGCGGGTCTCATCGGAAATGACGCTAATATTCATGCCGCGTTCTTTGGCAACGTAGACTGGAGCGAGAGCCGTACCAAGTTCAGCCGTGGCCAGTCCGCCCGCGTTGCAGTGCGTGAGGATGGTCCAGCCGTCTTTCAGCAGGGCGACGCCGTGTTCACCGATGGCGCGGCACATGGCGGCATCTTCGTCGCGGATGGTTACGGCTTCGCGGGCCAGACGTTCCTTGAGGGCAGGCACCTCGAGGTGTTGGTTTTTGTGGGCGATACGCCGCATGCGGTCGAGCGCCCAGAAAAGGTTGACGGCGGTGGGGCGCGAGGTGGCAAGGTAATCCGCCACGCGATTGACTTCGGCCACCAGGGCCTCGGTGTTCGGGGTGTCGGCCTTTTGAATGCCCGCGACAACTCCCATGGCGGCGGCGACGCCGATAGCGGGAGCCCCGCGTACGCGCAGCATCTGAATGGCTTCCCAGACTTCTTCGATACGGTCCGTTTCGAGAAAGTGCAATTCCTCGGGGAGTCGGGTCTGTTCGACCAGTCTAAGCTTGCCCGGAATCAACCTTTCGGGTGAGGCAGGAATCCATTCCACGGTTTTCAGTCCCATCAGTTTGCTCCTCTGTTTTTTGCCGGTCCACACCGGCAAGCTTTTGGAATTTGAAATCTGATATTTGAAATCGGAAAGTTGAAATCTGAAATTTAAAATTTGAAATCGGACTCGTAGCTGGCACCCATCGGGTCGAGCCGCACCCCAAGTCCGACGGATTGTTAGGGGGACACTTCATCCAGATAAAGCATCTTGAGATTAAAGAGTAATCCGCCGCGTTGTTTTTTGATCAGGGTGACGGTGGTTTCGCCCGCAGGGATGGAGAGTCGTCCAATCGAGCGTTTGCGGTACTTGTGGCGGGCGCCTGTGCGATCCATGGTGGGGCGGTTGAGTATCTCATTCCCGATACGCACCTCAAAGGCACCGGGCGCGGCAATGTCGGTGGAATAAAGCAGACTGATGTCGTAGAGACCGGCCTTGGCATTATTGAAGGACCAGGACACAGAGCTGTCCAGGCCGCGCCAGAGGGAGATGTCCTGGCCGTCGAATTGCACATCGCCTTCCAATTGTGCGTCGCCTGCGGGCAGTTCATAACTCATCAGGGCTGGCAGGACGGCCACCTCCGGCAGGATGATTTTCACGCGGTCCAACTCGGTGAGTTTCGGGACGAGGGAAGGTGCGGACACCTCGCTCGGTGCCGTGGTGGGAAAGGGGATCGGCGTTGGAGTGGGCTGTTCGGGTTCAGTGGGGGGCGGAGTTAGTTGAGCAATCTTCGTGAGTTGCGGCAGCACGGCGTCCGGCGCGATGGAGTGAACGAGGTTCGCGAGGTATTCGGTGTCGGCTTGCTGGCCCCGTGTGCGGCAGTCGATGTAGAGTTTCAGCAGCTCGGCCAGATACCACTGATTCACAGGAGAGCATGCTTCGTCGAGTCGGGTTCGGTACTGTTCGTTGAGTTGGCGTACAACCTCGGGAGCCGGTGCCGGAGAGGGCAACGCGGGCAGTAGGAACGCAAGAAAACAACACACGGATACATAGCGCTTCATGGATTCAATCCTCCCCTTCGGGGTTAACATAACCAACGGATATTTCCTATGGCGGGGATGATCTTACCGCTCGTCGGGAAAGAAAACAATACCGACGTATGCGGAGCCGCATCCCGCCATTGCGGGAGTGGTGTGGGAGCTGGGGCTGGCCTTCGCCGGTTAGTCCCGTCCACCACCTGATTGTGCCTGTATTTCTTCCCAGAAACCCCTCGGAGAGATCACACGCATTGTTCCGATTGGGCTCACGCTCCAAAGTTCTTTGTCTCCTGTGACGAAAAAATCGCATTGTCCGGTTTCCGCCGCCGAGAGGTGAGGGACATCATCCAGATCAGTGATTTCGTAGGTAGCCTTTGCATGGGGTTCAGTAACACGCGCACTGGTGTGAACAAGATCAAGGACCTCCTCCACTTGTTCGGCAGGAAGCTTGAACTTCTTTGTCATGATGCGCTTGAGTTCAACGAGGATATCGAGAGAGGTGAACAGCTCATGATTTTCCAGTACTTCACGAATAAGATCGGAGCATAGCCCCCGAGTAGCGAAGCCAGCGGCCAAGATGTTTGTGTCGAGAAAGACTCTCATGACACAGCGGAAAAGACATCGTCATCGGTAAGATAGCCGCGCGCCTCGGCAAAGGGCATCACGCGCTTGCGCAGGTTGTCAAAGCGCGTAACGCGAAGTTGGCGCCTGAGGGCTTCGCGGGCTATCTCGCTGCGGTTACGTCCTGATCGTTTGGTTGCTGTGTCGAGTAACGCAGAGAGCTCATCGTCCATGCGAATCGTTAATGTGGATGTTTTCATGTAAGACAACGTAACACGCGTGACCTTCTGGGTCAATGAATTCTTTGGCACAAGTGCTTCTACAGTTTCTCGCCATCATCCCCATTGGGGTGCCTTTTTAACCATCAACTTGTAAACGAGCCGTTCGCGTAGCGGGTGTTTCTTCCATGGAAAAGATCACATCACAAGGTGATACGCGAAGGAGGCGGCTTCAGGGGGATGTTGGCTCTTTTCATCCATTTCCAGACGGCGGTTCGGCTGATGCCGAGGCGTCGGGCGGCTTCGGCTTTGTTCCAGTCGCATTCGGTGAGTAGGGCGCGGAGTTGTTCGGGGTCGCGGAGGATGATGCGTGCGTGCGAAGGCGTGGATGGGGCTGGTGATCCGGAGGCGGATGCGCCGCAGATGGATTGGCGGAGTCGTGCGTTGCTGATTTCTTCGGGTAGGTGCTGCGGGGCGATGACGACTTCCTGGCAGACGATAAAGGCGTATTCGACGGCGTTTTCAAGTTCGCGGACGTTGCCGGGCCAGCAGTAGTCGAGCAGGTGGGAAAGGGCGTCGGGGCGGATGCCGGTGATGAGTTTTCCGGTGCGGGCGGCGTGGCGGTTGATGAAGAAGCGTACGAGGTGGGGGATGTCGTTGCGTCGTTCGGAAAGAGGGGGCATGGAAAGGGGGAAGACGCGGAGGCGGTAGTAGAGGTCTTCGCGGAAGCGTCCTTCGCGCATTTCGGCGAAGAGGTCGCGATTGGTGGCGGCGATGACGCGGACATTGACGCGGAGGGTTTTTTCGCCGCCGACGGGTTCCAATTCGCCTTCCTGGAGGACGCGGAGGAGTTTGACCTGCATGGCGGGACTGATTTCGCCGACTTCATCGAGAAAGAGGGTACCTCCGTCGGCTGTTTCGAAGCGTCCTTTTCGGTCGCGGTAGGCCCCGGTGAAGGCGCCTTTGACATGGCCGAAGAGTTCGCTTTCGAGTAGGGTTTCGGAGAGGGCGCCGCAATTGACTTTGATGAAGGGTTGATCGGCGCGTGGGCCGAGGGTGTGGATGGCGGAGGCGGCGAGTTCTTTGCCTGTGCCGCTGGCACCGAGGATGAGGATGGTGCTTTCACTGTCGGCGGCGAGGCGAATGAGACGCTGGACGGCACGCATGGGTTCGGAATGGCCGATGAGACCAAAAAAATCATCTTCAGGTTTGAGTTTGGATTCGAGGGCGAGGAGTTCTTTTTGGAGGCGGGCGACGGGACGAAAATCGCTGACGGTGAGAAGGACGCCGAGAGAGACACCGTCGCGCCCGGTTAGGGCGCGGGCGTTGACGAGGACAGGTACGTCGTCGCCTGCTCGGTTTCGGAGGCAGCATTCGCAGCCGTTGAGGCAGGGTGGGATTGTTTTGGATGGGTCGCTGGATTGGAAGGAGGTGAGTTGGGCGAGTCCGGCGCAGTGGGGGGCTCTGAGCCATTCGGCGGGTTGGCCTAGGGCCTCTTCGCTGGAGTAGCCGGTCAGGTTCGTCATGGCTTGGTTCCAGACGCGAATGCGGCTTTCCGGGTCGAGTACCAGGACCCCCTCGGCCATCGTATCGAGGAGCAGGGCTGCTGTAATCCGCTCGTCCATTTTAACCGTTACCTTTCGTTATGGTTGCGTCACTTAAGCGTTATGATAACGTTACTTTTATGCCTGGAGTGTGGTGGTTTGTCGAGCAATTATTTTCTGAAATTTTGAAAAAAACGTTAAAACGCATAAAAAACGATCAAAAAACTGAAAAAAAAGTCAAATTTGTGTAAAAAATCGTGTTTTTTACTACGAAATACGGAAAAAATACGGAAAAGGCTGGAATTCGAGAGAAAATACGGGGTAAACCGCGAATGGACGCTAATTCACGCGAATTTCGGGAGGGAAGATGTCATTTAATACAATTTTATGTGAAGTTGGCATGGATATTGCCTGTTGTATGGGCTGTAAATCATAATCAAGCCGCAGGACCTGCGGCGGAAAGGAAGAGATCATGGCTGGAAAGAATGTGGTTGAGCTGACGGATGCGAACTTTGCGGAGAAGACGTCGAGTGGCGTGGCGCTGGTTGATTTCTGGGCTCCTTGGTGTGGGCCGTGTCGGATGCAGGGGCCGATTATTGATGAGTTGGCGGAGCAGGTGGGGGATGCGGCGCTGATTGCGAAGCTGAATGTGGATGACGCTCCTGGCGTGGCTGCGAAGTTTTCGGTGCGCAGTATTCCGAGTTTGTTTCTGCTGAAGGATGGCGCGGTGGTGGAGCAGTATGTGGGAGTTCAGACGCTGGACAAGCTGTCGGCGGCGGTGAAGAAACATACGGCTGCTTAATTGGTTTTCTAGAATGGAAAAAGGAAGGCGAGGTGTTGGATGAGTGGTAAATGGCATGGTTTGACGGCGGGCGTTCTTTCGGTTCTGCTGTTGACGTGGGCGGGCTGCGCGGAGGCGCAGGACGAGGGAGCGTCGGAATCGGATGCGGTGAAGCATCTGACGGATGAGGCGCAGTTCGCGGAGTGGACGGCGAGCGGCGCGGTGGTGGTGGATTTTTACGCGGACTGGTGCGGCCCGTGCCGACGGATGAGTCCGGCGCTTTCGGCGTTTGCTTCGGAGCAGGAGGGCAAGGTGTCGGTGGTGAAGGTGAATGTGGACCAGTATCCGGACCTGTCGCAGAAGTACAAGGTATCGTCGATTCCGTATCTGGTGCTGTTCAAGGACGGTAAGTTTTCGGATTCGCGGGTAGGGATGCAGAGTCTGGAGCAGTTGCGTTCGTGGTTGGTTCCTGAGTGACCCGCGTTTTCGCGGAAAAAACGAGGAGGATGATATGGCTATCGGATGGCGGTTGTTGATTGGGGCGTTGGGGGGCGGGACGATCGGCTGGCTGATTTACCGATTTGTGGGTTGTTCCACGGGGGCGTGCCCGATCACGTCGAATCCTTATGTCTCGGTGATTCTCTTTGCGGTGGCAGGTCTTTTGATTGCCCGGTCTTGAGGGGAAGGGGATTGTTTATGCGCGTGGAAGAGGGCGTTCGGGTTATGGCGGGTGGAATGATTTTGCTCAGTGCGGCGTTGACGCACTGGGTGGACCCGCGTTGGTTGTGGCTGACGGTGTTTGTGGGGGCGAATCTGGTTCAGTCGGCCTTCACGGGCATTTGTCCGGCGGTTTTCATTCTCAAAAAGGTGGGGCTAAAGAGCTGAAAATCCGCTGTGCGCCGGATGCGGATGTCGCCGATGGGAGAATTCCGATTGCGATATCGAAACCGATGGCGATTTGGATGAAATTATGATCCCGGGGGGCGATCTAGTCCAGGGCGACAGGACGAGTTGCCAGGGGAATAGAGATGCGTATCTGGGCTCCGCCGAGGGAAGATTCGCCCACGTCGATGCTGCCGCCGTAGGAGTTGACGATGGCGGCGACGGTGTAGAGCCCGAGCCCGGTGCCGCAGGGTTCTTTGTCGGCGGCTTTATCGGCGCGTGGTTTGGTGGTGAAGAAGGGGTCGAAAATCCGGTCGCGGATTTCGATGGGGATTCCGTGGCCGTCATCTTCGATGGAGAGCCAGGCGTTTTTTCCTTTTTTCCCGGATGCGATGAGCATTTTCGGGTGTCGGGCCGTGTGGGTTGCATCCATGGCATTGCGGATGAGGTTGCTGATGATTTGGGAGAGTTCGGAGGGGACCACGGTTATGGGGAGTGGCTGTTCGGCGATGCAAATGGTTTTTTCGGTTTGATGTTTAAAGCGCATGTCGCCTTCGAGAAAGGTGAGTTCCTGCCGAATGAGGGCGTTGAGGTCGGTTTCGCGGAGACTTTTTTCCTTATCAGACGCGCTTTTGGTCATCATGGAATCGATCATGGTTTTAAGTTCTTCGGCGGCACCGCTGATGAGTTCAGTGCTTCCAGCGATTTTGGTGAGGAAGGCGATGGTCTCGGAGACGGGTAGATCAGTGGGGCCCGTGGATAGCTCGTCGTTTTTCAATTCAATGAGTGTGGTGATGAAGTCGGAGAGCCCGGTGACGGCGGTGAGCGGGCCTTTGAGGTTATGGATAATACCCTGCATAAGGAGGCTGAAGGCGGCGTGGCGCTCGGATTGAATGAGTTCGCGGGTGCGTTCTTCGAGCATGGCTTCGAGTTCGTGGTTGTGGCGTCTGATTAGTTCGCGAGCATCGCACAGGTGGAGGTGGGTGCGCGTGCGTGCGATGACTTCTTCGGCTTCGAATGGTTTTGTAATGTAATCGGCACCGCCGCAGGCGAAGCCGGTGAGTTTGCTTTTGAGTTCGGTGCTGGCGGTGAGAAAGAGTACGGGGGTCTCAGCGGTTTCGGGGTTGGCCTTGAGTCGGCGGCAGGTTTCAAATCCGTCCATCTGCGGCATCATGATGTCGAGCAGGATAAGGTCTGGCTTGAATTCGGAGACTTGCCGAAGGGCTTCTTCACCGGATTGGGCGCAGCAGAGGGTGTCGGTTTCCGAAAAGATTTCTTCGAGGACGGCCAGGTTGATGGGGTCGTCATCCACGAGCAGTAGTCGGTGCATGGCTGGATTCCTTTTGGCGTATGGGGAGGGTAACACAGAATATGGCTCCTGCACCTGCGGGGTTGTGTTCGGCAAGGATCCGGCCTTGGTGGGCGTGGATGATTTCGCGGGAGATGGCCAGTCCGAGTCCGGTTCCGCCGGCACCGGTTCGCGTGTAGGTGCTCTGTGCGAATTGATCGAAGATGGTTTCCAGTTCGCCGCTCGGGATGCCAATACCTTCATCGGCGATTTTTAGAGCAAGGCATTCGTCGTGGGGGGGGGCTGGGGCGGGGTGTCGGGGAAAGG
>CAZBEO010000092.1:0-12715 GCA_964490935.1 uncultured Verrucomicrobiota bacterium
GGAAATGGCACTCCGGGCAGGACTTGAACCCGCGACCGACGGATTAGAAATCCGTTGCTCTATCCAACTGAGCTACCGGAGTGTGTGCGTTTGATCAGGCGGCTATTTCGCGGATATCCTTAGCAGCACTTCTCGCTGTCGTCAAATGGATTACTTTGTCGAGATGCCTACGCGCTTATTCAAACTTAATGTCGTCCAGATAAAAGGTAAATCCCTCGTCGCATCCATCCACTACCCAGACGAAGCCGGTCTTGATGCACCGTTTGTTTCCGACAAGCGGGATGACGTATTGTTGCCAGTATCGCCTGAGGGACACGGTGAGCCCCTTGTGACCGGTGGTGTCTGGGTAGGGTTGGTCTTCGCGTAGAATGCCGAACTTAAACTCCACCTTCTCCCCGCCGTTTTCCCCTCGGGCCCAAAAGCTCAATTGACGGGCGTTGATCAAATCCCAGCCGCCTTCCTGGTCACCCCAGTCATTGGCCGGGCTTTGCCAAACAATGCCGAACCAGGAGCGCGACATGCCGCAGCGCACGCGGATGCAGGTCGCTCCGCTGTGCGGCATTTTCTTCCAGCCCTCGTCAAAATCAATGACTTCAAGATTCCCCATCCACCCCGAAGGCACATAGGGTCGCGAGAACGTGGTATTCACATCGTCGTAAATAATCAGGGGGAGTTTTTTTACGGGGTAGCCCACGTAGCCTTCATCCAGGGTATTCAAGGTAGCCCCCGGCAAGGGAGCCCCTCCCATCCTTTTAATTTCGGCGTGTGCTGTGAGAAATGCCCCAAGGGCAAGGAGGGTCACCACACCGCGAAGGAGACTTGTTTGTATTGATTTAGCGTTCACGCCTGAATGGATCATTTTTTCCTCCGCATTTCACTGATACATTTACTGCTTTATGTGCTGTTTTCGAGAAACCGGAATCATCTTCTTTTGGATGTCGGCGGTCAAGCCAAACGGCCCCTTCCACTCACGTGTAAGGGGCCGTTTCTTTCTACTGTTTAAAAGACTCCGCTTACTGGAACGCGTTGGTGCTTACTTCCAGACGGTAATAATAGGTCGATACCGAGGCCGGAAGCGAGGATGTGTACACATTTACGGGAACGGTGGCCGGGATATTCGGTGCAATAACCTGGAACCCGGTCAGACTCTTGTTTTCCGTGCCCAGAATCCGGTAGTAGCGTCCCGAGGTGCTCGGCCATTGAATGACCAGCTTCTGTCCGGGTATACGCGTACTATTCATGCCCAGGAAGGCGGTTTCGCTGGTCGGATCGGTTCCGGCGATGAACTCGTCCCAGTTGTCAGAAAGATCACCATCGAAGTCGTCGTGCAGGCCACCATTGAGGGCGGAGGTGGAACCAAACCAGTAAGTCTGCCACTGTTCAAACAGGTTGACCGGGGTTCCGCCAACTTTGACGACGGAGAGACTGTCGTAGCAGATAATTCCACCCAGCATAAGGTCCGCATCCGGATCATCGGAGTAGATGGTGCAGGCCACGCGCCCAACCACCACGCTAAGGGGATCTACGGGTTCCGGCACGGTGCTGGTCACGCAGAAGTAGACCCATTCATCGGCGGGACTCGACCCCGTGAAATGCTCGGTCATGTAGATGTTTTCCACGACGGGATCCGCCGAACCATCGATGTAGAAGGCCACCATGATATAGCCATAGCTGCTTCCATCGCTGATGAACTTATCCGCGCCGGAGGGCGTGAACATATAGCCGGAGATCACATACTGCTCGGCAGGGTCGGCCTCGAAATCCTGCAACATGTAATTAGCGGGCCAAGTCAGCACCAGCGACTGATCGCCGGCCTGAGCGTAGTCTTTTACGATGAAGCCAGCATTGTCTCCACCACCCCAAGTCCAGTGACGAAGCTCGCCAGCTTCATCGAGATCGTAGGCATTGCCGGTGATGTTGTCTTCAAAGCCCGGGTTGAGCAGCAGACCCGAAGAGGATCCGCCGGTTGAAACCAGACCCTGGCTCAGATCGTCGAACCACACCGCACCACCGAAGGCATCATCATTTCCTACCAGGGCACACACCGTGCGTCCATAGACCGTACCGATCGGCGCCACTCCGCGCGTCGAGAGCAGCGTCCACTCGCCCGGCGTATAGGGTGCCGCACCGTTGGTCGGCTGATAGAGCGCGCTCGGATAGGTAGCCAGAACATTGGTTCCCGAAGCGTCCAGGTATTGGAGCAGCACAATGGCCATAGCATTCGTCGAGCCGGTGAAGGGAGAGGTCGGCGAGCTGGAAACATAGCCCGCTGTTTCGTACTTGTAGCCGGCTGTGGCGGCCCAGTCCTGTGCAAGCAGTGTTTCGGTGTAGGTCAATTTAAGCGCATTGCCACCAGTGCGCTGGAATGTGGCATCCACGCCACCGTCAAAACCGAGGTCGTACCAGTTGTCGATATAGGCCAGTTTCGTGCCTGCTGCGGTATATTCAAACCCGGGGTTCCAGAGAGCGCCACTGTGTGTGTTGGCCGCGACCGGCAGATTCGTGGCCGTCACCGTCAGGCTGTCGAAATAGATTTCGGCGGCGGTGTGATTCGTTTCCACATCCAGGAAGGCACAGGAGATGCGTCCGGTGACGGGGCCCGCCCAAGGGGCACGATTGGTCACTGACAGATGATGCCATACGCCTTTTTCAGACGTGGAAGTAATCATGCCCGCATCAACCACGGAGACCGAGGCTGTCACAGCTGCGCCATCCGGATTGAAGAATTCAAGCAAAATGGTGGCGAATGCGGTGGTATCAGTCAGACCACCCACGGTCGGCGTGTAGATGAAGCCGTCCACAATGTAGGACATACCCGTTTGGGCGACGAATTCCTGCACGGCCAGATTGTTGGGCCACACAATGACCAGCGACTGATCGCCCGACTGAGCACGCGTATCAACCACAAAGCCTGCTTCCTCGCCGCCAAGCCAAGTCCAATTTTTCAACTCACCGGAGGCATCCAGATCGAAGGCATTGCCGGTTATTCCATCATCAAAGCCTGGATTGCGTGCCAAGCCGGAAGAGGTGTTTCCGGTGGAAACGAGGGACTGGGTCAGATCGTCAAACCACACGCCGCCACTGAAAGCATCGTCATGCCCGACGAGCGCGCAGACCGTGCGTCCATAGGCCGTGCCGATCGGCGCCACGCCACGCGCCGAAAGGTGCGTCCACTCGCCCGGCGTATAGGGTGCCGCACCGTTGGTCGGCTGATAGAGCGCGCTCGGATAGGTAGCCAGAACATTGGTTCCCGAAGCGTCCAGGTATTGGAGCAGCACAATGGCCATAGCATTCGTCGAGCCGGTGAAGGGAGAGGTCGGCGAGCTGGAAACATAGCCCGCTGTTTCGTACTTGTAGCCGGCTGTGGCGGCCCAGTCCTGTGCAAGCAGTGTTTCGGTGTAGGTCAATTTAAGCGCATTGCCACCAGTGCGCTGGAATGTGGCATCCACGCTACCGTCCAGCCCGAGGTCATACCAGTTGTCGATATAGGCCAGTTTCGTTCCTGGCGCCGTATATTCAAACCCGGGGTTCCAAAGAGCGCCGCTTTGCGTGTTGGCGGCCACGGAGATATTCGTGGCCGTCACGGTCAGGCTGTCGAAATATATTTCGGCTGCGCTGTGGTTCGCTTCCACATCAAGGAAGGCGCAGGAGACGCGACCGGTCACCGGGCCCGTCCAAGGGGCGCGGTTGGTCACACACAGATGATGCCATACACCCTTTTCAGACGTGGACGTGATCATGCCAGCATCAACCACGGAGACAGAGGCGGTCACGGCTGCGCCATCCGGATTAAAGAATTCAAGCAGGATCGTGGCAAACGCCGTGGTGTCGGTCAGACCTCCCACGGTCGGCGTGTAGATGTAGCCGTCCACAATGTAGGACATGCCCGCTTGCGCGACGAATTCCTGCGCGGCCAGATTGTTGGGCCATACGATGACCAGCGATTGATCGCCCGCCTGAGCATGTGCATCGACCACAAAGCCTGCTTCATCACCGCCAAGCCAGGTCCAATTCATCAATTCACCCACCGCATCCAGATCATACGCATTGCCGGTCGGCCCATCCTCGAAGCCGGGGTTGTGCAACAGGCCGGACGTAGAATTGCCGGTCGAAACAAGCCGCTGCGAGATGTCATCAAAGAAAAGCGATCCGGCAAAATCGCCTTCTGCCGGGCCTTCCCCTTTCAATACGGCGCAAAATACACGCGCTGTTACCGTACCGATCGGCGCGACCGCCGTCGCCTTAAGATACATCCATTCATTCTTCGGGCTTTCAGGCGTGAAGAATTCGCTTGTGGTACTTGCCAACTGATTTCCGTCGGCATCCAGATAGGCCAGGATCAACGTGGCAAACGCATTTTCGGATATGAATTCGAAACCGCCCGTAGGGTTGGCCACATAGCCGGACACTTCATAGCGATAACCCGGCACGGCAGGGAAGTCCTGCCCAACCAGATTTTCCTTCCACCAAATCTGCAGCGCCGTCTGACCACCACGCACAAAACCCGTCGTCACACCAAAGGCATTTCCGTACACGTCCCAGTACGCACCCATACCAACATCCAAAGGCATCAGCTCAAACCCGGGATTCTTAATCGCGCCGGACGTCGGGATGCTCACTTCTTCGAGCACCACGTCGTCCACATAAATCACGCCGCTCGTATTGGTGTCGTACGGTGATTTCCCACGTACGTACTGAATTTGTGCACGCACAAACGCTGTGTTCGCTGGCGTCTCCACAGGCTGAGATACATACTCCGCCCAATTCGTCATGCTGTCCTTAGTGACGTTCATACGCGGCGATGTCACGGAGCCAAGGGGACTGGAAGCCGCGTTGTAATAATAAATGGAAAATTGAACATACGCATTATCGGCCATGAACTGGTCAGCACCCGCCGGTGTTTTCATCCAACCGCGAACCTGATAAACTGCGCCTGGATTGGATATCGGGACCTGCTGATTAATATATCGATTGACCGGTCCATAGGCGTTCATCTTCAAGAAGTGTGAACCGCCGTGCGCCAAGGACGCATTGTTTACGATCTCACCGGCATCTGCATAACTCGCCCCGCCGGTCCAGGCCACCACATTGCTCAGTGAACCATTTACCACACCGGATTCAAAGCCGGGATTAGTCAATAGATTGGCATTTGCGATCGCTGCAGGTAGGCAGCAGGCCACAAGTGCCACGAGAAAACTCAACCACCCTGTTCTGATTCTGTATGTATTCATTCAATAACCTCCATTAGTCTTGGTACGCCTTGGAATATGTTCTAGTTGTATACTAGTTACTTGTTTTGGGTCAATATTTTTTGTTATTTTTTTTGGAATGGCCGGAATTGGATGAAATACGTACATTTTAGAGGCCTTTATCTTGACTTCTCACATCATTCCAGTATGGATATAGGCACATAAATTTACAGTCATTGGAGCATTTATGACCAATTCAGAGAATCAGCAGCAGGGTGGGCTTTCGAGAGACGAACGTGATAGAAAATATCTCTATCGCCAATTAGCCGACATCATTCAAAAGGAGATTGGTGAAGGCAAATATCTCCCGGGCGATCGCCTCCCCTCCATGGACTCTCTGGCAGCACAGTACCAGGTGACGAAAGTGACCGTGCGACGGGCGCTCTCCGAGCTTACTAACGAAGGATTGATTTATGCCGTCCCCGCTCAGGGCACCTACATCGCAGATCCGGTGGCCGCCAAGCCAGAACAGAAACCCAAGGCCTTCAAGACGATCGGACTGCTTTCCCCCATCCTGGTTCCTGGCAATACTGGTCAATACCACTTGGACCTTATGGAAGGCATCCGGGAGGAACTGGAATCAAACAACGCCAATCTAGTGATCATGCCCGGTAAATATGTTCAGCCAACGACCAAGCTGCTGGACTTGATCGCTCAATCGCACCTGGATGGCATCATTCTGCTCGGTCACTTTGATCCACAACTTCTTCGCTTTGTCCTGACCTCGCCAGTGCCGGCGGTTCTGCTAGACCATTCCCTACGCGGGACCTCCGTAGACACGATTCTAGTCGACAACCGGGATGGTGGCTTCCAAGCGATGGATCACCTGCTCTCGCTTCGTCATGAACGAGTCGCCGTGGTGGCTGGCCCGCTGGACCAAATCGTGGTGCAGGATCGTCTCGCCGGAATCTATGATGCAGCGGATGAACACGGTGTCCCGAGGGACTCCATTCAACTCATTGAGGGCGACTTCATCCGCGAAGCAGGCCATGACGCCATGTGCAAACTGCTGAAGCAAACCCCGCGCCCCACGGCGGTCTTTCTGATGAACGACGAGATGGCAGCCGGTGCCATGCAGGCCATCAACACGTTTTCAGGCCTTTCTGTTCCGTCCGACATCTCCATCATCGGCTTTGACGACACCGCGCTGGCTCAGGCCACCCATCCGCCCCTCACAACGATTCAGATTCCGCGACTGTTCATGGGGCGCGTCGCCGTTCAGCGTGTCATGTCCCGTCTGGATATGCCCGGCCAGCGCTGCACGACCACCACAGTCCCAGTCAAGTT
Source organism: uncultured Verrucomicrobiota bacterium (assembly GCA_964490935.1). Taxonomy (GTDB): domain Bacteria; phylum Verrucomicrobiota; class Kiritimatiellia; order RZYC01; family RZYC01; genus JAQVYB01. Next base: position 6,537 of record CAZBEO010000092.1, read on the forward strand.
GATTTCCCGTGCCTCCACGGCTTCTGCTCCGGAGGTCTAGCAATCCGTCGTACTTTAGGTGTTTAAAGCCCGATCGAACAGATCAACTCTGATCGTTGCGACGTGCTTCAGGATGGCGGGCCAAAGCCCGACAGGCTGCTAGCCGGAATGCCGCACGCGCAGATGCTCGAGAAACTCGTTGCGTGTGGCCGCCGAGCGCCTGAAATTGCCCAGCATGGCCGAGGTAATCATACAGGAATTCTGTTTCTCCACCCCGCGCATCATCATGCAAAGGTGTTTGGCTTCGATCACCACGCCCACGCCCACCGGCTCGAGGCGCTCCATGATCACTTCAGCAATTTGATTGGTCAGCCGCTCCTGAATCTGCAGCCGACGCGCAAACATATCGGCAATACGCGCCAACTTACTCACACCAAGCACCCGCCCATTCGGAATATACCCAATGTGACACTTCCCGAAAAAAGGAAGCATGTGATGCTCGCACAGGCTATAAATCTCAATGTCTTTCACGATAATCATGTGATTTTCCTTCACATTGAAAATCGCACCGTTCAGCACCTCGTCGACATTCTGCCGATAGCCCCGTGTAAGATATTTCCAGGTTTCCTCCACACGAACCGGCGTATCCTGAAGCCCCTCGCGCTCTGGGTCCTCGCCCAGATTCTTCAACCACTCACACACTAAATCCCGCATCGCCACGCACTCCCTTCCGCCCCGTTAAAAACATCTTGTTTGCTATTTGACTTCCATGGACCAATCGGCCATATACAACCGCGTTTCAAGCGGACTATCCACCGGGGCGTAGCTCAGTCTGGTAGAGCGCCAGCTTTGGGAGCTGGACGTCGCACGTTCGAATCGTGTCGCCCCGACCATCCCGCGTCATCCGCAGCAGAATCGACGCCCTGCCCGATCGTCTGAATCGTAAACCACCTTCACTCTTCGGAAAGACTTCGGATAATCATCCGTATCCGACCCACCCGCTGATCCTGCAGCGTTTTCAAATAGAGGTAATTGTCTCGCGCCTCCAGAAAATCCATCTCCGTCTTCAGCAACGGGATCATCTTCTCCATCTTTGCCACCTTGTCCGGCTCGTAATTATTCTTCTTCAATGCCCGGACAATAAAATCCAGCGATGAAAATCCCGCCGGGGCTTTTCCTTCCAGAATAGAATTCACCTGCTGCCAAAACTGATTCTCGAAACCCTTCATTCGTCCGGTTCGTTTATCCGGCGTGGCCAGCAGCTTGCCGATCAACTCCACCAGCGCCTGCGGTTTGAAAGGCTTCTGGACGAACTCGCTGACTCCGATGCTGCTGGCCTCTTCGTAGGCCGTTTCGGAACTGAACGCCGTCAGAATCACAATCGGAATGTTTTCACGCTCCTTCTTGATCAGACGGCACAACATAATGCCATCCATCTGCGGCATGTTCAAATCACAGATCACTAGGCTGTAGTTTTCTTTTTCACTCAAGAATGCGTGCAGCGCTTCGGCAGGGTCCGTGAAAGTATCCACCACGCAATCAAAATAATGCGTGAGCAACTCGGTGGCGACCCGCAGTATCGTCGCATCATCATCCACCACCAAAAATCTGTGTTTTTTTTCTTCCTTCATACGCCCTTGTCATCGAAAGCGAACAGCAGCGATTCATCCTTCAACCGACCGCCGACAAACTCAACGCCCTCTCCCCGCAGCATCTTCAGTTTGCGTCGCACCTCGGACCCGGCACGGCACCCGAAAAAACCGCCGATATTTAAATCAGATTGTATCACCCGGTGGCAAGGCACTTCCGGCGCAAACGGGTTGTTTTTCAGCGCCTGCCCCACTGCGCGGGGCGAGCGGCAGCCCACCGCTTCCGCCAGCAAACGATACGTGGTCACCCGCCCACGGGGAACCTCCCGCAGCCGATCGTATACCTTTCGTTGAAACGGCGTGACCGGCTTCATTTAAAAACGCTTCCAGAAACGAGCCGCCTGTCTGCGCGAAGCCGACATGATATCCTGCTCATGCAGGGTCTTCAGTACGCGATTTTCCATCAACACGCGCCCACCTGCCACCGTGGTTTCCACCACAGCACCGCACAGCCCAAACAGAAAATGCCCCAGGAACGTCTGCTCATTCATCGGCGTAGGCGGATCATATTCCAGCACAGCCACATCCCCACAGGCCCCCGGCTCCAAAACCCCAAGCGGATGCCCGAAATACCGCCCCGCAATCCGGCGGTTGTTCTGCAGCAGCAGCGAACAAGCCTCCACAAAAAAGGCGCACGGGTCCTTTTGGCGCAAACGCTGCGCCAGCACAGCCACCCGCACATCATCGCGCATATTGCTCGTCATCCCGTCCGTTCCAAGACCCACCAGAATGCCTGCATCCAGCATCTCATTCACCCGCGCAATACCCACCGCGTTATTCATGTTCGATTGCGGGTTGTGCACTACCGCCGTACCCGAAGACGCCAATTTTTTCATGTCCGTCTTGCTGATGTGCACCCCGTGAACGGCGATGCTTTGTTCGCCCAGTGCGCCCACCTCATCCAACCGCTGCACCGGCGTTCGCTTGTAATGCTTCAAATTGTATTCCTGATCCGACAACGCCTCCGCCACATGCACATGGAAGCCGACCCCCAGCGCGCGCGCCGCATCCGCCGATTCCTTCAACGTCTCCGGCTTCACCGTAAAGAGCGCGTGCAACCCGAACATCGCCGCCACCAGATCATCCTTCTTCCCCTGCGCCGACTGAATCTTCTCTACGAAACGAATATTCTCCTCGATTCCTTCCCGACCCTTTCCATACCGATCCGAAACGCCCAGACAAAACACCGAACGCACTCCCGCTTCCCTCGCCGCATCCTCCAGCACATCCAGCACACCCGACTGCACTCCCTGGCTTTCGTGATGATCAATGATTGTCGTCACCCCGTTGCGGATACAATCAATGTACGGAACCAGCGCGCTGTATTTTATATCCTGCTTGTTCAGGGCCTTATCCAGCGGGTACCAAAGCCGTTCCAACACCTCCACAAAATTCGTTGCCGGTGGTTGCTTGGGCATGATGCCCCGGGCAAAGGTGGAATACAGGTGCATGTGCACATTGATAAAGCCCGGCATAACCACCCGACCATCGGCACGAATCACCTTCGCCCCGCCCGCCTTGCGTGCCACCGCCTTTTCCGTGCCGACCGCCTCGATCAACCCATCCCGTATCAGCACCGCACCACGCGGAATGATCCGACCGCCCTCATTCAACGTGACCACCGTTCCGCCTGTAATCAGCAAAGCCTTTTTCATGCCGTCCGTCCTCCTGGATTTTTAATGCGTACAACTTCTACCCGGCCCAGGATTCGTTGTATGGCGTTTTTCCAATCATTGGAAACTTTTTCCGGCGTTTTTCCAATCGTTGGAAACTTTTCAGACGATTTTTCCAATCATTGAGGCTGCTGTCTTTTCAGCTTCATTTCCTCAACCCAGCAATACAGCACCGGTACGACGAAAATACTGATCATCACCACGAGCATGCCACCGAAGGACGGGATGGCCATCGGTACCATCACATCGCTGCCGCGTCCCACCGAAGTCAGAATCGGGATCAGCGCCAGGATGGTGGTGGCCGACGTCATCAGGCAGGGGCGCACCCGGCGCTCGGCGGCAATGACAGTGGCGTCGCGCGCCTCTTGCTTGGTCTTCGGCTTGCTGTCGCGGAAGAGCTGATCCAGGTAGGTGCACTGAATCACACCGTTGTCACTGGCAATGCCGAACAGAGCCAGAAATCCGACCCAGACGGCCACGCTCATGTTGAGCGGGTGGATCTGGAACAGCGCGCGCATGTCTACGCCGAACAGGCGGAAGTTGAGAAACCACGGCTGGCCGTAGAACCAGATCAACAGGAACCCACCACACCACGCAACGAAGATGCCGGAGAACACCAACAGGGTCGTGGGGACAGACTTGAACTGAAAGTAGATCAACAGGAAGATCACAAAGAGCGCCACGGGCAGGATAACCGCCAAGGTCTTCGATGCCCTGAGCTGGTTCTCGTAGCTGCCAGCAAACGTGTAACTCACGCCGCGCGGGAGGGAGAATTCTCCGCTGTCGATCTTGGATTGCAGGTGCGCCTGGCACTGTTCGACCACATCCACCTCGGCATGGCCAGGCTTCATGTCGAACACGACGTAGCCGACGAGAAACGTATCCTCGCTCTTGATCATCTGCGGTCCCCGGACATAGCGGATGTCCGCCAGTTCGGTAATCGGTACCTGCTGCCCGCCTTTGCCGGGCACGAGAATTTTCGACATGGCTTCGACGCTGTCTCGAAGCTCGCGTGGGTAACGGACACGCACCGGGAAGCGCTCACGCCCCTCCACGGTTGTCGTGATCTGTCGCCCACCGATCGCGATCTCGATGACATCCTGAAATTTGCGAATGGGCACGCCATACCGGGCAATGGCCTTGCGGTCCGGCACAATCTCCAGGTAGGGCTTGCCCACGATGCGGTCCGCTACCACGGCAGCCGGTTCGACGGCAGGCACCTCCTTGAGAAAACGCTCAATCTGCAGCCCGACTTTCTCAATCGTATCGAGGTCCGGCCCTTTGACTTTTACGCCCATGGGCGCTCGCATGCCGCTCTGTAGCATGACAATTCTGGCAGCAATTGGCTGCAACTTCGGCGCGGACGTTGTGCCGGGGAGCTTCGCCGCCTTGACGATTTCCTGCCAGATGTCGTCCGGCGTCCGGATATGCTCCCGCCATTGCCGGAAGGGACGACCGTGGGGGTCGGGAACCAACTCGCCGACGGCATCGCGCACATACTCACCAGTCTTTCGGTTAACCTTGAAGTCAATACGGCGTCCGTCCTTGTCGGTCTTGTACTCTGGAATGTAATTGATGATGGTCTCAAACATGGAAATCGGGGCTGGGTCCAGCGGCGTTTCAGCTCGCCCCAGTTTGCCCACGACCGACTCGACTTCCGGGATCGCATTGAACGCCGTGTCTTGTTGCGTCAGGATGTCCAGCGCTTCCCCGATGGATGCATGCGTCATCGTCGTGGGCATCCACAGAAACGATCCTTCGTCGAGCGGTGGCATGAACTCCTTACCGAGCCCGGGGAACGCCTTTGCCAGATAACGGGCGGGAGGGCTTTCCTGCGCGGAGGTCGGCAACCAACCGAAGACCTTCGGGAACCCGAGCCACACGGTGAACCCGAAAACCAGCAACGCTGTCGGAAGTGACAGGAACGCGATTTTGTGGACCAGGCACCACCGCAGAAGCGATGAGTAGAAATACTGGAATATCTTGAAAAAACCGAGCAGACCGCCCACCAACAGAATGACGAACAAGAGGTTGCGGATGGTACCCCGCTCCACGCCGAGAGGCTCCCAATAAAGCGTCAGCAACAACGTCACGACAACCAGAACGGCGACTGTGGCCGCCAACGGACCCCAGCGCCGTACTCGTGCAGGCAGCCAATCCGCAATCAGGAACCACGCACCGACCAGCGCGATGAGCAGGCCCGACCACCACGCCAGCTTGATGCCCACTACAATGCCGACGGCGACAACCAGGCTGTTGAGCATCCGGCGCCAGTTCTTGTTGGATATCTTTCCGCAGAAGAGAATGTGCGCTAGGGGTGGCACCACCGTCAGCGCGATGATAATGGATGCGATCAGGGCGAAGGTCTTGGTAAAGGCCAGTGGTTTGAAGAGTTTCCCTTCCGCGCCAATCATCGTAAAGACCGGCAGAAAACTCACAACCGTTGTGGAGACGGCTGTCAGCACGGCGCTGCCTACTTCGCTTGCAGCGCGGTGCACGACCTCAATCGTGGATTCCCCCGGATCGGCCTCATCCAAGTGACGCAGAATGTTTTCGCAGACAACAATGCCCATGTCGACGATCGCACCGATGGCAATGGCTATTCCAGACAGAGCGACGATGTTGGCTTGCACCCCGAAGAACTTCATGCCGGCAAAGCACAGCAGGACGTCAAGAGGGAGCATCAGGCTGATGGCCAGACTGCTGCGCAGGTGCATCACCATGGCCAGCACGACGAGGATGGTGATCAGTATCTCCTGCGCAATGGAATCGTTCAGCGTGCCGAGCGTCTCGTAGATCAAGCCCGTCCTGTCGTAGAACGGCACCACGGTCACTTTGCTGATCGTGGCCCATGTCGGCCACTGCTCGCGAGGTGTCG
>CAZBEO010000093.1:0-12685 GCA_964490935.1 uncultured Verrucomicrobiota bacterium
CAGATCACTCATACGCGGGCACCTCGATGGCTCGGCGAATGGAGACGGAACCATCTTCATCTTCATTCTGTTCATACACGTGGAGTACGGATTCAGATGGCGACGAATCGAAACCCTTCGCGATGGCTTTGACAGCGATGCTGGCCCAAAGCCACATGTCGTCGCACCGCGCTGGGAACACAGGGTGATAGCAGCCGATCCCCTCACGCGGGAAAGTCTCGCCTTTGAACTCATCCTGCTCCGCTTCGATCCATTCCGACATCTCCGAGATATATTCATCGACAGGGAATGTTTCATCCTTGGCGTGGAAGCAGAACATCCGTTTGGCGCGGAAACCGATGGATATAGAGAAGAAATGGACATCGTGTGGAAACGAGATGCCCGCCAAGACGTGCAGCAACTCATCGTTGGCTGTGCAATCGATAATGAGGTCGTGTTCCAAGAGGCGTCGGGAAACTTCCTCGTTCGTGAAGGTGACTTTCAAGGGAACGGACACGACCTCGGCATGTGGGTTCAAGGAATTGAGGCGTTGCGCCAGGCGAGCGGCTTTCCCCTCTCCAATATCATCCATCGACAATGTGTGCCGCGTGAGATTCCCAATCTCCAACCTCTCGCCATCGAAGAGCGTCATCTGGTGAACGCCGCCCCGAATCAGCATTTCTGCAATCGGCGCCCCCAATGCGCCGCATCCGATCATCGCAACACGAGTCGAGCGCAGCCCTTCCTGAAAGCGACCTCTGTTCTGGATTTGGTCAGGATGCCAATTCTCCGTGGGCATATATACCAGTTTCTTGTCGCTTTGAAATCTTGTGCGCAAGTCATTGTCACGGTAACCTTGCTCATTGGCCCGGAATCCATTGGCGTATGCTTTGCCGCTTGAAAGAACCGGCAAAGCCAGTGCGATCCAGTGTGTGATTGCGGGCGGTTCCTGCACGACTTCTGGAATCGAGAAACCAATGAGAACGAAGTGAATCTCTCCGTCGCGCAGATGCTTTGTGACCGAACTAAGGATACCCCTGAGCGACTCACCCTGCTCCAAGATGGCTTGCTTGAGTTCCCCCCAAGTCTCGGGAAACCGATAGGGCTTCACTGTTGGCATGGCCTGCAGTCGCACCCACGCGCCATCCCAAGATTCTCCTCGATGACGCGTTATGTCTTGCCCCCAGGGTATCTGAACAAGTTCCTCATTCTTTGGCCCCATCAGCAGTTCAGCAAACCATGTCTTCTCGTTTGTCTTGAGGTTGAAAACCCTCGCGCGTCCGGATGTCACAAGCGTGTTGGTGGACCAAGGCGAAGCCGCAATGGTTCCTTCGGAGATTCGGAATATCTTCGAGGACTCACATGATGGAGGCGTGTGCGGGAGTTCAAATGGTTCACCCGGAAGAACCAATTCGCCCTTGCTTGCGCAACGAATCCACTCGATAGATCGTTGGCAGTGCCATAGAAGCCGATCCTCTGCGGTATACGGCTCCACGTCGTATCCATGACGCCCGATAACCTTCGCTTGTGTGTTGGCGCAGATATTTCCAGCCCGCCACGGCAAGTCGGAATCGCCCTCAGCGTTATAGCTCTGATGCGGGTAGGTGCCTGTGATTCCGTTTATCTTTGCGGGATAGATGTCTATACGTCCGAGCGGGTAAACTTCGTCGACGGTCAGGTACCAGTCCGTGGTCCCTAGCGGATTATCTGCATCGAGTTCCGGCAAGGACACTTGAAAGCGGATGGTCCACTTCTTCACTTTTTCATTCCACCTGAACGTCTCCACAAGCGTGAAGCCCTCAACCGTCTCCAACGACAGTTGAGCCCTGCTCAAAGGTTCTGGGGTTTCACGCAACCAGTCCATCAGGCGAAACGACCTCCAGGAACAATGCTGGCCTCTTTCCGAGGGGTATAACCGCCATTTTTCGCGTTTTCAGGGCTCTGAGGGAACTTGTTCCCGAACAAGAGACGCCACTTCTCGGCGCTCTCGCATACGTTCGATTCGTCATATGCGTCCCGAGATTGATCGGCAGCGATACATATTCGCCGATGAAACTCCTGGAAGTCCTTAACTGAAAGCCGACCAAGCACATTGTGCTCCGGCACACCATGATCTGGGACAAAGGGCACTTGGCCAGCGTCGGCATATGCTTGGTAGCGACTCGCAATATCCTCCAATGCCAGGACCACTCCTTCGGCAATCGAGGTGATGCCGTCAGGACAGGACACCCACAAGAGATGCTCAAGAGGATAACCCTTTGGATAGTCGATGTCAGATTGCTGATCAACCTTCCACCACTTGACCGCCTTCACGACATTGACGTAGTGCCGGTTCGTGCCGCGGCTCTTTGCCCATGTCGCGGCGATCTGGGCCAGAGGATGCGTCTTATCCCACTCGTTAGCCTCACGGTCGGGGATGTCCAATGGTTCAAGTTTCCAGGCGGCTGCACGCTCTGTAATCGACGAATCGAATAGGCTTTCCGCAAACCACGAATCGGCGGGTTCCCATCTGGTCTCACCAATGATGTCTGACTCGTTTAGTCCGGCAAGTTGACGCCAATTTTCCGTTTGCGCTTCCGACGGGGCGGCTGTGATGACAAGGTCCAGTTCGACATAGCTGAGACTAATTCCGAAAGCCCGCCCCTTGGCCTTCCATTTCCCTTTGTAGTGCTTCTCAAGAAAGGGGACAAAGAGATTCATGGCCTGTGGTGGCGTATACTTCGCTTTATCGAGATTCGTGACGGCGATGACATCGACATCAGACTTCGTATCGACTGTTGGCCGAACGGCAGTGGCGCGTCGATAGCTGCCCTGCAGGAAGGTATCGACAACGATATCTTTGAGCGACTCGTCATTATGAAGCCGCTCCCGAAGCGTCTCGTGGCCCGTCTTACATTCATCCCGCTGGTTCTGGGTTGGGCGGATGTCCTTCAGGTACTGGTCGAAATACGATGGCAATGCTGGCATGAATTCACCTCCTACTGTCGTTCGTGATTGATGGGCTATAGGCTCCAATTCTCCCGGAGCCAAAATCGAATTCGTACAATGTCCAGAGGGGAAAAGGTTGCATTTTCCGTCCAAGGCAAAACGTGAAGCCGTTCGGCGCCGCAGAGAATATGTGGACACGATTCTCCGCCCCCATACCCGATCCCTTGGACCGCAAGTAGTGAATCAGATGGCTGGCCAGTTCTTCTGCATGCGCCCCGTCGCGAACTGATGACGAAGAGGACCCGCCAGCAGGAAGAGCCAGCACTACATGGCCAACAGAAGGCAAGGACGCGGCGACATAGCGTAGAACATCATCCTTGATGTCATGAGTAAGCCCTATTGCCAAGGCCCACTCCGTTCCGCCGTGGTGACACGCTTCCTCGACGAATTCCCATGAACCGGAACTCGCCCCTTGCCCATTTGTGAAGTTCCAGAGGCTGATGCCTCCTCCGGAATGCTGGACGACTTCGACGTTGAGCCCCATCTTTTCCGGCAGGAAGTGTCCAGCCAAGAACGCGATGCTGGAATGTGTGTCGAGATGGAGATGGTAGGAACCGCCGCGTGCAATATGCTGCTGCATGAAACTGCCTAGAGAATCTGGAATCCCGGTATTCCAGTCACCGGGATTGATGATTCCCCGCCCTTCGAAGTGATGCGACAGACAAATCATGGACTGAGTCTGGTTCTGCAGATCTTCAGCCCACCGGAGAAAACTCCTGATTCCCAACGAAGTCGTATTTGCTGGTCTTGTTGGAGTTCTGACAAGAAGTCCCTCTTGACCACATAGTGCAAGCAATGATGTGGCCGTCAGCTCATTCATGCTATTCGCGAGCATTTTCCGCGTCAGTTCATCATAGGGGTGGATCAGGCAGTCTTCTTTGACTGGCTTGAGACCTTTGGCTTCGAGGCGCCAGTTCAGGCTCCGCGCAAGATCGTCAAGCGTTGGACCTTGCATTATGAGAACGTTGGAGAGAAGAAGTCGCAATTCATCGTCACTACGGAGACCAAGATGGTCTCTCCATAGTGTTCGAAGTTGCCCCGACTTAGATCTGCCTCCACCGGTTGATAGAGCATCCCACCTGATACTTCCATCACTCAGAGAATGCACGGTTGCAAGGTGATCATCCGGGTGAATGGACCAAGGAGTGTAAATCGTAAGGCGATGATTTATTCGATTGGAGCAACAGTGGTCATGGGCATTCTTCATCCGATGGAGCAGAGAAACGGCCGTTGCCCCGATGAACGCAGGATCACAAAAGGATTCCCCAGTCAGCGCCCCGTTTGATGTGACATGAAATTTCACCTGAAAGAAGTCGGCATTGAGGGGCTTGCCTCGTTTATCTGTATAGCCGGAGCGATAGTAGACGGCAACATCATCGAATGATCTGAGCGCATCGTCCTCATGAACGACTCGTTCAACATTGGAGAAGTCATCGAGGAGAGCACAAGCCTGCAACCAGAACCATCGGGCTTGGTAATCATCTCCTTGTTGTCGTGCTACGATTTGTTTGGCCATAGAATCAACGGTCCTTTTGTCGTTCGTGATCTCAGTTAAAATATCGCGTCCTCAAACAACATAATTCTATCCTAATTGTGCCTCACGTGTTGAAACCTAACGTCGTGAATGACCATCTTTTCAAAGCAAGCGAAGCGCGGCTTTGAAAAGTATGTGTCCATTCATCTGGTTGGGCATCCTGTCTCGTTCAAGGCCACCTGTTTGCCTTCCCCCATTCCGAATCGAAGGAATTCGATGTCGTCTTGCGGATGCCCGGTGGCGCGAACACCATGAAGCACTGCTTCTTTCCAAATCCGTTGAGACTTGTCCCTGAAATCAGCATGTTCTTGTCGTCAATGATGTAGCGATCATGAATCACCGATGTTCCCACAACGCGAATCTCCAGCGTCTTCCCTGATGCCTTGAAGGCAGCGATCAGGCGTCTCAGTTTTCCCGAGTCACGAACGGTGGCAGAGAGAAGGCGCACCGCGACACCGGAGCGGCAACTGTCCAAGTGCTCAATGGTGACCGCGTCAACATAGGGATCGCAGATGCGAATGCTCCCCTTCAGGTCTTGAAGAAAAGTATGGAGAGACAGAGTTGCCTGCACGGCTCTGGATGGGTCGACCAGTGTGATATCCTGGCGGGGACTTGCGAGGGAATCCCTGCCTGCGGCAAGAAGCAGAAACTCCCATCTGCGAGAACGTTTTCTGGAACTGACGAGGTTCCTCTCCGTGCGAAGGTCTCTCTCTATGGTCCGCCAGTGCAGTTGCAGACCCCAAATATCCCTCAACCGATGGGAGATTTCCACCGCAGATAGCCACCCATCACCGGTCTCAAGATGTGCACACTCAAGAACAGCGAGGATTTGGAGTAGCGGTTCACTGTACGCTCTAGGGTCGGGTGTTGGTGGCACTGAGGTAGAGGGAGTCATCAATCGTCACCGTTAGCGCTCTGTTTCTTGCGCCGTCCTTGGGGCGCAATCTTCGTCTTCTTCACAAGTTCCTTCGGGAAGTTCTTATCAACGGCTTCGATCCCATCGCTGGTTATGTAGTATGAATCCTTCTCCCCGCTCTTGGGCGCAATCCACCCCGTCTTGACAGTCCACTTGATGTCGCGCGCAAGGTTCCCGGGGACGGGCTCCGCCGCATCTTCAAACAATCTCACCATGTCAGCCCTCGAGAAGGTCTTCTTCTGGTCGTGAACCCTGAGGTACTCGGCCATGGCGGTGATCTTGTCTGGGCTGCGCTTTGGTCCGTGTTGGTTGAGGAACCCCCGGATCGCCACTGGCGGTGGGTGTGGTGTGCTGTGGCTCCGCGTTACCGCTGCCTGAGCGGCGGCAGACGCAGCACCTCCAGAGTGCGAGTGTGCAACGGGGGTCTGCGGTGCAGCAGTCCGCCCGCTCAAGACGAGCATGATGACCTGCTGGACTATGTCGGGCGAGACCTCTCGGTCAACCGAGATACCTGGGCCTTCGATCTTGATCTTGAACTGTGATTCTTTCGTCATTACGGTGCTCCTTTCCAATGATTGAGGAGAAGGATGACAAATGTCCTGACATGCGTCAAGACAAATGTACGCCGGTGTGGAGCGGAAGGGTGTTTCGTCTTTTGCCCAACATAATATTCTACATCAAATTTATTGACTGTTTAGCGGGGTGTCGTGGGCATTTCAATCATTAAGTTTTTCATATGGGGCCGTCAGTTTTTTAATGCTGAACTGCATGGACGGAGAAGGCGTGGTTTAGGCCTTCCGGATATCAGTCATTTTCTTGATTCACTGGCTTCGAATCAATCTGCTGAGGCTTGGCAGATTGCTCAGGCAGAGAAGGCGCTCTTCATCTATTATGAGCAGTTCCGTGGCGTCAAACTGGTCGATTCGATGCAGGAGCAAGCAGAAGGCCGGGGGATTTCAATGATTTCCAACGGGCCCGTGTGAGGCGGCGGGTTCCGGTGGTTTTAAGTCGCGGCGAGGTTCAGTCGCTTCTCAGGGAACTGGACGATTTTGAGGAACTATTTTGCCGACTGCTTTATGGAACGGGAATGAGGATAACGGAGGCGGTCCGGTTGCGGGTTCAGGATATTTTTTTCGGCATGAATGAAATTACGGTCAGGGCCGGAAAAGGTGATAAGGTTCGCCGGGTGCCTTTGCCGGCCTCGGTGAAGCAACCGTTGCTGGAGCAACTGGATTGGCGACGAAGATTGTATGAGCATGACAAGGCAAAAAACATGCACGAGGTTGAGCTGCCGGGGGCACTTGCCCGGAAATATCCCCATGCGCCTTATGAGTGGAAGTGGCAATACGTGTTTCCTGCGGACAACTACTCAACAGATTCACGCAGCGGAGCTGTGCGGCGTCATCACCTGGATCAACAGCGTATTCAGCGGGCCGTTCGCAAGGCCGCCAAGCAACTTGATATGGCTGTCCGGGTGACCCCGCATACGCTGCGGCACAGTTTTGCCACCCATCTGCTGCTGGGCGGAACGGACATCCGGAATGTGCAGGAACTGCTGGGGCATTCCGACGTGACGACGACACAGATTTATACCCACGTACTGAACAAAGGACCGCTGGGCATTGTCAGTCCGGCCGATACGTTATAGACGTTTCGCGGGCTTGGAAATAATGCTGATAGGGTTCACCCAGTCCACGTTTTACGAATTCCTCTGCGCCTCCGCGTTAAAAAACTCTCCAAAACCAAGCGTTGGCACCCAACGTTCGACGGGTTGCTACGCAATCAAATTGAATGGGCTTTTCAGCACGGAGTGTTCTATCGCATTTTTCACCGCTTGCGGCTTCACCCAGGGCGCAGGAGAACGGTTCGTTCCGGTTACAAAATGGCTGTTGGCCTGCAGCAACGGACTTTTGCTGTTGTACGTGTATTCCTTGATTTGCCTGAACAACGGTTCCGCATCAATGAAAGAGGGAAGAGTGAACATACTAACTGATTCGGTTATCATGAAACTCTCCTCTCCATCCATCCGGCTCTGATCAGACACACAACCGCAATAAGACCTCATTTTTTGGAGAAACCATGTTCTCCGCCTCTTCTATTCGTTGCTCTCTTTATTCGTTGGAAAAATTGTATTTTTTGCGGGAATCAGTACTTGAAGGTACTAGCCCACTTCGTTCACATGCCGCCCTATCTTGGGTTGAACAGGCAAAGGGGCCGTCCTCGGCCCGGTCAACCGGTCATTGGATTGTAAAAGATGGCTGTAACTCTCCGTAAATTGCTTGAGTTGATCAAAAACTGGGCCAAAGTTGGTGAAATAATAAAAATTCGGAATCCCAAGAGGCTTGGTTATCATGGCCAATCTATCTCCAACCACCGGCTCAATAAAATAAATAATGCCGTTCTGATGAGTATATATCCTAAGCGTTCATTTGTTAAATGACTTTCCTGTTTCTCGGTATTTACGCAAATAGGAGGGGATTCTCTTAATGGGATCGCCGCTCGTGAGATCGTTCGCACCGGCAAAGGGGCTGTCCTCGGCCCGGTCAACCGGTCGTTGGATTGTAAAAGATGGCTGTAACTCTCCGTAAATTGCTTGAGTTGATCAAAAACCGGCCCGGTGCTGGCGCGGACGGCAACGCGACCCTATCCTGTTTGTTCTGTATATTTCTTCATTTTTATGTAAAACGAAATGCTTCTAATATGTAAAACAAAATGCTTCTAATATGTAAAACAGTATGAGATGGTACTTTTCTCAGAAATGAATCCTTCAATCGAGTTAATCATGTCCTATCAACCACGCACAATAGATTCCGAACTAGCACGCAAGCTTTCCGCGTCTGGCGCCGTTCTCATCCGGGGGCCGAAAGCCTGCGGCAAGACGGAGTCCGCCAAGCGCGTGGCTGGAAGTGTGTTGAGCGTTGACCAGGACACAAACGTCCCCCTGCTGATGGAGACCGCGCCGCATCGACTTCTGGTCGGAAAGACACCACGCCTGATCGATGAATGGCAGGAACAGCCGAAACTCTGGGATTTCGTTCGCCACGAAGTGGATGAACGGAGCAAAAAGGGGCAATTCATCCTCACGGGATCCGCAAACCCCGCCGACGCCGTTCGACTTCACTCAGGGGCAGGGCGGTTTACGACGCTTGACATGCGCACGATGTCTTGGCAGGAACTCGGCCACTCCTCCGGCGTGGCGAGTCTGGCCTGCCTGCTCTGCGGAGATGCGCCAACGGTTTCGGACGAATCCGTGCCGCTCGAAGCAATCGCCCAGCGGCTCGTCATCGGAGGGTTCCCCGGTCTGCTCGGGGCCAGCGAGACACAGGCACACGACATGAACCGGGCGTACCTGGATCTTATCGCGGAAACGGACATCAGCCGGATATCTGGAATGAAGCGTGATCCCCGAAAAGTCCACGCGCTCCTGCGCTCCCTGGCCCGCAACACCGCGACGCTCGCCGAGGTGACAACGCTTGCCGCCGATATCGGCGAACGGGAGAAAACGGACATTTCGAGACCCACTGCAACAGACTACCTTGCCGCACTGGATCGGCTGATGATCGTTGAAAACCAACCTGCATGGGATACACACCTTCGCTCCTCCGCATCCCTGCGTAAGGCACCCAAGCGACACTTCACCGACCCCTGCCTTGCAGCTGCAGCACTTGGCGCGGACAGCACCGCGCTACTCGACGACCTCTTGAGCATGGGCTTCCTCTTTGAATCCCTCGCAACCCACGACCTGCGAACCTATGCCCAAGCCAACGACGCCCGGGTTTTCCACTACCGCGATTCCAGTGAACTCGAGATCGACGCCATCGTGCAGAAACGAAACGGCGACTGGTGTGCGTTCGAGATCAAGCTCGGGACGGGGCAGATCGAAGCGGCGGCGGAAAACCTGAAAAAGCTTGTCACGGTGCTTGACCCGGCAAAAACCAATCGCCCGAAGTCACTAAATATTATCACCGGGACGGGAATCAGCTACCGCCGGGCGGACGGAATCAACGTGCTTTCCATCGCCGCGCTCGGTGCCTGAGACACATCGGGCGGATAGCATTATGCTGATTGGCAAATTCCATACTACTTTTTGAAAAGACGGCCCGGAGGACCGTCCTACGTTAGGGCAGTTCCACGGTCAGCCTGTAGAACGCCCCCATCGTGGTGTTGGTGTCGGTCGGATTGTACGTTGGTGTCGGTGCGGGTCGCGGTGGTGTTTCCGTCGCTCCAGCGCGCAAAAGTTGCGGCGGTGTCTTCTACCACAGCCGAGACGGCTGTGCCACTTTTGCCTGCGGCGACTTCCTGTGTGGCCACGCCGCTGATTGTGCCGCCTGTTCCGGCTCGGTAGATCAGTGTGTAGGTTGTCGCGCCGCCCGCCAACGCGGAGGCAGGGGCGTGCACTTCAAAAATGCACTTATTTGTGGCTATGCTGCTCCAATAATTTAGCGTATGTTCAAAAAAACGTGAAAATCAAGGTCGGAAGAAGTTGGACGGGATGAACAGGATTTTTTTTGGAAAACCGCGAATGGGCGCGAATGCGGGGAGGGCTGCTGTCCTCGGAGGCCTTCTCTTTTTCTCCAGCTCATTCCTTATTTCTCTTGCTCTCCGCGCTCACTTTCCGCTTGGCCCGTGGGGACACGGGCCCTCCCCAGAGCATTCCGCTGCGCCTTCGCGCCACGGCGTCTTTGCGTTAAATTCTCGATGATTCCTCCGGTTTCTCACAAAATTTGCAGAAGAACCAAAAATAGCACCGCATGAAAGACTCCAGCATAGAAAACGGTACCATTGCAGCCATCGCCACCGCCGGTTCCGAAGGATGCATTTCCATCGTGCGCCTCTCCGGACCCGACGCGCTGAACATCACCGAAAAAATCACCCGCTCCACTAAAAAACCGACCGAAGCGGCAGCAAATACCGTCCTTTATGGCCACATCGTCGGCTCCGATGGAATAGACATCGATGAGGTACTACTCCTGATTCTACGTGCCCCAAAAACCTATACTTGCGAAGACATGGTCGAAATACAAGGACATGGCGGGCGAATATCCGCCGCACGAATCCTGCGGCGATGCCTAGAAGCTGGTGCGCGACCCGCCGAACCCGGCGAATTCACCAAAAGAGCCTTCCTCAATGGAAGAATGGACCTCTTGCAGGCAGAAGCCGTACAGGACCTCGTCAAGGCCCAATCTGAAGCAGCGGCAAACATGGCCCTCGAACAACTTGAAGGAGGACTCAGCACCGCCATCAATGAACTCTACGACGAGCTGATCCACCTCCTGGCCGACCTCGAAGCTACCCTGGATTTCTCTGAAGAACAGCTCCTTTTGCCGGTCTATGATGAAATTAAGAATCTTAATGAATTGATAATAAACAAGATAGAAGCATTACTAAAAACATGGCAGCAGGGCCACATCTTGCGCGAAGGTGCAGCGATAGCCATTATCGGGCGGCCAAACGTCGGAAAATCAACCCTCCTGAACCGTCTCCTCGATAAAGAGCGGGCCATTGTCTCTCCCATCCCGGGAACCACCCGCGATACCATTGAAGAATCCATCCTCCTCAACGGAATACCCCTGCGACTCATCGATACCGCCGGCATGAGAACCACCGAATGCGACATCGAACGCGAAGGAATCGAAAGAACCCGCAAAACCATCCAACGGGCCGATCTCATCCTACACGTCCTCGATGCCTCGCAACCCCTGGATGATGAAATGAAGGCATTCTGGCGGGAGATACCGAAAGAAAAGTTGTTATACGTTGTAAACAAGATAGATATAAAACGATATAACCACGCGGAAAGCCTTCCCAAAAACAGGATATTCGAAGTTTCGCTGCTGAGCCCTGACGACGCACAACGCCTGAAGCGCTGCATTCATGAAACCATCACGTCCGCGTTTCATCTCCCGGATCAAGCACATGCCGTGATCTCGGAGCGACACCGCGACCTACTCCTGCTGGCCGAGCGGAGCTTAAAGCAGGCCGATCAACTCATGAAGGGGCAAGTAGAAGAAAACACGCTTTATATCGCCACCCATGTCCGCGATGCCATTGAACAAATCGGCAAAATCACCGGGCGCGTCTATTACGAAGAACTGCTCGACCAACTCTTCGCCGGCTTCTGCATCGGGAAGTAAAAAGAAATCTGTCTGAAGCAGGGTATCGCGTCGCCCAAAGGATACGGTATAAGGTAACAGGTTTGACCGACTCCAAAACGATAGGACGGATTTCTGCATGCAAACAGTAGTTTGCGAATTCGATTAGTACGCGGCGATCAATGGGATTGCGGGTAATCCGCTTTGTTGCGGAGGGCGTCGGGCCCCGACGCCTTGGGTGCGTGGATGGGGTTGGAGGGCAAGCAGCTTGCCGGGACGTAGCCTTGCGCGGAGGCTGGTCCCGCGAGCCGTTGCTGTATTTCGGGAGGGCCCGTGTCCCCACGGGCCAAGCGGAGAGTGAGTATCCCTGGAGGGCGAGCGTCCCGCGAGCCGTGCGGAGAGAAAGAGCTGGCCGCGAAAGAACGCATAGATCGCATAAAAAGAGGTGAGAGATTCTCACACAAAGGCACGGAGGCACAAAGGAAGAGGGGGTTGGAGGTAATTCCTAGAGGGCGAGCGTCCCCGCGAGCCGTGCGGAGAGTAGGTGCACAGGAGGAGCGCGAAGAGCAAGAGAAAGATGGAATGAGCTGGAGAATAATAAAAGGACGCTGGGGACAGCATCCCTCCAGAAATTCATGATCCTTGCTTCTCACGTCTTCCATTCGGTGCTCTCTTCATTCGTTGGAAAATATTCTTTTTTGCAAGGAATGAGTTCTTATGATACTCATCTGCGGTATGAAACACGGAGAAAAAGACATAGACCTCATCGTCGCGGGAGGCGGACACGCTGGATGCGAGGCCGCCCTCATCGCCGCGCGCATGGGGGCCGAAACACTCCTCATCACCATGAATGAACAGGATGTCGGACGTCTTTCCTGTAATCCCTCGGTCGGAGGTATCGCCAAATCCCATATCGTCCGCGAAGTGGATGCACTCGGCGGCGAAATGGGGCGCAATGCCGATTATACCGGCATCCAGTTCAAAACACTAAATACTAGAAAAGGACCAGCCGTTCAGGCCAACCGAATCCAGTGCGATAAGGCCGCCTATCCAGCCAGAATGAGTGCGAGTCTTCAAAATCAGCCAAAATTAACCCTACTTTCCGGCATAGTCGCGCAACCCCTCGTGGAAAAAGGCGCCGTTGCCGGCGTAATCATGCAAGATGGCACGAGAATC
>CAZBEO010000094.1:0-12683 GCA_964490935.1 uncultured Verrucomicrobiota bacterium
CCCTCTTGCACATCCGGTTCAGCATGGCGGCATGGGCTGGGCGGGTCCACCAGTGCGGGAAGTCCCGAAGGTAACGCCTGGCTTCTGCACGATCTCTTGACAATCCATCAGCATCAGAATATGTTGCCGGTGTCTTGTTCCCCCCGCCCGTGCGCAAACGCGGGCCTTTTTCTTTTTCGCGCGCCCCTTTCATACCGCACCGTTTTCGCCGATGGCCGCCACCCGAAAACGCGCCATAGCTGCGTCTAGGTCAGTCTTTTTGAAAAGCACACATTTTGCTCCGATCTTCGAGTACGGAACAATTCGCCGCTGCTGCCACTCTGATAAACATCGGCGCGAAATGTGTAAGTATTTAGAAGCGCCTTGCGGACGGAAGTATTCCTCTGCTTGGTTGGAAGCGGGACGCATTTCTTTTTTCATTACTGGAACTCCTGGGCATCCTGTCGCGCCTCACAACACTGTGTTGCGAATGCTCGCGGATTGTCCAGAAGTCCAAAAACTGGCTTATCCCCCCCCTGGAAGTTCGTCTTTCTTAGGAAAGTCTGGCAAATATATTATTATGGCGCTTTCTTATCCCCCCCCTCTTGTCCCACGGGCGTCGGGGTTTTCATCCCTAGCGTTTAAAGCGTCGAAGACGCAAAGGCGATCGCTATATGTTTCCAAGAGTTCAGACATTGCTCCCTCAAGCGCAGGCAGCCTTTCATGGCTCACAAAGCCATCCAATGCAAGATTCTCAGCCAAATACTCAGCGAGGAACTTGCGCTCGCGACGTAGGTCCCCCGGTGAATAGTGTTTCTTCATAACGATTGATTTTTCACAGTCACGCACCAGCTCCTCGATTTTCTCATGAATCTTTGATTTGCGGTCTCGGTGAGTGGGTCCTTTATACCCGCCGTCTATCCGACGACGCTTCCAAGTTTGCACGATCCGCGTAATCGTTTTTTCGCGCTCATCGTCTGGGCAGTCCAATGGAACCGAAACCATAACATGCGTCAGGGCTTGCAAGTGGTCCTTGACGATGAATGACCCCGAAAGCGTACACAGTGCACGGGCAATAACCTCGTCAGGAAGTCGCCAGGCATTGCCCTGCGAATCGACCATAATATTTTCTACAGAATCTTTTATTTCCGCAAAGCGCAAACGACGGTTTTTGCGGGCGGGGCGAGGCGGCAAGCTGCGAAGGGAGTTTTTGAAAAGGTCGGCCAGCATGTCATCCGCCGTTTTGTAGCAGTCTAGCCATGATTTGATTTTAGCGACGACGACGGCGGCGAACTTCTCAGGGGCAGGCATCATTTCCGGCCCTGCCGGTTGAGCTTTCCTCATCGCGTTCCACAAACCAGCGGCATCTTTTGTAGGCGTTTTTGTTGTGATAATTTTAAAAACATTTGCCCAACCAGAGAGACGTTTCTTTTTCCTGTATTTCTTAAAATCCTCCACTTCGTTTTCGGCTTCTAAGTAACCAGCCCTATGCAGCAGTTTTATGTCGCCGGAAAACTGGGTTAACCCCCCGTAATCGGCAACCGCCAACGCCCTTGCTTCGGTACTCATTTTATTTGTCCGGTCGAGCAGGTCGAGGACGGCACGATATTTCTGGTCAAGCTCAGGTGTTTTCATGCGGAAGCCCCAAACAAAATGATTTTATCAGCCGCCGCATTTGGCCTGATTGTACTGAAATACGCCCGTGCCTCTTTCTGTGTCATCAATCCGCGATAATGCCGGTAAAGCACATCCGCGCCGTTTACATGGCCCAAAATCGAAGCGGTTTTCCCGGCGTCAGCATTCAAGGCAACGTGCGCCGTTGCGAAGGTCTTCCGACCCACATCTTGAATCCAATCGAACCCGACAAGCGGCGTGATCCGCTGAATCAATCGCCGGAAGGTGTGTTTGTCCTGAATCCCGAAGCCGCCGGAAGGTTTCCGATAGTGCGCCAGCCATGCAAAAAGAGCGTCATTCATTTCCACCAACCGCGCCGCCCGAACCTTGCTTATTTCCGGCAGGACGCGCACCAACCTTTCGGGAAGGTTTATTTGCCCCCAGGTCAAACCCTGCGCCTCACCCGGACGCAAGCCGCCGAAAAACATCAGTGCCATGTATGCCACGGCTTCCGGTTCGCTTTCTTCCAGCACCGCAAACAGTTTCCGCACCTGCTCCGTGGAGTAGACTTCCGGCAAGGTGGCATCCGTCCGAATCTTTTTGAGAAGGCTTTTCGGAATGCTTTCAATATAGCCTTGTTCCGCTCCGAAGGCGAAGAAGGCCCGAAGGCATCGCCGATAGCCATCACGGGTTTCATCCTTCCACCCGGCTTCAACCATCCATTCAAGGATTGAATCGCTTTTAACGCGCCGCAAGGCACCGTCAAAGGCATCGGCGAAGCGGTTCAGTTTGTATCGTCTTTCCGCAAGGGTGGTTTCGCGGCATCCTTCCAGCTCTTTGGCCTTCATAAAGGCATCAATGGCCTTTGCCACGGTGACGCCGGAAAGGTCGGCATTTTCCTGAATCCAGAATGAAGCCGCCGCTTTCAGCGTAGCACGTCCGGCCAGAATGTCCGTTGCGCCCTTCCACTCATGCGCCACGCTTTCCAGCGTAAAGGCACCGTCCAGCAGTCCCAACGCCTTAACAGCGTCCGTCCGCGCATCGCCGGATAAGTCCAACGCCTGAAGACCTTCGTTTTTAATTTGCCGCTGAATGATTTCGGCATAGGTTTTTGCTTCATCCAGCACCCGGAAACATTTTCGGACGCTCCTTCCGCTCTTTCGGAAATCAATCATCCAGTATTCAGGCTGGATTTCGCGAATGGTAATTCCCGCATGGGTGATGGTTGGACTCTTCCGCCGCGTCTGTGTTTTGCTCATAGCCGCACCTCTTTGTTTATGTGCGCTTATAATGGCGTTTTGTCAGTAATTTGTCAATAGCCGAAGAAGGGATTGCGCCGTGTTTGTGCGGGAAAAAGTGTAAATGCCGGATTAGCAAGGGGTAAAAAATGGAGCGGGTGACGGGAATCGAACCCGTACGACCAGCTTGGAAGGCTGGAGTTCTACCATTGAACTACACCCGCTCTTGGTGTCCCTGAAAGGAACAGGGGGTGTGCGTAACACAGGAGCCTGTGGAAATCAACGCCTAATTTCCCGGTGTCTAAAAAAACTGTGAAAAGGAATTGATTCGAGCTGGGGAACCCGTTAGTTTCCCGGCTCATTCCTGATGTGGCGAGGTAGCTCAGTCGGTAGAGCAGAGGACTGAAAATCCTTGTGTCGGCGGTTCGATTCCGTTCCTCGCCACCATCTTTTCCTCTTTCTTTCCGTACGGTCCCTTTTCTCTGCGTCCCCGCATCCCTTTATGCGCACTCTACGCAATGAATGCCAGAAAACCGTATAAGAGACCGTTCACAGATTACGCAGATTTGCACAGATTGAGACAAGAATACCTCCGAATTAAACGCTTCCGTAATGCATTCAAAAACTACGAAAATTTGGGAAAATTAGTGAATATTTTGGAAATTTGGCCCATGGTGAGTACGTGCTGCACGGAAAGGATCAAAAAAAGGGTGTATTTTCGTGAAATGGCGTCTATTTTCGGTTCAGAGCACGTTTTGGAGGAGGAAATGTTATGAGACTCGATCCCACTATCACAACCATTGCGCTGGCGGGGCTTGTCGTTGCGTCTGCGGGTATTTTTGCCACTCGAAGAAAGTTCTTTCGCTCATGGGCTATTACTCTTTTCACGCTTTCCACGCTAGATCTCCTGGCCAACCTCTTTGGATTCGGGCCCATATTCTGGTGGTCGCCGCTCCACTTTCCTTCGACATTCGCTCTGGGCATCGATGAAATCGTGGAGAAGCACGGCGTGATCACGACGACGGTTGGATACGTTCTCGATCTTGTGCTTTGGAGCGTGGTGATCGTTCTGGGCATTAAGCTGTGGAAAAGAAGAAGGATAATGATGAATCACATAGCAGGGGTACTCGTTGCATTGGTTCTCCTATCAGGGTGCGCGACCTCAAGCCGTCACGCTCAGAAATGCACGTCGGATTACGAAAATCAATTCTCTGCCATGGAGGCATTGGGGCTTCGTGCAGCCGAGGGCGATTTGACGGCAATAGACGAATTGGAGATTACTGCGAAGGAGCTGTACAAAAACATTACCTTTGGCTCGGAGAGAGAGCGTACCTTGTCGAATTTGAAATTAATGCGTGCGGCATTTAGTCCAATCGGCACAGCGTCAGGCGAGGGATCAGAGGCCGCTTTTGATGCGTTGGTGTACGCCCATAGCAAAGAATATCTTCGCTCGTTTACCCCGGATGCCTTCGGTCTTGCGGCAGGCATGGGGAATACCAATGCGCTGAACTACCTGCTGAACTACAAAGTGCATGGGTTATATTTGTCCTCCGTAGTTTTTGCGCTTCAGCCTGCCGCAGAACAAAATATCCCGGAAGCGGTGGATTTTCTTATTCAGGTGATTGAAAATCCGAAACACAAGCCTCTTTGGGATGCCGCTTCGCGGGGGCTTGCGGGTGCCGCTGCACAAGGTAATCAGGAAGCCGAAGACGCCTTGAAGAGGTACGCTCTTAACTACGAAAGTCGCGAAAGTACGCGAAAATAATTTGGGAGGGACCTTGTTCCCAATGGCCTTTTGTTTTTCCTTAGGTCAATCCTTTGTTTTTTTCTTACTCTCCGCGCTCACTCTTTGCCCGGCTCGCGGGGACGCTCGCCCTCCCGAATGCGCTCACTCTCTGCCCGGCTCGCGGGGACGCTCGCCCTCCCGAATGCGTTCACCGCGTTTATTCCCGGGTAATGTCGGCACCGAGGGCGCGTAGGCGTTCGTCGATGCGTTCGTAGCCGCGGTCAATCATGCGGGCATTTTCGATGGTGCTTTTTCCTTTGGCACAGAGTGCGGCAATGAGGAGGGCCATGCCGGCGCGTATGTCGGGGCTGTTGAGATGAGCCGGATGGAGTTTGGAGGGGCCGGCGACAATGACGCGGTGCGGGTCGCACTGAATAATCTGCGCGCCCATGCTGATGAGGCTATCGACAAAGTAGAGCCGGCTTTCAAACATTTTTTCAAAGAAGAGGGTGGTTCCCTGGGCCTGGGTGGCGAGGACAATGGCCACGCTCATGAGGTCGGAGGGGAAGGTGGGCCAGGGGCCGTCTTCGATTTTGGGGACATCAAAGGTCAGGTCTTTTCGGATGCGCAGGGTTTTGATGGGTTCGATGCGTAGGAGGCGGTCTTGAGTTTTCAGTTCGACGCCGAGTTTGGCGAAGCTCTGGGCGAGGATGGGGAGCCACGTTTTTTCGGAGGTCAGGGGGATGGAAACGCTGCCTCCGGTGACGGCGGCGGCGGCGAGGATGCTGCCGATTTCAATGTAGTCGGGGCCGATGCGGTGGGTGGCGCCGTGGAGGCGGGTCACGCCGCGTAGGACGAGGCGGTTGGTGCCGATGCCTTCAATGTGTGCGCCCATTTTGTTGAGGAGGGTGGCCAGGTCGCTGACGTGTGGTTCGCAGGCGGTGTTGAAAAGGGTGGTGGTGCCTCGGGCGAGACAGGCGGCCATGAGTACGTTTTCGGTGGCGGTGACGCTGGCTTCATCTAGGAGGATGTCGGCAGCGCGGAGTTTTTTTGCGGCGAGGCGATAGGAGTGGGGATTGGTTTTAAGGGTGACGCCGAGGGCCTGCAAGGCGAGAAAATGGGTATCGACGCGTCGGCGTCCGATGACGTCGCCTCCGGGGGAGAAGAGTTCGGCGGTGCCGTGTCGGGCGGCTAGTGGTCCTGCCAGCAAAATGGAACTGCGCACTTTCCGGCAGAGTTCGGGATCGAGTCGGGTGGTTTGAAGGCCTTTGGCGCAGAGGGTTACCGATTTTTTGGTTTGCGAGACTTCCACGCCCAGGTGGGCAAGCAGTTCGAGCATGACGCGCACGTCGAGTATGTCGGGTACGTTGGAGAGGGTGACCGGTTCATCGGTGAGGAGGCAGGCGGCGAGCATGGGCAGGGCGGCATTTTTGTTGCCCGAAGGGGTAAAGATGCCGTTGAGGGGGTTCTGTCCGTTGATGATGAAGCGGTTCATGGTTTTTAATACGGCTTGCGGGATGCTCGCACTCCAGAGAAGTTCCTGTTGATGTGGGTTGCGATGACAAGTAGAGGTGTAGCCGATTCGTGTGGCGGTTGCAAAAAGAAACCTCCACCCGGTTGAGGGTGGAGGTTTAAAACATAACGTCCGACGGATTGCTGTTAGGTCCCGGGCTGCAGGATTTCGTTGTCGATTTCGTCGCCGTTAGAATCCGTGCGGTTGAAGATGTTGGTAAAGGAGCCCATTCTCAGATCGTCTTTGATGAGGGAATAGCTGGCGCCGCCGCGTGTGGTGAAGACGAAGGCCTGGTTGCCGAAGGGCTGGCCGGTGCCATTGAAGCGGTCGCCCTCCACGGGGATCGTGCCATTCAGTTCGGTAAAGGCTGTGCCGAGGTTCTTCGTCATAAAGAGGGGGGTGGTTTCGGGGAGATTTTCGGCATCGCTGGTGATCATCCAAGCGTTGTTGTCGGCCTCGAAGTCGCCTGCACCGCCTGCCGAAGGAATGCCGGGTGCCGCGAAAAAGCTGAAGGCCACGTTCATGGTACCATTGGTTACCATGTATTTAAAGTAGTCCGTGCTGTTCTGGAACTCACCTTTTCCGGGATCGTTGGCCCCTTTAATGGGCCAGAAGGTGGAGGTGGTGGTGTAGATGCTTTCGGTCTGTTTCTGGATGAGCATCTGGTAGAGGCTGCGTCCGTTGGCGGAGACGGCCAATACCTTGCCACGCAGGAGGGCGGTGCTGATGGCGGGCATCACGATGGCGGCGAGAATGCCGATAATGGCAATAACAACCAGCAGTTCCACCAGGGTGAAGGCGCGACTTTTCGTGATACGAAACAATTTCATAGCTACTCCTCGATTTTGGTTGGCGGCTGTTGGCAGCCGATCCCGGACAGATAACATTTAGTCCAGCAGTTGTGAAAGGTACCCAAAAGGACGGTTCAGCGTCAAGCAGTGTTCCTGCGCAATTTCAGTCGTTTCGTAGGGCTTCTGCAGGGGAGATGCGTCCGGCAATGAGGGCGGGCCAGATGGAAAAAAGGGCGCCGAGGGCGACGGTGAGTGCCACGGGCAGGAAGAGCGATGCGGCGGTGAAGGAGAGCGGTATGGGCAGGTGCGCCCGAAAGAGCAGCAGCGTGGCTCGGGCGGTGAGGGCTCCGGCGAGGGCGGCGAGCGTGGTGATGGCGAGGGATTCTAGGAGGAAGAGCAGTACGATGTGTGCGCGGGAGGCGCCCAGGGAGATGCGCAGTCCGATTTCGGGAATGCGCTCGGTGATGTTGGATACCATGAGGCTCATCAGGGTGGCTCCGCCGAGAGCCAGGCAAAGCAGGGCAATGCCGCCGGCGGACCATTCGATGAGGTGCTGCCACTGGCGTATACGTTGGGTGACGGTTTCGGGGGTGATCCATTCGGCATCGGGTACGAGGTGGTCGGGTTGGGCGAAGAGGGCGCGTGCCGTGGCGAGTTCGCGGGTCATGGCGGAGGGTGTGGATGCGCGGACGAATACGGCGTCGAGACTCTCTTCGGGAGGGACATAGTCGGTGACCCAGTTGGGCGCGAGGGACCAGGGAATGAAGGCGGCGCGCTCGCCTGCGGAAAGGGCGGTGTTGAAGTCGGAGGTATCGAGGGAGGTCATGCCGGTATCGATGATGCCAATGACCGTAAAGGGAGCCAGGCGTATGGAAAAGGTATCGCCGGGTCGGATGTTTTCGCGGTCGGCGAGTGTCTTGGAGAGTGCGGCTACGGGTCGGCGCAGGGCGATGTCGGTGCGGTCGATGAAGCGTCCGGCGGTTAGTTTCCAGGGGCGGACGGCGGGGAGATGCTGATCGGTGATGAGGAGACGATAAGGGTTGCGTCCGGTATCGGATTCGAGGGGATAGGCCTGCCACCCGGATACAGCGGTGCCGGGTAGATTTGCGGCGAGGAGGCGGAGATGGGCGCGACGGATGGGGCGGCGCTCGCCGGAGTCGTCGGGGGGGCGAATGATTGAAAAGGTGTTCACGCCGAAGTCGGTTTGCATTTGAGAGGCTTTGAGTCGTAGGGCGTCGGTAACATTCCAGAGGATGGAAAGGGCGGCGGCACCGACGGCTATGCCGAGGAAGGAAAGAAGCGTGCGCCCGGGGTGACTGCGTAGGCCGGCGGCGATGTCGCGCAGCATGGGATGGATGGGTAGGTTCATGCGGAGAGGGTCTCCTCGATGATATGCCCGTCGGTGCAGATGAGGTGGCGGGAGCAGAAGGGAAGCAGAGCTTTGTTGTGGGTGGCGAGCAGGATGGCGATGCCTTCGCGGTTGATCTGCTGAAAGAGTTCCATGATGCGTGCGGTGTTTTCGGAGTCGAGGTTGCCGGTGGGTTCATCGGCAAAAAGGATGAGGGGCGGCTTGGCAATGGCGCGTGCAATGGCGGTACGCTGCATCTCGCCGCCCGACATCAGGCGCGCAGTACGATGAGCGACGGCGGCGAGCCCCACGCGGTCGAGTGCGGCGGCGGCAAGGCGGTGCGCTTCGGTGCGGCCTTCCGGGGCGTAGCGAAAGCGGAAGGCAACGTTTTCGAGGGCGGTGCGGCGGCTGAGCAGGTGAAAATGCTGAAAGACCATGCCGGTTTTTTCGCGGCGGAGCATGGCGAGGGTTTCGGGAGAGAGCGTGCGGGTGAGTTGAGCGTCGAAGAGAATATCGCCTTCGGTGGGATGATCGAGCAGGGAGGCGAGGTTGAGCAGGGTGGTTTTGCCGGAGCCGGAGGGGCCGGACAGGGCGACGAAATCGCCGGGATAAATAGTGACGTTGATGTCGTTGAGTACGCGGACGGGTCCGACGGCGGTGGCAAAGGATTTGCCCACGTGATGCATGGCGAGGATGGGTTGAGTTCTGTTCATGGCAGGAGGATGCGGTCGCCCTCCTTCAGGCCTTCGAGTACTTCATACTGAAACGGGTTGGCGTGACCGAGGGTGAGGCTGCGGCGCGCCGGGCGTGGGGTGCCGGTTTCCAGCAGGCAGGCGGGTTGGTCGTTTTCCCAAACCACGGAGGCGCGCGGGATGACTAGTGCGTTCGGCGTGACGTAGGAACAGATGTCCACGCGTGCGGAGAGTCCGGTTCGCAGGCGTGGGTCGTGGCGGTTCATGCGCACCGCGACGAAGAAGTATTTCTGCCAGCCGGGTTTTCCACGTAGGCGCTGGGCCATGGCACCGACGGTTTCCACTTCGCCCTCGATGCAGAGATCGGGAAAGGCGAGTGGAGTGATGCGGCAGGGGAAGCCGGGTTGGACAAAGGAGAGATCGGATTCGGGGACGTAACAGGCGACGGTGAGATTGGTCATGTCGGGGATGCTCATGAAGGGCTGGTTCTGGTTGACGGCATCGCCTACGCGGACGGTTCGGTATTCGCCACCGATATTAAGGGGGTTGTAGGTGACCATGCCGGAGGCAGGCGCGCGTATGGTGCATTCTTCGAGTTGGCGTTGGGCTTCGTCGAGTTGTATTTTCAGGGCGTCAAGCTGGGATTCGGCTCGGCGCAGGCGTGCGGGGTGAAGGTGGGCTTCGGTTAGGCGGGATTGGACTTGCAGTTGATCGAGTCGGGCCTTGAGGCTGGCCGTCTTGTGTTCCTGTTGCGCGACTTCCTGCGGGGAGATGAGGGCGTCCTTGAGGAGTTCCCGG
The DNA here is from genome assembly GCA_964490935.1 of uncultured Verrucomicrobiota bacterium. GTDB lineage: Bacteria > Verrucomicrobiota > Kiritimatiellia > RZYC01 > RZYC01 > JAQVYB01. The sequence continues at coordinate 9,700 of CAZBEO010000094.1, forward strand.
CTGTCCTGCAGGAAGGTGTTTTCTGTTTCGTAGAGGTATTGGGCCTCGGTAATCTGGCCGGCCAGATCGGCCTTTTCCAGGGGCAGTTCGGCGTGTTGAAGGCTGTCCCATTCCGATTCGGCGGAGAGGACGTCGTGTTCCAGTTTGACGATGTCGCGTGCGAGCTGAGCACTGTCGAACTCGACGAGTAGATCGCCCTCGGAAACGGTTTCTCCTTCCTGAGCGAGCTGGATAATCGTGGTTTGGCCACGGAACTTCGACATGATGACCTTCACGGATTTTGATTCGAGCATACCTTCGTAGGAGGTCCATTGCTCGAAGGGGGCGAATTGTGCGATGGCCACGGCGGCTTCTTCCGGCGCTTTATGGCGTCGGGCATAGAGCAGAGCAATCGCCGCCAGGCAGAGAATCAGGAGAATGGAGAGAAGGCGTTTTTTCATGGTACATATCCATTGGGTTTCAGGTTGCCGGGAACCTCGAGCAGGGTGCCCATCTGATTGAGCAGTTGGTAGCCGGAGAGGACAAAGGCGGAGCGGGCTTCCAGGAGCTGAATCTCAGCCTTGATGAAGGCGTCTTCGGCGTCGGTGACGGAGAAGTTATCCACTCGTCCGGCTTCGTAGAGACGTCGGGCGAGGGTGACGCGATCGGTGGCGAGCTGATAATTACGTTTTTGGATGGCGGCTTCTGAGCGGGTACGGCGGCAGGTGGAGAGGGCCTGCAGGATTTCGCGGGTGATGGTGATGGATTTGATGTCGATGAGTTGCCGTAGGGATTCTTCATCGAGTTCGGCCTGACGCAGCGCGATGCGTTCGTGTCGTTTGAAGAGGTCGGAATCGCCGCTCAGTCCGATGGTCCAGGTATCCTCGGCAAGACGGGTGGATTCGGAGAAGGACTCCTGTTCATCGTAGCGTTCGGCGGATGCGATGAGGGAGACATCGGGCAGGATGCGGCGCTTACTTATACGGGCGGCACGGCGGCGTGCGCGGTAATCCTGCAGGAGTTGAGCGTAGTCGAGGCGGTTGGCGAAGGCCGTTTGAATGGCTTCTTCGGGAGGCGGGGTCTCGATGTCCGGGAGAGGTGGAGGGACGAGTTCGAGTGGCGTATCCTGAGGCAGGCCGAGGAGTTCGGCGAGGTCGCGTTTGCGGGTGAAGAGACGTTCGCGGTTGTTCTCGAGGCGGCCTTCGGCCTGGCCTCGCTGGAGTTCCACGCGGAGGGAATCGACCCGTGTGGAGCGGCCCTGGGCTTCGCGGGCGCGGGTTAGGCGGCAAAGGGCGTCGGTACGGCGGAAGAAGGCCTCGTCGGATTTGATTTGCTGTTCTAGGCTGATGAGATCCTCAAAGGTTTTAACGACATCGAGAATGAGGTCGGCCTTCTGCATTTCCCACGTGCGTTGTTCGCGCATGAGTTGATCGTCGGCCTGTCGGAGGGGCTCGAGATGGATGAGCGGTCCGAACTGGCTGAAGAGGGGCTGGTTGGCGTCAATGCGGATGGAGGAGCGCCAGAGATTTTCGCCATCGGTTTGCCGTGTTTCGCGAACACGCCCACCCACGCTGACTTTTGCGCCGGAGGAGAATTTACGGGAGACATCGAGGCCGGTCTGCCAGCGGTTGTTATCGCTGCCGAGACTTCCGGTGACTTCGGGTGTTAGTTGGAAGGTGAAAGCGGCGCGTGCATCATCGATTCCGAGTCGGGCCTGGCTGATGGCCAGGGCGCTTTGTGCCAGACGCAGATTGTATTGAATGGCCTGTTCCATGGCGGCAGGCAGTTCGAGCGAGAGTGCTTCCGCAGCGCGTGCCCCGCCCGTCATGCACAACACAAGAAGAATCGGGGTCACACCGTAAATATTCACTTCTTGCCCTTATAATTCCGCTTCAGTCGTCGTTCCAGCAAGGCCCATTCACCCCCATCAAGCTTCCGGAAACGCTGGCGCGTCATTGCCACGGCTTGACCACTGATGCCTCCGTAATGTTGGCCGATAGCTCGCATCGTTTCCCCGCTGTGTCTAATGGCCAATTCTATCGCCATCGTTTTAGCGGTGCCCACCATCAGCCCGTGCTTACGCAGATGTTCGATCTCAATGCCATAGCTGTCGCACACGAGACGATCAATCTCTTCAAGCGTTATCTTTAGGTGGGGCAACTCCACATCTGCATCTGTGGGCTCTCCGGTTACCCGTTCCGCTAACAGCTCTTTGGTTCTCGCCACAAACGAAGCGCTCCCAACGGCATAGGCATTGGAATTCATCAGGCGGACTGAAGCTTCATCTGTTTTCATTATGGCGGCACGCATGTACGTCCGATAACGCCGCCGTGCTGCCTGTAGAGTATTGCCATACAGTTGCAGCACTCGCTCGCTTAACCAATCCGTCCGCAGTCTCGAATTCACATAGGCAGGATAACTGCTCCATGGGTAGGCTTCCAAATAGTTGATCCGGCTCTTCACGCTCAATTCTTGTTGCTTGGCGACATTTACAGGATTCAAATGCACATACCGTGTTGCCGTCAGCAGATAGTCCTCACTCTCAATCAAACGAGCCTTGTATCGTCCTCCAAGCACGTGTCCCGGGGCGTCGTGTTTATATCGAAAGTACAAACAGTAACTGCTGTTAAGTCTTTGCATGAATCGACTCAAATTCCCTCGGGGTGTTCGTAAAACAAGGTGGAAGTGGTTCGGCATCAGAACCCACGCATAGAGAATCACCCCGTAATTATCCACATTGTCCTGTAATTGCTGGATGAAGCGTTGTCGGTCAGCGTCGGTAAAAAACAGTGCCTTTTTCGCATTACCACGACTCGTTACATGGTAAATCGCGTGGTCGAATTCTATCCTGGGTGATCTCGGCATATCACTTTCTTAGTCCCGCAACAGGCATTTGTCCAGTCGAGAAGTGAATATTTACGGTGTGACCCCGATGATTTGCATTTGTCCAGGTAACAGTTTAGCGGATTTCGGGTTTGGAAAGTGAAGTTTTAGTAAGAAAGTTG
>CAZBEO010000095.1:0-12535 GCA_964490935.1 uncultured Verrucomicrobiota bacterium
GAGGATGGATTTGGCCTGAATTTCGGAGAATCCGAAGCGGACGACGAGTTCACTTTGGGCTTCTTCGCGGTCTTTGGATTCGCGGATGATGCGCACGACCTGGTCCATGTTGGCCATGGCGATGCGGAAGCCTTCAAGGATATGGGCGCGTGCCTCGGCTTTTTCGAGGTCGAAGGTGATGCGGCGGGTGACGACATCGAAGCGATGGATGATGAAGCATTCCATGACCTCTTTGAGGTTCATGGTGCGCGGGCGCCCGTGGTCGATGGCGAGCATAATGGCGCCAAAGGTGATTTCGAGCTGGGTGTGTTTGAAGATTTTGTTGAGGAGGATGGTGGGTACGGCATTGCGCTTGAGTTCGATGACAATACGTATGCCTTCCTTGCCGGATTCATCGCGTATGTCGGAGATGCCTTCGAGGACCTTTTCGTGAACGAGCGCGGCCATTTTCAGGATGAGGGAGGTCTTGTTGACGGTGTAGGGAATTTCGGTGATGAGAATGCGGTCCTTGTCCTTGTCATTCTCTTCAATTTCGGCCACGCCCCGGAGTTTGATGCGTCCGCGTCCGGTTTCATAGAATTCACGGATGGGATTGACGCCTCGTATCTGGCCGCCGGTGGGGAAGTCGGGCGCGGTGACAAAGCGGCAGAGATCGGTGACCGAGGCATCGGGATGGTCGATGAGATGAATCACACCGTCCACCACTTCGCCGAGGTTGTGCGGGGGGATGTTGGTGGCCATGCCGACGGCAATGCCGGTCGAGCCGTTGACCAGCAGATTGGGCACGCGGGCGGGCAGTACGGTGGGTTCCTGAAGGGATTCATCGAAGTTGGGGCGCATATCCACGGTACGCTTTTCGATGTCGGCGAGCATTTCCTCGGCAAAACCCATGAGGCGGCATTCGGTGTATCGGTAGGCGGCAGCGCGGTCCCCATCAATACTGCCGAAGTTTCCCTGCCCGTTGATGAACATGTAGCGCATGGAGAAATCCTGGGCCATGCGGACGAGGGTGTCGTAGACGGCGGAATCCCCGTGCGGGTGGTAATTACCGATCACGGAGCCGACGACCTTGGCGCATTTGACGAAGGCCTTGTTGTGGGTCCAGCCGCTTTCCTTCATAGCAAAGAGGATACGACGGTTGCCGGGTTTCAGACCGTCACGCACATCCGGCAGCGCGCGCCCAACAATGACACTCATGGAGTAGTCAATGTAGGCTCGCTGCATTTCATCTTCAATGTTGATTCGGTCTAGGCGCTCGTTTTCGTACTTCATGGGATACCCTGTTCTGCTTTGCGAAGGTTAAATATCAAGATTCTGCACGTTGAGGGCGTTTTCCTCGATAAACGCGCGTCTCGGGGGCACTTCATCGCCCATGAGGATGGTGAATATCTGGTCGGCCTTGACGGCGTCTTCGAGGACCACCTGCGTCATACGTCGGTTCGAGGGGTTCATGGTGGTGTCCCAAAGCTGTTCGGGATTCATTTCGCCCAAACCTTTGTAGCGGGTGATGCTCACACGCTGGCGGCCCTGCTCGCGCAGCGCGATCAGGAAGTCCCGCAGCGAATGAAGGGGCAATCCCGGCTTTTCGCCTTCGGCCAACAGGAAGAGCGGCGTCTCGGAATGGAAGAACTGGGAGCTGTTGAAGCCGCGTTCTTTCCAGGCCAACATCAGACGCTGAAGCCGCTCGGCAGAAAACAACTCGACCCAGCGGAAATGCGCGGAGGGCTGATCGTCGGCCACGGGTTCCACGCCGGCGTCCACTTCCAATTGACCATTCCCCTCGGCCTCGACACGCTCGCGCAGGGCCTGCAGTTCCGTCTCGCTGAACACGTAGTAGATTTCCGCGTTCTGTTCGGGACGTTCCACAATGACCTTGTATTGGGGGAATTTTCTGGTTTCCTGATTGCGGTGCGCCACATATTCGGCAAAATCCACCCCTTTACGGCGCATACGGTCGGAAATGCGCTCGATCTCAGCGATTTCTTTCAGGAAAGGCAGCATTTCCGCGTCTTCGAGGATGCGTTGTCCTTCGAGATTCTGGAGGATGACTCCGTCGGCCCCAATTTCCAGCAACATGCGAGTGAGTGTTTCCTCACTGTCGATATAGTGTTCTTTTTTCCTTCGGGTCACTCGATAGAGAGGCGGCTGGGCAATATAGACGAATCCTTCTTCGATGAGCCCGACCATATGCCGATAGAAAAAGGTGAGCAGGAGGGTGCGGATATGCGCGCCATCAACGTCGGCATCGGTCATGATCACCACACGGTGGTAGCGGGCCTTTTTGATGTCAAAATCATCGGTGCCGATGCCGGTTCCGATGGCGGTGATCATGGTGCGTATTTCCTCATTGCTGAGGACGCGGTCGAGGCGGGCCTTTTCGACGTTAAGAACCTTTCCGCGCACGGGGAGGATAGCTTGGAAGGATCGGTCGCGCCCCTGTTTGGCGGAGCCACCGGCACTGTCGCCTTCCACGATGTAGAGCTCGCACTGGGCGGGGTCGCGGTTGGAGCAGTCGGCCAGCTTGCCTGGCAGGGAACCACTTTCGAGAGCGCCTTTTCGGCGAGCGAGATCGCGGGCCTTACGGGCGGCCATGCGGGCGCGGGCGGCGAGCACGGTTTTCTCGATGATCTGGCGGGCGACGGAGGGATGCTCCTCGAAATAAGTACCGAGCTCCTCGTTGACGATCTGCTGCACGATACCCTCGACCTCGCTGTTACCCAGCTTGGTTTTGGTCTGCCCTTCGAATTGAGGCTCCGGCACCTTGACGCTGATAATGGCGGTAAGCCCTTCGCGGATATCCTCGCCGCTCATGTTTTCTTTGTCGTCTTTGATCAGTTTGTTGTTTTTCGCGTATTGATTGACCGTGCGCGTGAGGGCCGAGCGGAAGCCGCTCAGATGCGTACCCCCTTCGATGGTGTTGATATTGTTGGCAAAACAGTAAATATTTTCGGTGTAGGCATCGCTGTATTGCAGGGCGATTTCAGCCGCAATCCCGTCTTTTTCGCACTCGAAGCAAATGACATCGGGGTGCGTCGGGGTTTTGGCCGTGTTCAGATGCCTCACAAATTCGGCAATGCCGCCTGAATACTGAAAGAGTTCTTCGCGGGGTGGTTCATCCTGCATGAGCTTAATGCTGATGCCCCGATTCAGAAAGGCCAACTCGCGCAGACGCGAAGCCAGCGTATCCCAATTGAATTCCGAGCAGGAAAAGATCGTGCTGTCGAGACGGAAGGTCACTTTCGTCCCGGTGCCTCGGGTTTTTCCGATGGTGACCAGCGGGGTCACCGGCACGCCGCGCTCATAGCGCTGGTGGTACACTTCATTGTTGCGGCGCACCTCGACTTCCATCCATTCGCTGAGGCCATTCACGCAGGAAACACCCACTCCATGCAGCCCACCCGAAACCTTGTAGGAGGCATGATCAAACTTGCCACCGGCATGCAGCGTGGTCATCACCACTTCCAGGGCAGGTTTGTTCTCCGTGGCGTGAATATCCACCGGGATGCCGCGCCCATTGTCGTTTACGCTGAGCGAGCCGTCATCGTTGATCATCACTTCGATATGCGTGCAGAAACCGGCGAGCGCCTCGTCGATACTGTTGTCCACCACTTCATAGACGCAGTGATGAAACCCTCGGGTTCCCGTATCGCCGATATACATGGCGGGGCGTTTGCGGACGGCTTCAATACCTTCCAGCACGGTAATGGTGGTGGCGTCATACTTGGCGCCGCTGGCGCGCTTGGCTTCATCCATCTGCGTTTCTTCATCCATACTCATAATCAATCAACCCGTTTTTGTGTGCTGCGCACATGAATTTCAACGTGCAAAGGACCTCGGGAGAACCCCGTGCCACACGTAGGCGCGTACAGAATATCCGAAAGGTAGATAGTAGGTTTTTCTGGGGGCCAAGCGCAACACAATATCACAAAAAATACGTTATTTTCAGGGGGTGAAGAGAGATTCTCTCGCAGAGCACGCGAAGAACGCGGAGGAAGAAGGGAAAATTCACCACAAAGTGCGCATAGAACTCATGGAAAGGGGGAGAGATTTTCACACAAAGGCACCAAAGCACAAAGGGGAAACGAACCACTAATCTACACTAATTTTCACTAATGGGATGAATGGAGGGCGAGCGGGGGAGATAACAGGCCATCGGCCGGGGACTATAGACAGAAGACTGCGGGGGAGAGTGTTTTAGCCACAAAAAACACAAAAACACACAAAAAGATTAGTGCCGACTAGTGGTTTTCCCTTCTTTTTTTGTGGTTTATCGTGTTTTTTTGTGGCCAATCCCTGCATTTTCTCCCCTTTTCGCGACCTTCCGGGTATTCCTCCAAAAAAAATGCCGCTTTGCCAGTCTCAATCTGTGGAAATCGGTGTAATCTGTGGACCCCCTTCTTCCGTATTTTCCCTCTTTCCATGTGCTCCTTGCGTTCTTTCGCTGCCAATTTCTCCCTCTCCCGATTTTTTTGCGCCCTCCGCGCCCTCTGCGAGAGAATCTCTCCCTCCCGGATGTCGCGAAGTGCCCATTAGTGGTTTCCCCTCCCAAACCCCCTTATTCCCTCAGCTCATCTCCCGGCAAACTATCGTTTGCCTTAGGCAATTCGTCGCCATGCCCCATGGCGCATCAAAACCCTCGATCTTTATGCCCTCTCGCGCCTCATCAAAACCAAAACCGCGACGAATTGCACAGGAGGAGAGCGACGCCCATTCCAATCAGGTAAAAGGCGAACATGGAGAGAGAATAGCGGCGGAACAGCCCGAGGCAGAAGTGAATGCAGGCCAGACTGGTTGAAAAACATACCGCAAAGCCCGTCAGAAGGGGCCAAAGCATCCCGTTCAGCGCCTCGCTGGGCAGGCGCAGGGATTTCAGGATCAGGGCACCTACAATGATGGGAGCCACCATGAAAAAGGAAAATCGGGCGGCGTGAACGCGCCGCTGCCCTGCCAGCACGCCGGTACTAATGGTCAGCCCCGAGCGCGAGGCCCCCGGAAGCACGGCCAGCACCTGCGCCAACCCCATGAGCAGCACCGCGCCCCAGGTGAGCTTCTCTCGCCTTGCGGCAGGACGCCATTCGCAAAAAAGAAACCAGAGGGCGGTGAGAATCATGATCAACCCAATCACCCCGCCCCGACGGAACACATCCATGTACGGCTCCAACCAAGGGCCCAGCAGCGCCATCGGAATGGTGGCCGCGATCAACTGCCCGAGCAGCAGACGGTCTGCCTTCAGCGCATCATCACGCCAACGCACCGCCGCAAACAGCATCTGAAGCCAGTCGCGGAAAAAGTATACGAAAATGGCCAGCAGACTGGCTGCATGGAGCACCACATCGAAAAACACCCCGTTTTCATCCGACCAGCCAAACCATTCGCGCACAAGCACCAGATGCCCGGAACTGCTGATCGGAATGAATTCGGTAACGCCCTGAATCAGGGCCAATACGATGCTTTGAAGGAGGGGCATGTGCTCACGGGTAGCGAATGTCTTCTGCGGCTTCTTCCTCGTCGTCTTCTTCGTCGAGGATGACGGAATGTTTAGGCAGCAACGGCATCACAAAGGTGTAGACAAAGCCATACACAACCATGCCGAACGCCGCGCCCACCGCGACATGCGCGTGAAGGAAAAGCATCGCCACGGCAAAACAGCAGAAGGCAAACCAGACCACGCCCTTTGTCGGCTTCGTATAATGGACGCGCGAGACTTGCAGCAGGACCATGGCCAGCGAGCAAGACCACACCAGCGCGGCACCGGGCCCTTTGGCCAGACTAAAAAAGCGTTCATCGAGCATGCCGCTCTCACTCAGAAACACCGCCATGGCGATCCAGCCGGCATTCACGGTGATCGGCAGGCCCGTATAGCCGTGCTGCCCGTGATGCGGATCAATCACCTTGAACCGGGCCAACCGCAGCGCCCCGGAAAGCACGATCAGCGACACAAAGACGAGCCCGAACGTTCCGAGATTTTTGAACATAATTTGATACGCCAGAATAGCGGGTGCCACTCCGAAGCTGGTGATATCCACAAACGTATCCAGCTCCGCGCCAAAGGCGCTCGATGCTTTGATCCAGCGCGAGATATTGCCATCGAGCCCGTCGAGGATCATGGAGAGCATGATAAACTGGGAGGCCAGCATAAAATCGCCCTCGATACTCTTCAGAATAGAAAACAACCCAGCGATCAGCGCCGCCGCCGTCACGGAAGACGGAATCACATATCGAATTTTCATAAAACGGTTTCCCCTTATTGTTTCAAGCGGGCCACCACAGTGAGCCCCGCCGTCACTTTATCCCCTGGCTTGACGCATACCTCCGCCACCTCGCCGACCGGCAGGTAGGTATCCAGTCTGGAACCGAACTTCATCATGCCGAACACCTCGCCCGCGCCCACGGTCTGGCCTTCCTTCAGCCAATAGACCACGCGCCGGACGATCGGCCCCACGATCTGCCGCATCAGGCATCGCGTCCGTTCGTTCTCCACCAAAATAGTACTGTGCTCATTGTGCTCCGATGCCGAATTCAGGATGGTCAGTAGATGCTTGCCGGGGGTATAGCCCAGCTTCTTGATGGTACCAGCGATCGGCATACGATTGGTATGCACATTGAGCGGGTTGAGATAAATGCTGATGCGCACAGCCTCTCCGCCGATGTATTCCGGCTCGGGCATGTGTTCGACGCGGCGGATCACGCCATCGGCACCTGCCAAGACCAGCTGCGGGTCCTGCGGCGGGTGGCGAGTCGGGTCGCGGTGAAAATAGAGCATGTACAGCGAAATCGCTAGCGCGAACCCACCTGCCACACACATCCACATGCGACCCGGGCCGGCCAAAGCCGTCGCCGCCCAGCAAAGCACCGCCCCGATCAAAAGCGGTACAATAATCCAGGGCCATCCATCTTTTGCCATTGGTATACGCATCAATTCCTCGATTTCTCATTCAAAACAGTTGATTTAAAGTCCATTTATGCCGTCTTGGCAAGCTCAAACCCCGGCGCATCCGCCCCACTGCGCCCCTCCACCGGGAAAAGAAAGGCGGCTCTGTATACGAAGCATTCCGCCTTGGCGAGTTCTATTTTCATGCCTTGGCCGCGAAAGAACGCAGGGAGTGCGAAAGAAAATGAACGAAGGGACTGGAGGGCGTCGGGCTCCGACGCCTTGGGTGCGGGAGATTGCACCGGCGTAGGGATGTGTTGACGGTTGAGGCGCGCGAGCCGCGCACCGTCCAGGAGAGAGAGGGAGAGGGAGAAAGAGATTTTCACAGAAGAACGCGAAGGGCGCGAAGGAAAGAGAGGGGGGGGGCGGAAATCAGAGGTCAAAAGTCGGCGGGAGGGACATGGGCCTCCATGTCTTTTTGTTTTATGAACCCTACCTTCTGTAAAAAAGAATTAACCACTCGTTCCCCCCAAATCTAGTCCATCCTGTTCATCCATGTAAAATTCTTGCCCTTCTTTTTTTCGTGGCTTATCGTGTTTTTTGTGGCTAATCCCCAAGGAATGGATTCGTAAAAATACAAAGGGCCTTGGGGACAAGGTCCCTCCCGAATACACGCATCTCCCATCCCGGCAAACTATTGTTTGCCATTCAGCAATCCGTCGCCACGCCCTGGAGCACCTCAACACCCTCTATTTCAACGCCCCCTCACCGCTCATCAACACCCACCCCCCGACGGATTGCTTGCCCGGCTCACAGCCAAACGCGGGTGAGGCCTTCCGGCACCGCAAACATCGACGCACGAAGCGGCACGCGCCGCGGCGCGCCCAACTGAATCGTCAGATGCGGGCGCTTCTGACGCACCATACGAATCAGCACCGGATAGCCCGTCAATTGTAGCAGCCCATCCACCGGAATGTGCAACAGCGACTGACTCAGCGCCGAAGCGCCGGGAAACGACCACAGGCGCTCATAAAACTCCACGAGCTTAATCAGGTCCATCAAGTCGCTTTTTTGAATGCCCGCCTGCTCCCAGGGCGCAAACCAGACCTCTTGAATTTTGAGGCCGTGCTGAAAGACCAGGGCCTGTTCACAGTCCAGCGCGCCAATGCGTTTGCGTTGTTTGGTGTATTGCACCTGAAAGCCGGATGGCGCATCCGCCTCTTCGCGGGCCTCTTCGGCGCTTCCAGCATAGCCGAAGGCGTCGCGCAGGAAATCGGAAACGCCCTGCAGCCCCCGCTGCACCTTGTTCATCGAGGCTTCATTGATTTCGAGATACGTGCGGTCGTCATAGTCAATCTGATGGACGGTTTCGGCGGCGCGGTTGTAGAGCAGGGCCGATTCGGAACCGGTCAGGGCGGAGGTGGCGATCTTCACCACGCCCTGGTCCAGAAAGACCATCAGTGTAACCGGCGTGGGCGCGAGGGCATGATCGGTATAGTCCGCTTCAATAATAAAACCCGCGTCCGCATTCAAGACACCGCCAAGCAGCATCAGAACCAGTCCAATCATTCGCATAGGCACCTCCGAGAAATTCCGTTTCAATGCACTCGTTCCACCATGTAACGCGCCAGCGACTCCAACGGCTGCCGTGCAGCGGCATCGAATTCGGCCAAGGCTTCAACCGCCTGTTGGGCCAGCCGATGTGCCTCCGCACGCGCCGCTTCCAATCCGCGCAGCGTCACCCACGTCATTTTTTCATTGCGCCGGTCACTGCCGATCGGCTTGCCGAGGGTGGCCTCATCCGAGGTCACATCAAGCAGGTCATCGGCAATCTGAAACGCCAGCCCGCAGCAGCGTCCGTATTCTGCCAGCGAGGCGGCCTGCTCCTCGGTTCCGCCCGCCGCCATACAGCCCATCCGGCACGAAGCCTCGATGAGTCGGGCCGTCTTGTGTTGATGAATATAGAGCAGCTTTGCTTCATCCGGCGTCTGTTGCTCGGCCTCTAGGTCTTCCACCTGGCCACCGATCACGCCCCGGCTTCCACCCGCGCACGCCAACTCGAGAATCAGAGCGCACGGGCTGAAGGGCTCAGGTGCCGGGCGAGCCGCCAGCACTTCGAAGGCAAAGGTCAGTAGGGCGTCTCCTGCCAGAATGGCCTGCGCCTCTCCATACACTTTGTGCGAGGTGGGAAACCCGCGCCGAAGATCATCGTTATCCATGGCCGGAAGATCATCGTGAATCAGCGTATAGGTGTGCAGGCATTCGAGCGCCACCGCCGCCGCATCGGCGCAGCCCTCCGACCCGCCGCACAGCTCCGCAGAAACCCAGCACAGGATCGGGCGCAGCCGCTTCCCGCCACAAAATAGGCTGTAGCGCATCGCCTCGTGAATCACAGACGGACGTTCCGTTTTCGCAGGCAGCATCTGTTCCAGCAGGGCATCCACTTCGCACCGCTGCCGCTCCAGAAAATTCTTCAAATCAAACACGCGTCCCGTCCTTTCGCCCTAGCAGGTTGTCGGGCTTTAGGCCCACCATCCTGCTAGTTAACAACAGCGAAACGCTGTTGTGCCTTGGCCTCATCGAATGGGCCAGATATACTGAACGAACAACTTCTTCATAAAGGGAAAAAATGGTCGTCCCACTGTATGCCACGAACCCCGCTCCAATCCAAGCCCAATCCGATTTGACAAACACGCCCCCGATCGACAAGATGCCCCCCGCTTGCGTGCGCCGGGGTCCCGCCGACCTCTCAACTCACCCGCACGCAGAGGGAGTGCTCAACAACCCATGATGAAAACAGCCTATTTCACCGTCCTGCTCTTCGTCGTGCTCTCCTGCCGCCAACCCGTCGAGGCCGGCTCCGTGGTGGAAGCCCTCATCGCCCGATACAACGCCATCGAAACCCTGAGTTGCAGCGTACGGCGCGAGGCGGAACAGGCCGGCCACACCACACGCATCCTCAGCCGCGTCTTCTATCAGCGCCCCGATCATCTGCATGTCCAGAACTTCAGCCCCGTCAAACGCCGCTACGTGGCCGACGGCGAACGCATGTATTACCATGTCGACGGCGACGAAAAAGGCTTCTCGCGTCCCATCACCGAATTAAACGGCGACTGGCTCAACTCCCTGCGTGCCATTCCTGCCACCCCCATGGACCACCTTTTTCGCCTGAAAGACGCTGAAGAAACACCCGCCGACCCGACTCCCGAATTCCCCATCCGCACGGCCTGCAAAACAGAAACCGCCTACGCCCTGCTCAGCCAAGACACGTCCGGACGCCTCGCGCGCATCGAGCTGTTCACCACGCCCGACCACGCCGTTCTCAAGGCCCGCTTCGACTACTCACAGTTTCTGGAAGTCACCAACGGAGTTTCCATTCCCTGCCTGCACCTGGCCACGATGAATTTCGGAGGAATTGAAACCAAAGAGACCTCCCGGTTCGACAACCTGACCGTCAACAGCCGGCTGTCTCCGCAGCTCTTCATAGCCGCCCCCTATTTCAAGGACGTCCTCTTCGTGGATGATTTCAAAAAAATCTACCCCGACTGACAGAAGGGCGGCTTGGGGCCCGCCCTTCTGTCAGGTAACCACAGCGGGTAGGCTGTGGTTGGGATTTAGCGGGATTGCTATCGCAATCGGAATCGGAAATCGTAGAGGGGCATTCACCACAAAGAGCGCATAGAACTCATAGAAAGAGGAAAGGGAGAGACTATAGACTGGAGACCATAGACGATAGACTGGAGTTTCATCATGCTGGTTCCGTGTTTTCGGTGCCCTCCAGCGAAGCGGGTGGTGAAAGAGAATGGTTAACCACTCGTTCCCCCGCGATGCGGGCTCACTGGAGGGCACGGAAAACACGGAGGGAAGAGCCCCCCAAAAAAATATCCGCTTTGCTAGTCTCAATCCGTGCAATCTGCGTAATCCGTGGACACTCCATTCTCTTTTTTGTGCCTTTTGGTGTTTTTTGTGGCCAATCCCTGCATTTTCTCTCTTTTTCGCGGCTTTTCGCGTGTTTCGCAGTTAAAATGTATTCTCTCTTCTTTGTGTCTCGATGCCTTTGCGTGAGGACCTCCCGACTTCCCGGCAAACTACTGTTTGCCATAAGCAATCCGTCGCCACGTCCTAGGGCCCGTCAACACCTTCGGTTTTTATGACCTATCGCGGCCCATCAACACCCCATACTGACGGATTGCTGGTCAGTTTTCCAGGACGGTACGCACCTTGGCGGCCAGATCGAGCTTGGAAAACGGCTTCTGAATGAAATGCACCCCGGGCTTGAGCGTGCCGTGATGCGCAATGACGTCGGCGGTATAGCCCGACATAAAGAGACACTTCATGTCCCGGTGCGCGGCCATGAGCAGACCGGCCAAGTCCCGTCCGTTCATATCGGGCATGATCACGTCCGTCATAAGCAGGTGAATGGTTCCCTTGTGTGTATCGGCCAGACTGAGCGCCTCGTCGGTTGTACCTGCGGCCAGCACCTCGTAATCGAGACGGCGCAGCATGGCGGCCGTCATGGTGAGAATGGCAGGTTCATCTTCGACCAGCAGAATGGTTTCACCGCCGCAAGCGGAAATGGCGGGCGGGCATTCCGGCGGGTCCTCTTCCAAAGCCCTGAGGCAACGCGGCAGATACACATGAAATGCTGTACCTTGATCCGGCTCACTGTAGACCTGAATAAATCCATTGTTCTGGCGGACAATGCCATACACGGTGGCCAGCCCAAGTCCGGTTCCCTTGCCCACCACCTTGGTGGTGAAAAACGGCTCGAACAGGCGGGCCCGCGTCTCGGCATTCATACCCATCCCATTGTCGCTGACCACCAGCTTCACATAATCACCCTGCTGATATCCGGCGTGCGTGGTGCAGTATTCCTCATCAAAAGTTCGGTTGCCGGTTTCAATGGTGATCTTGCCCACGCCGGTGATCGCGTCGCGTGCATTCACGCAGAGGTTGGCGAGAATTTGATCCACCTGGGTCGGGTCCATGCACACCGGCCACACCTCCTCGGACGGAAGCCAGGCTAGGTCAATATCCTCCCCGATCAGCCGCCGCATCAGGCTGAGTGTGCCCTCGACGGCGACGTTCAGCCTCATCACGCGGGGGATGACCGTCTGTTTGCGCGCAAAGGCCAGCAACTGCTGCGTCAGGGTGGCGGAACGCTCCGCCGCCCGGCGAATCTCCACCAATTCGGGATAGCCTGTGTCCGACTCTTTGAGTTGGTCCAGCGCCATTTCCACGTTGCCGAGAATGGCTTGCAGCATGTTGTTGTTGTCGTGGGCCACCCCGCCAGCCAAGCGCCCGACCGATTCCATTTTCTGCGCGTGCGCAAGCTGGGCGCGGAGTTTATCCTGCTCCTCTTCGGCGCATACCCGTGCGGTGATGTCACGGGCGGCGGCATAAACCAATGAACCACGCGGCATGGAGCGCCATTCCAAATGACGATAGGTTCCATCGCTTCCACGGTAGCGATTGGTGAAATTTAGCACGGCTTCCTGGTTGCTCAGTTTGGTGATCGTATCGAGTGTGGCCTGCATATCATCGGGATGCACAAAATCCAGGAACGAATGCCCTTCCAGTTCTTCCAGGGTAAAGCCGAGCGTCGTCTCCCACTCCCTATTCAGTCGGACGAATTCACCCCGGGTATTGGCAATGCAAAGCAGG